>JAGNSQ010000078.1 GCA_017987975.1 Saprospiraceae bacterium
GGAGGTGCTTGTCCCTATGAAGGCGGAGCCGGCGTAAGGATCCGGCAACTGAGCATCCGGCAACCGAGCATCTGGGAACGTGTCACGGAGCATCGGAGCACCTGTCCCTATGCAGGCAAAGCCGGCGTAGGGATCCGGGATCGGAGCAACGGTGGAGGTTTCGAGGGGATCGGATGTGCTTGTCCCTATGAAGGCGGAGCCGCCGTAGGGATCAGAGGTGTCGGATGTACTTGTCCAAATGAAAGCGGAGCTGGTGTAGGGATCGGATGTGCTTGTCCCTATGAAGGCGGAGCCGGCGTAGGGATCGGAGGGGTTATTTGAGGTGGAAATATAAATTATAAAGCATGGCTGAGATTTTGTCGGTTTGTTTGTCCAGGTGATCGAATTGTTCTTGAGAGATAAATTTCAAATTTTTGCAGATTTCAAGAAGATTAGATACTTCACAGGCGGAACCTCGGGCAATGTTTAAGAAGTGGCGGAATTGGAGGCGGCTGAGGCGACCTTTACCTTCTGCAATGTTGTTAGCAATGGAGATGCTGGCTCTTCTTATCTGTGAAGTAATTCCAAATTTTTCAGAGTCGGGAAAGGACGATGAAATTTGGTAGATGTCCTGGATTAATTGAATGGAGGATTTCCACACTTGCAGGTCTTTGTAAGTACTATAATTTTGCATGTCATCAGGGTTTTTTGATATGAAAATGATAATTAGTTTTCGTGGTCTCTGATTTTATTTTTTTGAGGTTTATTTGCGTCTTGATTATCTTCATCTACTATTGGAAGTGTGGGTGATTGAGTGAGATATTTGAGGTCGGGTTGGCCGGCATTGACCCAGGCAGTATACCAAACGGAACCGATGGATTTGATTGCGTCCCTCATTCTTTGTTCGACCATACCTTTCATACTGTCGTGGTAGGCGCGGGCATATTCCCTGCATTGGATTCTGACGGTTTGGCCCAATCTTTCATCATAACAAAACTGGTTGTCTTTAGGGAAAATTTCACTGAGGTATTTTTCGCCTTGCAATACTTCGGGGAGTAGGCGATGACTTTCAAAAATGATATCCCAGAAATAGGGGATAGGGTCTTTGATATATTCAGCCTTACCGGCAAAAAAATCGTATTCAGCATCAGCAAAAAGTTCAGGTAATCGTGATTCCCAAAAGGCGTGGATGCCATGTTGATCAGTGAGCTGACCGTTGTAATTTTTAGTGGTGTGAAGGGGGACATGGGCGTCTCCAATGTAATGTCCGATTTCTGCTGAAAACCTTAGGATTTTATCTTTGTTTCCTTCAACAAAGGCTCGTGTAAGCTTGTCGAGGGCAATAGGAAGGTAGTAGGGCAGAATGCCGTGTTCTGAAAACTGGTCTTTCCAAAAATAGTGCTTTCCCGTTAGATCTAAATTCAAAATGGAATTGATCGTGTCTATAGAGCAAATCCATTCTTCTTCATAGTATTGAGGCAAAACAAAGCGGCTAAAAATGTGCTGGTATTGTTTTAATGATATGCGGGATTGTGACGACTCAATCAACAAAGTATCGGCATTTATTATTTTAAAATTCAGCCAGATGGTGTCTCCAGATTCATGGAGTAGTCCCCATTTGCTGTATTGGGCCAGAGCCTTATTCCATTCCCGAGGAAGGGAGTCAAAAGGCAGGCTTCCCCATTGGTCCAAATCGATGTAATGCCGAATGGCTTCATAAGGGGTAGCATACCTTCGTTTGTCCGGGTCCACGGCATGTTCTTCCAAATAATCAATACCGGGCTTATAAAGAGGAAGCATCTCTCTGGGAAGGGTGAAAACGGCCATTTTATTGAGTTTTCTATGGCCCCAGAAGCCCCAATCAGGGCTTGTACAATTATAATTTTTAGGACAGGTCTGCAAGACCAGCCAGAGGGCAAGGGTGAGATGTATCATAGCGGTGGTTTAGTTTACTTAGTGTTCAAGGTAGTTTAGGTCTCTTGTAAACGTTTCTTCGATTAAAATCGCTGCTATTACCGATATGACAAAAACAACTACCCCTGTAATCATTGCTGCATGGGTAAATGAATAACTCTGTTGCAGGGTTTTAAACAAAATGGTAATAAGCGGCAGGGCACCTCGAACCATATTGGGAACGGTGGTAGCTGCAGTAGCCCTTAGGTTGGTACCAAAACTTTCGGCGGCAATGGTAACAAAGATAGCCCAAAAGCCTGTACTAAAGCCCAGGGCGGCACACACCCAGTACATGGTAGTATTGGTTGCACCATTCAAATTAAAAAATGCGATAAATGAGATCACGGATAATCCATAAAATATATACAGCGCTTTTTTACGGCTCATCAAATATTGACTTAGCAGACCTATTGCAATGTCGCCAGCAGCGATAGCAGCATAGGCCAACATTATAGCACGGTCAGACTCAACCTTACCAATTACGTCCATGCTGGTGGCAAATTTGTTACTCAGATTGACCAGTATGCCAATCACATACCAGGTAGGCAGGCCAATGAGGATGCAAAGGATGTATTTTTTAAATCTTTTTGGATTGGTAAAAAACATGAAAAAGTTGCCTTTTTGTACAGCTGTGTCTTTCATGGTATGAAACATGCTACTTTCTAATACAGAAACGCGAAGTAACAAAAGTAAAAGTCCTAATCCACCTCCTAAAAAATAACAGGTTCTCCAATCCAGATGTCGAGAAATAAAATAGGCAACAACACAACCTGTGAGTCCTACACCAGCTACCAGACTTGTTCCTATACCTCTCTTTTCTTTGGCAAGCAGCTCACTTACCAGGGTGATGCCTGCCCCTAATTCACCTGCGAGGCCAATTCCGGTCACAAAACGTAGGATGTTGTACTGCTCAACATTGTCGACAAAACCATTAGCAATGTTTCCGATGCTGTAGATCAAAATAGACCCAAAAAGGACCTTCATTCTGCCTATTCGGTCACCCAATACACCCCAGATAATGCCACCGATCATCAATCCGAGCATTTGATAATTGAGGATACTTAATTTATAACTATTGATCACATCACCTGTTACACCCAGGTCCAGCAATGATTTCTCTCCAACGAGGGTAAACAGAAGTAGGTCGTAAATATCTACAAAGTAACCCAAGGCTCCAACCAGGACAGGTAGTGAAAAAATGCCTACATGCGATTTTTCATTCATGGTGTTTTGATTTCCTGTGTTTCAATACTTTGATAAAGACAGGCAGTGTAGTGATAAATACAATGCCCAGTACAATGATCTCCAGGTGTTGAGTAAGGTCAAACTGATAGTGATTCAGGAAAAATTTATGAAGATAATGACCCGCTCCAAGCATGGAGAAAGACCATGCAATGCAGCCCACAATATTGTACCACATAAATTTGGCATAGTCCATTTTGACAATGCCGGCAACAATAGGGGCAAAGGTGCGCACGAAGGGTACGAAGCGGGCAACAATGATGGTAAATCCACCATTTTCTTCATAAAAATCGCTTGCTTGTCGTAAGTATCTCTGTTTAAAGAAAAAACTATCTTTTCTTTTATAAAGGGCCGGTCCACTTTTTTTACCAAACCAATAGCCGACAATGTTGCCTAAAATTCCGCTTATAGTAACCAGTATTACTATCATCATCAAATTAAGAAAATCATTGTTCCAGTCATATAGCCATTGAGCCAGTTTGTTGCTGTAGATGCCGGCCACAAAAAGCAAAGAATCTCCTGGAAGGAAAAAGCCGGCAAACAAGCCAGTCTCTGCAAAGACGACGAAGAGCAGCAGAAATAATCCACCATGGTTGATGTACCACTGTGGTTGTAAGAGATCGGTCCAGTGAAGGGACATAAGTAAAAAGTTGTTTAGCATAAAATTTTATTCTTCGTAAGCCAGGGCTTTTTGGTCATCAAATTCTCCTTCCCAGCGTGCAATTACACAGGAGGCAAGCGTGTTGCCCACCACATTAACAGATGTCCGGGCCATGTCCATCAATTCGTCGATGCCATAAATAGCCATGATGGGCCATAAAGGAAGATTGAAGGTTGTGGCTGTGGCTATCAATATGACAAGGGAGGCTCTAGGTACTGCGGCCACCCCTTTGCTGGTGAGCATGAGCGAAAGGCCAACCATAAACTGCTCACCTATGCCCCAATCATAACCGGCGGCCTGGGCCACAAAGATAGATGCAAGCGATAAGTAAAGAGTAGTACCATCCAGGTTAAAAGTATAACCGGTAGGAATGACAAAAGATACGATGTGACGGGGTACGCCAAATCGTTCCATGTTTTCCAGGGCGGTTGGTAAAGCTGAATCAGAACTAGTTGTCGCAAAAGCGATGGAAACAGGTTCTTTAATGGCTTTTATAAATTTTTTAATGGGAATCTTGATAAAAATGGCAATGGGCAACAAGACAAGTAGAATGAATGCCGTGAGTGCCATATAGAGGGTACAAAGCAGTAAAAATAAATTTTTAAGAATGTCGACACCGAGGTGGCCAACGGTCACAGCGATAGCTGCACCCACCCCAAAAGGGGCGAAATACATAATGATGTTGGTAAATTTAAACATGGTTTCTGCCATACTTTCTGTGAACTCCAGCATGGGCCTTTTTTTTGTCTCGGATAACATGGCGAGGGCAATACCAAACAAAACAGAAAATACTACTATGGGTAGTACATTTCCTTCATATACCGATTTGATGATGTTTTCCGGGAAGATGTCTATGATGTGGTCTTGCCAGGTTTTAATTTTTGTTTCGGGTAATTCTCTGAGCAAGGCTTCGGGAACCTTAATGCCAATGCCTGCTTGGGTAAGGTTGATAAAAAATAGTCCGATGGCCAGGGCAAGGGTGGTGACGATTTCGAAATATAAGATAGACTTCCATCCCATTCTTCCCACTTGTTTGAGGTTAGCGTGACCGGCAATGCCCACAACGAGGGTAGCAAAAAGAAGAGGTGCCACAATGGTTTTGACCATGCGAAGGAAGATTTTGCTCAAAAATTGAAGGTTTTGAGAAAAATGAGGAAAATCGATGCCAATGGCTATTCCAATAACCATAGCTACCAGGATCCAGGTTGTGAGTGAGCGTTTGTTGTAGGCATAAATAGAGAGTACACCTGTAAAAAACCACCTTGAAGCCATAAGTACCCCAGGGTTGAGTGGGGTCATGTACTCGTGAACCACATGAAGAGCGGCGGTAATGGTCAAAAGTACCAGGGTCAGTAATGTCCACTTCTGTTTTGGCATAAGCTGTGTTTTAGGTAGGCCAAAACTAAACAAATTACCTGAAATCTGGTAATAGTTCGCAGCATGGGTAAAAATGCAAGCGGTGGGTCAACAAGTTGTAATAAAGTAACCTTTGTCACCGTTGCATTTCAAAAGATGAAATACATTCACCTCCTAAAGTAAGTAGAGATGAGTACCTTTATTTTTATAATTGTGATGCTTCACCTGGTTGCAGGCTTTGGATTTATGATGTATAAGTTGAGTTCTAAAAAGAAATCTTGAATAGGTCATAAATCATTATCTCCTATTGTACAGGAAACAACAGTGACCTGGTCTGAACCTGGTCATGATAAGTTATTTTTTTGGATTTCCTTACCCCTTCATAGTCATAACAGCTACCCAATATTGTAAACATTATTTAAGTGTTAAATCCTTTGACAATATTTTCAGATAGCCGGATAAATTCCCTATGCCCCAAAAATTAATATATGGCAAGATGGGATATAACCGGACATGCTTTTGAATCTTTGATAAGAATGCGAATTTTTTGGGTGCGCAGAGGATTGATTTTAAGAATTCTTTTATATCCAATGGTAGTGCCTTTGCTTATCTCCCTCCATTGACCATCTTCCAAGGCTTCTACCGAAAATGCTTTAATCCTTTGACCCAATGCAATGTACTCCTGTAAAACGATATAGTTAATTGTTTCCTCTTTTTGCAGGTCGAGTTCTATTTGGGCTGATGTCATCTCGTCATCTGTAGCCCAGTAGCTGTCAAAAAGACCATCAATTAAATTAATGCCCGAAAATTGTTTGTCGTTACCTCTGGTATTGGACACCCATATATTTGCCTTTGAGGCTAGATTGTTTTTAAAGATTTTGTCCAAAATGGCTTTGAATCCGTTAAGGGACTCAACATCTTTTTCGTGAAACAAACCTCTTCTGTCAGGAGGAATATTGAGTAACATATTGGAGCCCCTGCCAACCGATGTGAGGTAGATGTCGAACAGCTGTTGGGGTGTTTTAACTCTGGAGTCTTCTGCCTGGTGGTAAAACCATCCTGGTCTGATGGAAAAGTCGCACTCAGCAGGTATCCAGTGGCTCCCATCTTCACTTCCGGTTTCCAGTAGTCCCTCGATACCACTTTGGCCGGCATACAAGGTGTCGGGAGTGAGGGTATTCCAATTGGTTTCACCGGCCCTTCCTTTTTCATTGCCTACCCATCGGATATTGGGACCTGCATCACTGAAATAAAGTACCCGGGGCTCCATGGCAGAAACCATTTTAAGGGTGGTTGGCCAATCATAGTAGGTAGCCCTATCTATGTGGCGACTATCCTTTGCCCCACCATAATAGCCGTCTCCACCATTGGCTCCATCAAACCACATTTCAGTTATTGGACCGTATTGGGTGAATAACTCCCGCAGCTGGTTCCTGTAATATTGAATGTAAGTTTCTGTGCCATATGAGGCATGGTTGCGATCCCAGGGAGAAAGGTAAATGCCAAATTTAAGTCCGAATTTTTTAGCTGCGTCACTTGTCTCTTTGACCACATCGCCTCTGCCATTCTTATAAGGACTATTCTTAACTGAGTGCTCTGTATATTGACTTGGCCAAAGGCAAAACCCATCATGGTGTTTTGTAGTAAGAATGATCATTTTAAAGCCGGCGTCTTTTAAAGTTTGGGCCCATTGTTCTGTATTGAGAGCGCTAGGATTAAAAACATGTTCGCTCTCATCTCCATAACCCCATTCTTTGTCTGTAAAAGTATTGGTAGTAAAATGAACAAAGGCGGTCAGCTCCATCTTGTGCCATTCCAGTTGTTGTGGACTTGGCAGGGGACCAACGGGGGCGGGGGGATTAACCGGCAACACCTGAGCGGAGACAGTAGAAAGAAAGACCCATAAAAAGAGGTAGGTAAATGATTTCATGATGGAAAACGATTGAACTTATGGAAAGACAAAATTATTCATATAAACATCTAATTTTCTTTTTCAAAGAATAAATTATACAAGGTCATCCTGCTTTTTAAGTAATAAAATGTTTTTAGACCTATAAAATGAATGAAAATATCAAGTTGCAATGGATGTTGATATTAATTTTTGCCTCTTTGATTATTATTTACATCATAATCTATTTTTTATATTTAGTAATGATCCAAACAAAAGACTAAAAATTGAAGTAATTGTTAAGACTTATTTTGATTTTATGAGGACTATTTGATGAAATACAAATATAATTTGGTTTGAGTCTTTTTTGGTTTGCAGAAATTAATAAATATTTTTAAAATACGTATTAAATAATATTATAATATGTTTACCTTTACCTTTATTCATTAATTAAATATTTCCTATATGAAGAAGTTACTTAGAATGCCGAAAAAGGGTTTAATATTATGGATGCTATTTGGTATGGCCCTAATGGTTTCGTCTTGCAGCAAAGATGAAGAGAAAGACTCATGTACAAATTTTACCACCTCTGATAAAGAGCTTACTGTGAATGGAAAAACTGAGCTGCTATCGGTTGCCCAGCAATTGGTCAGTTCAGGGTTTGAAGGTAACATCTACCAAATGCAGATTGCAACAGTTTCCAGTGATTGTAATGAGCTTCATACTATCGAGTTAAATATAGAGATTCCGACGACTTCAAAACTAAATGGGACATACAAAATTGTAGACTTTTTTGATTCAGGGCTGGGAGATGCATATGGAGCTTATGCCAATCAAAAAATCTCACCCGTCAGTCAGACACTAGAAGAATTGTCTTCGGGTACTTTAAAAGTTACTGATAAAGGTAGTAAGTTGTACACTTTTGATATAAATGCCAAGACGATAAGCGGATCAACGGTTACGTTGAAAGGTGATGTACAATTTTAAAAATTAAAAAGTTAAAACCGGAGGTCCTTATATAAATATTAGGGTCTCCGGTTAATTAAGTTGATAATTCTGAAGCATAAAAAAGCCCCACCTCATCCTCCATTTTATTCGGGTTTCAGAAGCGGGGCAACAGTCGCAGGTACGTTCGGGATTCAACAAAAAATCGGGGTAAACTTCAACATGAAAAGACTTTATCTGGAAAAATATTTATATGCCTGCGAATGTTTTTCATTGCTAACTTGGATGATATACACTTGGTTAATTCTGTCCGTTGTTTTCCAGGTCAATGTTTCATTGTAACTGAGTTGTTGGCGGTCTATGGTTCTGCCATTTATATCGCTAACGATCATGTTGACATTGGTATCATGGGTTGATAGCCTGAATCCTTCTTCATTGGGTTCAAAAGACCATGGCAAATTTTTTTCTTTTTCGGGTTCAGTGGATGCTGTTGTGGAAGCACGTCTCCATCCTCGTTTTTTGAAGTTATTGGCTGCCTTGTTGAGATCGATCAATGGTTGGATATCAGGGCATGGATGACTAACATTAGGAGCGGTTTGAATGGCGGTTATCACTTCATCTATGGCTCCTGGTAAAAGAGGACCACTGCCGGTGGACATTAACATTCTTAAGTCTGATGGAGGCATGTTGGCCGTGCACATACTCCATCCTAAAACATCTGCAGGATTGGCATCAAAAACATATTGGGTTGTGTCTGTAGATCCAGGGTTATATCCATTACTTCCAACTGTTACAGGTACATCTGCGGCCCATTTGCCAGTCATTTTGTAGTAAAAGTTAGAATCTTGTCCAATTGGATCACAAGTTACTGGTTCAACTGAACCAACACTGCAATTGTTCAAATATAGAGAGGAGGTAAGACCATTGCGAACCCATACACCGGAGTCTACAGCAAAATCAACGTAATCGAGTCCATCCAGATAAGAAATTCCGGTGATTGGAATCTCACTTCCAAAAGTGGAGACCCCGTTGCAAAAATCTGCGGGCATTCCATCCACTGCGTCGGTATTGTAAAAATAAATCATGTTGTGGGTAGAGGAAGTGCCAATAAAATCATCTAAATAACAACCCATATCTGGGTCAAACCAGAGTGAAAATCTGCTATTGTAAAGCGTTTCGGCACCTTTGTAAATGATTTTATGCTGGTAAAACGTTGTCGTTTCCAGACTATCCTGACTGTGGTAGTCAAAAGCAACCTGATAGATCTCTATATCCAAGGGAAGTCCAAATGAAAGAGAATTGGCACTACTCCTGTCATTCAGGATATTTAAACTAAGTCTGTCCGGAAAAGTGGCTACAACATCCTCAAAGGTATTGATCTGTGCCCCATAAGGATCTAATATTGGGAGGTCGCCTGAACATGGATTATATGTGGCATCTCCATCGTTATCGAAAAACGAAGCATACGTATTTTCAGGAAGTTTAAATCCATGGATTGATTCAAAATTGGGGTTATTTCTCCCCGGCCATCCAAGAATACTTTTTGGTAATTGGTCGCAGTTATCTTTATTAATACTTCCGTCGCTATTGTACATAAGTGCAATGGCCGTCAAAAAATCTGCTCTGTCGACAATAAAAAATTGATCCCAATTTTTGCAATGGCTGGCTGTTGTGGCTGCGCCATTTTCTGGAATAGGTCCAGGTATCCAGTCTGATTTGTTGTTATTTGTAACATAGGTAGTACCTGAAAACCGGGGTTTGCCATCTTTGTCAACAGCTGCCATCCATATTCCTCCAGTATAAATCAATGACACTGGTTCATCGTTTATAAGGTAGTTATAACCCGATTCACCGCTGTCATTGTTGAGGAAGGCACCTGAGGTTGATAAATGTTGAACAATCTTTCCAGAGGGGTAAATGTACTGTGCAAGGCCAGGTGAGCAGTCTTGTTGTGCGAAAGTAATCTGGCTTATAATTGTGATGAAGAAGAAAAGATATTTTTTCATGGTCATAATTTTAAACAAAGATATAGCAACAAATGCAATCTGGATGTCGCCAATTAACATGTGCAGAAATGCCAAAGACGTCGAGCGGACAAGTTAGGATTTATTGAGATTTTTACATTTAAACTTGATTGAAAGTTATTTTTTAATATATAATAGATGGTACTTATTGTGCATTAGGCTGTATGGTGCTTACAAATAGAAATGTGATGTAACTAATATCCATGAGGCTAATTCGTTGTAGTTTAGACTTCGCCGGGCGTGATTCCGAATTGATCCTTAAAACATTTGATAAAATAGGCGGGTGAATTAAAGCCGCAACGATAAGCTATTTCAGATACATTGCCTGCTTTTAATTCCAGCAAATGTTTTGCATTTTCCAGCCTCATCGAACGGATGATTTCATTGGGTCCTTTGCCAGTTAGAGCAGAAAGTTTGCGATGTAGTTGACTTCGGCTAAATCCGACTTTCTGACTTAGTTCTACCACCGAAAAGCCTTCATCATCCAAATTTTGTTGAATGGTATTTCTCACATTTTGAATAAATTTGGCATCCATGTTCTCTTCCTGCAAGGCATCAGGAGAGAAAGGGTTCAGTGGACCCAGGTATTTTTCTTGTAATCGAATCCGAGTCGTCAACCAGTTTTTAATTTTCAGAACCAACTCAGTAGCCAGGAAGGGCTTGGTTAAAAAATCATCTGCTCCAGCCTCAAGACCTGAAATTTTATCGGCCTCTTCTGTTTTTGAAGTCAGCACAATCACTGGAATATGAGATAATAGAGGATGTTTTTTGATAATTTTACAAAGACTTAGGCCATCAATTTCTGGCATCATGATATCTGTGATTATGATATCGGGTACCTGTAGTGTTGCCACTTCAATGCCTTCTTTTCCATTGGTGGCTTCCAGTATCAGGTAACTGCCTTGCAATTGGTCTTTAATGTAAGTCCTCACATCGGCATTGTCTTCTACTACCAGAATTATTTTGTGGGGTATCCGTTTTTTCAACCTTTCTGACGTAAAGGTGGTATCTGAAATCTGGGTTTCGAAGGTAGAAGCTTCGCTCTCCAATGTTTGATTGGTAAACTGATGGTTGTCAAAAAAGGACCTGTCTACCCTTAAGGTGACTGTAAATACAGATCCCTCTCCGTCTTTGCTTTTTACTGCTACGCCTCCTCCATGTAGTTCACTGAGCTCTTTCACTAATGCCAACCCCAAACCACTGCCGGGTTGAAGTTCGGAGTGAGTGGTTTTTGAAAATCGTTCAAATAAGTTGGGTATTTGATCCTCTGAAATACCTATGCCGGTATCTACGACGTCTATCTGAATGGTTTGACTGGTCACTGAGTGGATGGCCACAAAAATACTCCCTCCATCATTGCTAAACTTGATGGCATTGGAGATAAGATTAGTCACAATTTTTTCAACTGCATCTCTGTCAAAACAACATTGTCCTCCTGCATCAGGACAGGTGATTTCGATAAGTATGTTTCTGCGGTCTGCCATGGTTTCAAATGAATTGACAATGGCTTTGATCAGATTGTGGATGTTCCCTTTAGAACCGTTTAGCTTCATTCGGCCACTTTCCAGCTTACTGAGTAAAAGAAGCTGATTGACCAATTCCAGCAATCTTTTACCGTTTTTGTGCATGATCCGGTAATATTTTTGCTGATCCCCTTTAAAACTTCCGTTGATCATTTGTTCGAGAGGACCTATGATGAGAGATAGGGGAGTGCGGATCTCATGGCTGATGTTGGCAAAAAAGGTGCTCTTAATTTTGTCCACCTCTCTCAATCTGTTGGCTTCACGGTGCTCTAATTCTGCTTCCAGTCTGGATTTTTCTGCTTCTAGCCGAGCTTGGTTTTTCTGCATCTGCTGTTGTTTTCTTTGGTATAGAAACAAGCCGGTAAGTAGGAGGAGGGCAATGATTGAGCCCAAAATCCACTTGCTCTTTTTTTCCTGCTCTTCAGCCAGTAATTTTTCTTTTTCAGCGGTTTCATATTTAACCTGGTAGTTGGTGATGTTGCTGACCATTTGTTGTGATAACGATGAATCTGAAGCCACTTGGAATTGTTGGCGAAAGCCCCGTGCTGCAGAAAAATTGTTTTGAAGAGTAGACAAGATCTCCAGGCCCCGGTAAATGTCTTTTAGAAGTTTATAATTGGTACTTTTTCGGGCTTCCTTTTCTGCATTTTTGAAATACTCAGATGCAAGCCCGTACCTGCCTTCTTCCATTTCTACATATCCCAAAATATTATAGGCATCTCCCAGAACAGCGTCATTACCAGCTTCCTTTAGAAGACTGATGATTTCTCTGCACATTTGCCGACATTCCACAAGTTGTTCCATTTGCAAGAGCGCTGCCCCTGCAAAAACCAAGGATTGAGCCTGGCCTATTGGGTAATTCATCTTTTTAAAGGCATCGGCCCCCATTTTTGCATTTACATGTGCTTCCTTCCAGTTGCCTTGTTTCATATTTACCTCTGCCAAGCCTGCATAAGCTCTGCCCAATTCATAGACCCTGCCTATTTTTTGACTAAGGTCTACAGATTTATGGTGGTACTGTTGTGCCAATGCTGCCCTGTTTAATTCTAAATTGCACAGCGCCAGCATGTTATAGGCATTTAACAGGCCCACAGTATCTTTAATTTCACTTGCAATCACCAGACATTGATCTGAGTATTCAATGGCTTTGTCCCACATAGATTTCATGCCGTAGGTGTTGGCTAATGATTCGTATGCTTCCAGAATTGTTGTTTTTGATTTTGAAAGAAGTGCATGGTGCAAAGCTTTTTCAGCTAAAACCTGATTGTTTTTATTTTCTCCATGGATGTTGAGCGTTGAAAAAAGAACATTCAGGCATCGGGCAACCCACTTGTTGTCATTTTTACTTTCAGCTATGGTTAAAGCAGCTTGGGCCGCTTCAATCGATTTGTCTTTATTGGCTCCAACATAGTAGCGACATATGTCATGGTAGGCAAGTATTTTTTGGGTATCTACCATATTAGGAATCAGTTGCAAAAGACTATCCGGGTTAAGTTTTTTTTGCGCCTGGATGGGAAGGAAGCTCGTTGTAAATACCAGGTAGAAGGTTAATCTGCTCAATTTCATGGCTTTGTACACTGTATGATGGATAAATTTAGGTATTCTGAAGCTTTTTTCTTCCAAAAGCCAGGTTAATCTTTGTTATATGGAATAAAATATTGAAAATGGAGGTGATTTAGAAATATATGAAGGTGAGTGCAACTGAATAATTTGTTTTTAACTCTTTATAAGTTTTCACAAAACTTTAGAAAACAATTCTTTGTATTTTATAATCTTGTCGCAATTATGATAAAACTTGTAGCAAATTTTGAGTTAAACAATTGATATACAGTATAAAATTTTGGTGCGACAAGATTGTAATGGTATGCGACAAATAAGATATGGTATGGTTGTTATATGGGCCAATTTTGTGTTGAAATAACTTTCATAAACTTAATCATTAACATCATGAAAAAAATATTTAAGATCCTTGGCTTGGCTTTGCTTTCCTTTTTTTTAATTGTTGCGATTGCGGCTACCTATTTCACCTATCGCTTTAATTCCCAGGCTAAGATCAGGGTTGAGTTGACTCCGGCGAAAGTGGAAATACCAAATGATTCTATTGCTGTGGAAAGGGGACGTGTATTATCGGTGGGCTGTAGATCCTGCCATGGAAATAACCTGGAGGGCAAGTACTTTTTTGATGATCCTACCATTGGGAAATTGGCATCATCCAACTTGACGAGGGCCAAAGGCAGTCCGACTGAACATTACACTGATGTGGATTGGGTTAGGGCTATTCGGCACGGCTTGGGCAAGGATGGCAGAATGTTGTTTGTTATGCCCAGCGAATCGATGTGTCATTTGAGCGATCAAGATTTAGGCTGTCTTATTGCTTTTATTAAAACTTTATCACCCATAGAAACACGTTTTGATGCTCCATCACTGACTGCATTCTCAAAAATTTTAGCTGGGGCCGGTCAATTTGGAGAGTTGTATCCATACAAGATAATTGACCATTCAAAAGCACAAAACATACCCCATCCTGCAGAAGTCAACAGCCTTGAACATGGTTTATATATGGTAAATTCGCATGGGTGCGTTTCTTGCCATAAACCTGATTTTGGCGGCGGTAAGTCGCCAGATCCTGTTTCACCCCCTGTAGCCAATATCTCTTCTTCAGGCAATCCTGGGAAGTGGAGCAAGGGGCAGTTTATTGAAACGCTTCGCAATGGAAAGACACCCGAGGGGAAAGTATTGAATCCCCAGTTTATGCCCTTTGCCGGTATAGCCGTATTTTCAGATGAGGAGATAGGTTCTATCTATGATTATATAATGAGTTTGCCACCTGCTGAGAGGAAGTGATTAAGATAGAGTAAGAGTAAGTTGCCTTAGAAAGCAACTTACTCTTATTATATTAACAAGATACTATTAGGTGATTATCTAAAATTGCAACCTGTACTAAAAATCGCTCAGAAATGAATTTTATTCTTTTATGACAATGGTTTTGTAGGACTGCCATTTCCCAGAATCAAGGTCATGAACTTTGGTGAAAATAATACCGGACTTGATTTGTGAAGTAAAATTTGTCCATATGAATTCTTCACCTGGATCTAAATTTCCGCGATCAATGCACTGTCCTGCCAGGTTGTAGACTTCTACAGTACATTTCTTGCTTACGTTGCTAATTGTAAAACCCTGAAAATTATTTTTAAATGACCAAGGTAAAGCAAATTGAGTTTCGAGATCATGAGATGATGATACAATTTTATTTGCCAATTCAAACTGATAGAGTGGATATTCAAGTCCAGACCTGCACTTTCGCATATCTTGTAAGTCCATATTTTCTTGAGAATATTGAAAAGGTTTGACTACCCGCAAACCTATGGTCAGGTCATTTGGAATCAATCCTTTGTCTATGGGTAACCAAGAATCACCTTTCTTTAATAAGGGGATAGAGGTCCATGTAATACTGCTAATAGCATCCCATGAACTTGATGTAATTTCAGGTACACTTAAAGCCTGATGTAACTGTGTACAGCCATCATAGGCCTGACGGGTAATATATATGAAATGATGGCCACCCAAAAAAATATCCAATGGACTCAATAGGGTGGTGTCATAGAATATTTCACTGCCAGGATTGAACAGCATATCTTTTGTTGTTTTGGGATCTATCCCGTTTTTTGCATTTAAATACCTGAGCGTAGTATTTTCTCCAAAAAATAAATTAACCCTCTCTCCTTTGTCGAGATCGATGGCATAGCCGG
>JAGNSQ010000079.1 GCA_017987975.1 Saprospiraceae bacterium
AATTGGAAAACATCCACATCATTCCTATCCTTTTTGCACCATCTGGCCTGATCGACAACGGTTATCCAGCCAAATTGGAAGAAGCTTTAGCAGAAGGATTTACCGTAGGTGCCAATGACATCACTTTTAACGGTGACGTAGTAATCTACCCCAACCCTGTTGCCTTTGAATCCATCATCGACCTTACCCTCGACAACCCAGCCGAAGTAAGCGTAGAAATTTATGATATGACAGGTAAACTGGTAGGCAGCAAAAACTATGGCAAACTCAGCGGTAGTAATGAATTGTTGCTCAATGCCTCAAACCTCAACAACGGTACCTACCTTGCCCGCATCAAAGCCGGTGCAGAAGAAATTACCAAAAACATTGTGGTACTGAAGTAATTCAAAACTTATAATAAGATGAAGAAAGGGGCTCCAATTGGGGCCCTTTTTTTTTGATATCATCCACACATTCTTTAGTGTACTATCCTAATTAAATTCTGTTACCCGATCCCTACACCGACGCTGCGGTGTAGGGATCCCGTTGCCGGATGCTCCGAAATAAGATTAGTCGCTGCCACGTGCTTAGCGTGTGTTGCTCCGTGAGATTGCAAATCTTGATTTGCAAAATCGAACGATACTGAGCTTGCCGAAGCACTTCTCTAAATTGATCCCTACGTACCAGCGGCATGTAGGGATCAATTTTTTTGGCTGTGCCCAAACCGCTCAGTTATGATCCCGGATCCCTACAATGACTTCGTCATTATAGGGACAGGTGCCGGATCCCTACACCAGCTTCGCTGTCATAGGGATCCCTACACAAGTTTACTTGTGTAGGGATCCCGATCCCGGATACCCGGTTACCCCGGGCACAGAATAAAAAAATAACTATATTTGCAGCCTTAACAACCAACCACATAACAATGTACATTGATGTTTTATTAGGTCTGCAATGGGGAGACGAGGGCAAAGGAAAAGTAGTAGATTATATTGCCGACCAATACGATATCGTTGCCCGCTTTCAAGGAGGCCCCAATGCCGGACATACCATCCGCATCAATGAAAACAAATATGTGTTGCACACCATCCCTTCAGGAGTCTTCAGGCCCAACATTCTCAACCTGATTGGTAGCGGCGTGGTCATTGATCCTATCACTTTTGAAAAAGAACTAATTACCCTCGATAAAGAAGGCATCGCTTACAGAGACAGGTTGTTGATTTCCCGCAAGGCACACCTGATCCTGCCTAGCCACCGATGGTTGGATGCAGCCTCAGAAGCCAGTAAAGGCAAAGAAAAAATTGGCTCTACCCTCAAAGGCATCGGTCCGACCTACATGGACAAAACCGGCAGAAATGGTCTTAGGGTTGGCGACATCCTGGCTCCCGATTTCCAACAGAAATACAATGCCCTGGTTGAAAAACACAGGGGCTTGTTGCGCCAGTTTCCTGAAATCGATTTTGACCTCAAAGCCGAAGAAGAAAAATGGTTCTCCAGCCTTGAAGTGCTGAAGTCCTTAAAAACAGTAAATGGCGAATATTTTATCAACAATGCCCTGACCGATCGCAAAAAAGTATTGGCTGAAGGTGCCCAGGGATCCATGCTCGATATCGACTATGGCACCTACCCATATGTTACCTCTTCCAATACCATTACAGCAGGCGTCTGTTCTGGCTTAGGCATACCACCTTCTAAAATCAATGAAGTCATGGGCATCGCCAAAGCCTATTGCACCCGGGTAGGCTCCGGTCCATTTCCTACAGAACAGGAAAATGCAACCGGCGAAAAAATGAGGGCCATCGGCCATGAATTTGGAGCCACTACCGGCAGACCGCGCAGATGCGGATGGATTGATATACCACAGCTACTTTATACCATTATGATCAATGGGGTTACACAAGTCATCATCACCAAACTCGACGTGCTCAATGATTTTGATGAAATCCTCGTAGGAGAAACCTATCATTACGAAAGTAATACTACTACCGAATTACCCTTCGATCTCTGTCGTACCGATCTGGAAGTAGCCTACTCCCAACACCCGGGTTGGAACCAGGACCTGGGCGGCATTACCTCTTTGCACCAACTTCCTGAAAAAGCAAAAACCTACCTCAACTACCTTCAACAGAAACTCAACACCAAAATTTCTATGGTTTCAACGGGGCCTGAAAGATCAGAATTGATCATTTGTTGATCAGGTAATTAGAAAAGAAAAATTGTTTGGACATAGTAGTTTTATTTGATTTAAACACCTGACAATCAAAATACTATGCTATTTTATTGATATTTGAACACCGTAGCATTTTCCAATACTTTGATGACAGGGTTAATTTGTCACTTCTATTTTTGTTGACACTTTAACCTTCCACCTCCGGCAGGTTATTTCAAATTTAATCTTGCCTCCTAATGTCAAAACAAGTACTCAATAAGTACAGCCAACTCATTACCCAGGATGTCAGCCAGCCGGCTGCACAGGCGATGCTTTATGGTATCGGACTCACAGAAGCAGACCTCCAAAAAGCACAGGTTGGTATCGTGAGCATGGGTTATGAAGGCAATACTTGTAATATGCATCTCAATGACCTCGCCCTCTTGGTCAAAGCCGGTGTTTGGCAAGCCGATCTGGTAGGACTCATTTTTAATACCATAGGAGTAAGTGATGGCATTAGCAACGGCACCGATGGCATGCGCTATTCCTTGGTATCCAGAGACATAATCGCGGATAGCATCGAAGCAGTTTGCGGAGCCCAGCACTACGATGCCGTGATCGCCATACCGGGCTGCGACAAAAACATGCCGGGCAGCATCATGGCCATGGGCAGACTCGACAGACCAGGCATTATGGTGTATGGAGGCACCATTGCTCCAGGGCATTACAAGGGAAATGATCTCAATATTGTCTCTGCCTTTGAAGCCCTGGGTCAAAAGCTGGCAGGACAACTCTCTGAGGGTGACTTTAAATCCATTGTACAGCATGCCTGCCCGGGTCCGGGTGCGTGCGGGGGTATGTACACCGCCAATACCATGGCTTCTGCCATTGAAGCCCTGGGTATGAGCCTGCCCTATTCATCTTCTTATCCTGCATTGAGCGATGAAAAAAAACAAGAATGTACCCGGGCGGGTGCAGCCATCAGATACCTACTGGAACAAAATATCACGCCTTCCCAAATCATGACGCGCGAGGCTTTTGAAAATGCCATTGCCGTGACCATGGTTTTAGGGGGTAGCACCAACGCTGTCTTGCACCTCATTGCCATGGCAAAAAGTGTGGATGTTGAACTGGGCATTGATGACTTTCAAAAAATCAGCGATAAGCTCCCTGTTTTGGCAGACCTTAAGCCCAGTGGCCGATACCTGATGCAGGACTTGCACCAGATAGGTGGCGTACCAGCCGTTATGAAATACATGTTACAAATGGGCTGGATCCATGGTCATTGTCTTACAGTAACCGGTAAAACGATGGCCGAAAACCTGCAAGACATTCCGGATCTCAATTTTGATACCCAACAAATCATAGTTCCTGCCGATACGCCCATTAAAGCCACCGGCCATATCCAGATTTTATACGGCAACCTTGCTACAAAAGGCAGCGTTGCCAAAATTTCGGGTAAAGAAGGTGACCACTTTGCCGGACCTGCCCGTGTATTTGATGGTGAAAAACAGGTCATTGAGGGCATTCGATCCGGTAGGGTAAAAAAAGGCGATGTTGTAGTCATTCGGTATGTGGGCCCTAAGGGTGCTCCCGGTATGCCGGAAATGCTCAAACCGACTTCTGCCATCATTGGTGCCGGCCTCGGCAATGATGTAGCCCTAATAACAGATGGCAGATTCAGTGGTGGAACTCATGGTTTTGTGGTAGGTCATATTACACCTGAAGCCACAGAGGGAGGCTTGCTTGCCCTTGTGCAGGATGATGACATAATTGCCATCGACATCCAAAAAAACACCATCGAGTGTCAGCTGTCTGACGCAGAAATTACCCAAAGAAAATCGGTATGGAAAGCTCCCGAATCCCCGGTAGCAAAAGGATTGCTGTACCGATATATGAAGACGGTTAAAGATGCCTCACAGGGCTGTGTGACCGATGAATAAAGGAATTGAAAAAATGGAATACACCCTACGATTAAGTAATCGCATATTTTAAAATTAAAAATCAAGACATTTTGAACCACACCTATTTTACAGAAATCGCAAAGTTTAATCAATGGGCCAATCACGTTATGATTTCCTGGCTAAGAGAGATCAGTGATGACCAGTGGAAAGAAGAAGTTATTTCCAGCTTCAACAGCGTTGGGGATACAGCCATTCACATTATCGGGGCTGAAAAGATCTGGCTGCAACGTTTACAAAAACAAGCTCATCCGGAGTGGTTCCCCGCAGTTTTTAATGGAACCAGGTCAGAAGCTCTGGACATATGGGAAGCAGCAGCTGAAGACCTGCACAACTTTGTAACAAAATTGAATGAAGAAGATCTTTTGGCATCATTGCATTATACCCGAATCAATGGTGATGCTTATACCCAGCCCGTTTACAAAGTATTGGCCCACGTTTTTAATCACTCTACTTACCACAGAGGTCAGCTGGTTACCCAGCTTAGGCAAGTAGGT
Source organism: Saprospiraceae bacterium (assembly GCA_017987975.1). GTDB lineage: Bacteria > Bacteroidota > Bacteroidia > Chitinophagales > Saprospiraceae > JADKBO01. The sequence goes on from JAGNSQ010000079.1 coordinate 4,587, forward strand.
TACGAGGGCATTACCACCACCGATCTTTTGGCTTATTACAACTTAAAATTTTAACCATGAATACAGCCCCGACAATCGAAAACAAGAATGCTCCAATAGCAGCTGCTTCTTCAACCATGACAGGCGGAGAAATGGTAATGCAGGCTTTGTTGGCAGAAAATGTGGAGCTGATTTTTGGTTATCCCGGAGGTGCCATCATGCCTATTTATGACGCTCTTTATGACTATCCAGACCGCATGAAGCACATCCTGGTCCGACACGAACAAGGTGCCATCCATGCCGCACAAGGCTATGCCAGGGCTTCCGGTAAAACAGGGGTAGTGCTGGCTACCAGTGGTCCCGGTGCCACCAATCTGGTAACCGGTCTGGCCGATGCCTTAATAGACTCAACCCCTCTTGTATGTATAACAGGCCAGGTATTTGCCCACCTCCTGGGTACCGATGCCTTTCAGGAAGTGGATGTCATCAATATTACCACACCTGTCACTAAATGGAATTGTCAGGTAACCGTTGCTGAAGACATTGCACCGGCACTCGCCAAAGCCTTCTACATCGCTTCCACCGGCAGACCAGGACCGGTTGTAATAGACATTACAAAAAATGCGCAACTTCAAACAATGGCGTTGCAGGAATATCAAAAATGTCAGAGAATCAGAAGTTATCGGCCCGAGCCCACCGTGAGGACTTCTTACATTGAAGAAGCCATTCAGGAAATCAACCGGGCAGAACGCCCCTTCCTTATTTTTGGACAGGGCGTCATACTTGGAAATGCTGAAAAAGAATTGTTTGACTTTGTAGAAAAATCCGGCATTCCTGCCGCATGGACCATCATGGGCAAAGGGGCCATGCCCACAGACCACTATCTCAATGTTGGCATGCTGGGCATGCATGGCAACGCAGCACCTAATATCCTTACCAATGCATGTGATGTACTCATTGCGGTGGGCATGCGTTTTGATGATCGGGTCACCGGTCGCCTCGACAAATATGCCCGACAAGCCACAGTCATTCACCTCGACATTGATCCGGCTGAGATCGATAAAAATGTAAAGTCCACCATCCCTGTCTGGGGCAATTGCAAAGAAACATTGCCCATGCTCACAGCCGGTATTCATAAAGCAGCCCACCCACTATGGTTGGAAGAATTCCACAAGCTGAATGAAGTGGAAAATGAGGTGGTCATTCAAAAGGAACAAAACCCCACTACAGGTTCCCTTACCATGGCGGAAGTGGTTGCCAGACTCAATGAACTTACCAAAGGTGAAGCCATCATGGTTACCGATGTGGGCCAACACCAGATGGTGGTGTGCAGGTACGCCAGATTGAATCACAGCCGTTCGAACATAACCTCAGGAGGCCTCGGAACCATGGGCTTTGCCCTTCCTGCCGGCATTGGGGCAGCCCTGGCAGTCACAGACCGTCCAGTTGTTGCCATCATCGGAGATGGTGGCATTCAAATGACGATTCAGGAGATGGGCACCCTCATGCAGACCAGAGCACCTTTAAAAATCATTATCCTCAACAACGCCTATTTGGGCATGGTGCGACAGTGGCAGGAACTGTTTCACGAAAAAAGATATTCCTTCGTAGACATCTCCAGTCCCGATTATGTGGCCCTGTCAGCAGCCTACCAAATTCCTGGTCAAAAAGTAAGCACACGTGAGGATTTGGTCCAGGCCCTCACTACCATGTTGAAAACCGAAGGTCCCTATCTGCTCGACGTTTTAGTAGCAAAAGAAGACAACATCTTTCCCATGGTACCTCAGGGCAAGGGCGTTGCCGAAATAGTACTGACTAAAGACGATATGAAATGAAATCAGAGATTACCATAACCGTATATACTGAAAACCAGGTGGGCTTGCTCAACCGGATCGCCATCTTGTTTTCAAGAAGAAAAATCAATATTGAAAGCCTCAATACCTCTCCCAGCGAACTCGAGGGCGTGCATCGATTTACCATCGTGGTGATAGAAGATGAAGAGGTAGTGAGGAAACTGGCACGACAGATTGAAAAGCAGGTAGATGTATTGAAGGTTTATTTTAATACCAATGATGAAATCATCTGGCAGGAAATGGCCCTGTACAAAGTACCTGCTGATATCGTTGCCGAAAAGGTAAGGGTAGAGCGCCTGCTGAGAGAAAATGGCGCCAGGGCTGTGGTCATTCGCAAAGATTATATAGTATTTGAAACAACCGGCCAGCGAGCTGAAATCGACAGCTTAATCGAAAGATTGCAGCCCCTGGGTTTGATTGAATTTGTCAGGTCTGCCAGGGTGGCCATAATCAAAGCCAGTGCAGGCTTTCACAACAAGTTGCTCGAATTTGAACAACAACAACCCGGGCCTTTGTTGAGCGAAAATCCCTTCCTGGGGCGCAATGAAGAAATTTTTTCCATGTAATAAATAACAACTAAAAATAGTATGGCAAAATTAAATTTTGGTGGCGTTGAAGAAAATGTTGTCACCAGGGATGAATTCCCGATGTCAAAAGCATTAGAGACACTTAAAGATGAAACAATAGCCATCATTGGCTACGGTGTACAAGGTCCGGGTCAGGCCCTCAACCTACGAGACAATGGATTTAAGGTGATCATTGGTCAGAGAAAAGATTCGCCTACATGGCAGAAAGCCATCAACGATGGCTGGGTGGAGGGTGAGACCCTCTTTGAAATTGAGGAAGCAGCCTCCAAAGGTACCATCATTCAATACCTCTTGTCGGATGCTGCACAAATTGCCGTTTGGCCTGAAATTAAACCCCACCTCACTGCCGGGAAAGCCCTTTATTTTTCCCATGGTTTTGGTGTTACTTATGCAGACCGCACGGGCATCGTACCACCCACTGATATTGATGTTATTTTGGTGGCACCCAAAGGCTCCGGTACCAGCCTGCGCAGGCTATTTCTAGCCGGTAAGGGACTGAACTCAAGTTATGCCATCTACCAGGATGCTACCGGGAAAGCCAAAGAAAGGGTAGTAGCCCTGGGCATTGGGGTAGGCTCAGGTTATCTTTTTGAAACCGATTTTAGAAAGGAGGTTTACAGCGATCTTACGGGCGAAAGAGGTAGCCTGATGGGTGCCATCCAGGGCTTGTTTGAAGCGCAATACAACGAACTTCGCAAAAGGGGACATTCTCCCTCAGAGGCTTTTAATGAAACCGTAGAAGAACTTACCGAATCACTCATGCCGCTGGTAGCCGAAAATGGCATGGATTGGATGTACGCCAACTGTAGCACCACCGCTCAAAGAGGAGCGCTTGACTGGAGGCATAAATTCAGAGATGCAGTAGCACCGGTATTTTCCGAGTTATACGAAAGTGTGGCATCAGGTCATGAAGCACAACGATCCATCGATTCCAATTCTCAAACAGATTACCGTCAGAAACTGGAAGTAGAACTCAGTGAATTGCGCAACTCAGAAATGTGGCAGGCAGGTGCTGTTGTTAGAAGTTTAAGACCGGACAGAAATAAATAAAATACGTGATTAGTATATCCCAAAGCCGGTCTGCAGCTGAAACTTTGTCTTCGGTAATATCACCGAGTCCGCTCATTTACAACCAAAGGCTTTCCCAAAAATACCAGGCCCACATCTGGCTGAAAAGGGAAGATACTTTACCTGTCAGGTCTTTTAAAATTCGGGGAGCTTTCAACAAAATGTCTACCATGGGTCGTGATCAGCTGAGCTTGGGCATCGTATGTGCCAGTGCCGGCAATCATGCCCAGGGGGTAGCTTATTCTTGCGCCCTGTTGCAGGTACAAGGCACCATATTTATGCCCAGTACAACCCCGCAACAAAAGATTTCCAGAGTCAGGCATTTTGGAGGGGATTGGATAACCGTGGTATTGACCGGAGATAGATTTGACGATGCCCAGATCAGTGCCATTCAATTTGCCACTGAACGCGGCCTACCGTTTATTCATCCTTTTGATGACATCGACGTCATAGCCGGCCAATCTACAGTTGCCTTGGAAATTTTGGACGAAATAAAGGAGCCGGTGGACTATATCATGGCCCCCATTGGCGGAGGCGGCTTGATGGCAGGCATTGTTTCCGTTTTTAACAAGATCAGTCCGCATACCCGTATCGTAGGTGTAGAAGCCAAGGGAGCCCCTGCCATGTATGAGTCGCTTGCCAGTGGTTTTCCGGTACAGCTCACCCAAATAGACCCCTTTGCAGATGGCATAGCCGTTAAAAAAATTGGAGGGCTTGCTTTCAATATTTGTAAAAATGATCTGGAGGAAGTGATCCTGGTGCCCGAAGGCCATATTTGCTCTACCTTGCTGGAATTATATAGCGAGGAAGCCCTGGTTACCGAACCAGCGGGAGCCATTGGCATTGCAGGACTTGAGTATATGAAAGAAAAAATCCGCAATAAAAATGTAGTAGTGGTTGTGAGCGGCGGCAACAATGACATAGCCCGCACCGAGGATGTCAGAGAGAGGGCCTTACTCTTTGAGGGTAGAAAACACTATTTTCTGATCCGTTTTCCACAAAGAGCTGGAGCGCTCAAAGAATTCCTTGATGTGTTGGGTCCGGGAGATGATATAACCCACTTTCAATACACCAAAAAAAACAACCGGGATACCGGTCCTGCCCTTGTAGGATTAGAATTGACAGACAAACACCAATTGGACACCCTGATGGCCGGTATGTCTGCCAAGGGCATTGTTTTTCAGCACCTCAACCACGACCCCATTCTTTTTGAAATGTTGGTTTAAAGATCTTTATACATCCACAAACCACATCCTGTATGTCCTGAGTTGCCCATGGGACCCTCCAGGTAGTGATAGCCCATTTTTTCATACATGGTAAGCGCATTGGTCAATTCCGGCATACTTTCCAGATATAATCCTGCATAACCCATTTTTTTTGCCAACTCTTCTGTTTTGTTAACCAACAGCCTACCCAGACCCCTTCCCCTGGCTTCTGGTTGTAAGTACATTTTTACGAGTTCCGCCACTCCATTTGGCAAACCTGCTGTAGGAAAAAAACCAGCTCCTCCCAATAAAATACCATCCTCTTCTGCCACAAAGTAAGCACTACCCGCGGTTTGAAAGAGCTCAAACAAAGCATCTGTTGTGGGATCAAAATATACGGTTCCAGGCTTATTGGCACCAAATTCCTCAAGTGCAGATCTGATGATTTTGGCCAGATTGTAGTTGTCATTTGGATTAATTGCCCGGATGATGAGGGTATGATTTACCATATTTTGTCTACTTTATAAGTCACAAAACTATGCATTTCTGCTTATTCTGGTGCCGGTAATTCACCAGCTTTTATCACATTAACCAAATGAATAATTTGAATGTAAGCCATTGAAAATGAATATTTATAACCAAAAATTGAAAACACTTTAATTGCAGCTTCCTACCGTTTACTCATAGAAATCAGCATTTCACTAATTTTTTTTGGTTTCTGTAGGGAAAAGCAGTTATATTTACGTTGAAAAAGACAAAAATCTTACTTAAAATGAGGAAAATCACCTTAGCAGTAATGTTATCGATGATGGCCTCTTTGTCATTTGCACAGCTTGTAAACGACGGGGCAACGATAACCATCAAAAACGGGGCTACTCTTTATGTGGAGTCTGACGTTACCAACAATGGCGCAGGAGCCATCAATATTGAAGGTACAGGTATCCTGGAAGTTCAGGGGAATCTTACCAACAACTCCACATTAACAACTCAACCAATGTCAAAGGTGAAGTTTAGTGGAGCTGCCAACAGTAACTTCAAATCAAATGGAGCTACTATTTCCAATTTAGAAATTTCAAAAAATAACTCCACTGTAACACTTACAGATGCGGCCAATGTATCAGCACTTCTTGATTTTGGATCTGCTGGTAGTAGCAAGGTTTTGTTAGGTAATTTTGACATAGTCTTGGGTTCAACAGCTCTTGTTTCAGGAAATGACAGTGATGAATATGTTGCTACCAATGGTACAGGTATGGTGCAGAAAAACTTGGCTGACAATACTTACACTAATGAAGTATTTACCTTCCCAGTTGGTGATGCAGCGAATTATACACCTCTTGAAACTTCTTTTTCAGGTACAACAGTAGCTGGAAATCTGAAAGTGAAAGCAAACAATGTGGTGCATCCAAGTAAACCCTCCTCTGCCGAATCATTTCTCAACAGATATTGGGATGTAAATGCATCAGGATTTACCGGGTATTCGAATACAATGATTGGTACTTATGCTGCTGGCGATGACAACGGATCTACTGCATTAATTAAGGGAGCTGTTCATGATGGAATGGAATGGTCTTATGCAGCGGCTGCGACCAATGGCAGTACAACAGTTACAGGATCAACAGATGATGCAACTGCTGATTTTACGGGTACCAACTTTTATGGCAAAGTCAATTTCAAAGCTATTCTGTCAGCTAGTTACAATTCAACTACCAATGAAATGAACACTTTGCTGAATGCGCCATCAGGCACTAACTGGTTAGAAACTTCAGGGTTAAGTTCACCCTATAATGCTGCGCCCTTTAATGCTCAACCAGCTTCTGTTTCAGCGGGATTTTTTCTCGCAAATCCTGATATCGTAGATTGGGTAATGCTTGAATTGAGAGATCCGGCAGGGCCAACCGTAGCTACAACAAATAGAGCAAGTGCCTTTATCAAAAAAGATGGATCAATCGTTGGAACCGATGGTGTATCATTACCAACTATCGAAAACGGCTTTCCAACATCAGTTGTGGCTCTTCATCACAGAAATCACCTTATGATTAGGACTAAGAATCCTGGTATCAATGTAACAAGCCCAGCTCCGTTGGATTTAAGAACAGATACAACTTCAATCTATAGAAATATGGCCATTTCCACCAATGTACCATTGAAACTACTTGAGATCGCTCCAAATGGCCCTTCAAATCTTAATGCCTGGGGTATGTGGGAAGGTGATATCAATCAGGATGGTCTAGTGAAATATAACCTTGGCAGTAATGACAGGGTATTAATCCTTACTGCCATCGGCGGAACCAACCAAAATGCAACTTTGAATGGTTACCACAAAGAAGACGTCAACCTTAATGGTCAGGTTAAATATAATTTGGGTGGCAACGACCGTGTGATCCTTCTTCAAAACATTGGAGGAACCAATCAAAATGCAACCATATCAAGACACAATTAATCCATTATTAATATCAAGAAATGAGAAATATTCTTACATTAACTTTATTGTTGTTTGTTTTTGGACTAAGTGCCCAAGGTGACGGAACAGCTCCGTATACAATAAAACAACTTCCAAATGGTAAAATACAGGTCAGTATCATTCCAACGGCCAACTATAATGTATTTAGTGCGACCAATTTTATGATCAACTTGCCGTCAAATACAACTATTTCGAACCCCACATTTTTTTATAACATCTCTGCAGTTCCAGGAGGCACAAATGAATATGGCCATGTTATTTTTCAAACTGTAAACTGGGTTTCAGGAATGGAATATCCATTAATGACATTTTCATGGACAACTACAAATCCATCAGGTACAACTGGTACTTTCTCAATTCAAAATGACTTTACCAATTATGTGGAGTTAGATTTGAATGATAGATCAGGTCCTCCTATTAATACAGCCAATAATATCCCACTTCCAATCAAGTTAACTGATTTCACAGCAGATCGTTTTGCGGATGAAAGAGCAGCGGATTTAAAATGGACATCTTCTTCTGAAATACAGGCCTCTCATTATGAAATAGAGAGAAGCATTGATGGTTTAAATTTTGACTATGTTGCAACTGTAAATGCAAAGGGTAACTCTAATTGGCAAGTTAAATACAATTACTTAGATAATAATTTACCAAGCAGTAGAAGTCTTCAAAGTATTTACTATTACAGGTTAAAAATGGTGGATTTAGATGGAAGATTTGAATATTCAGAAATTCGCTCTGTAAGATTTGACGATTCTGATGAGATAGATATCACATACTATCCAAATCCTACTGTCAATAGAGTATTTATAAATTTAAGTACACCTTTTGATGATGAGAATGTAGATGTCACTGCAGTTATTTTTGACCTCACCGGCAAACAAATCATGACAAGAAGCATTAGCACCAACGGCATCACAGAAATTGATCTAAGCCATCTACCTGCTGCCAGCTACAACTTCAATGTTGAATACGCCGGTAAGGTATTTACCAAAACAATTATTAAAACCAATTAATAAGACACATTACAAAGCCAGTAACCTCAGGGGACTGAGCTTAAAAAATACCTGGTTTTTGTTTTATAAAATGGGCTTGTCGATAGGGACAGGCCTTTTTTATAATACATCCACCTCTTTCTAATTATGGCACCTGCATGAATCGTTTTTTTCGCATCGGCATCTTTGATCGGTATGTAATCAAAAAATACCTATCAACTTTTTTCTTTACCATGGTCCTCATCACAATGATCGCCGTGGCCATCAATTTTTTTGAAAATGTCGACAAATTTTTAAGCGATGAGGTAAAACTCAAAGACGTTTTTCTCACCTACTACCTCAATTTTATTCCCTGGATCAATGGCTTGTTATGGCCCCTGTTTGCGTTATTGGCCGTTATCTTTTTTACCAGCAGAATGGCAAGGGACTCGGAAATTGTGGCAACACTCAGCGCAGGAATCAGCTATAACAGAATGCTTAGACCGTTTGTTGTAGCCGGAGGCATCATTGCCATCTTACTCTGGATCGGCAATAACTATGTCATCCCCAATAGCTCACGGATCAAAAATGAATTTGAAAGCCAATACATCAGAAGGGGAGCCAAACAAACGCTTTCATCAGACATCCATTTTTACACCCGTCCCAATGAAAAAGCTTATTTCAGGTTATTTTCTTCCAGAGACAGCACAGCGCGCAATTTCAGGTTAGAAAGGTTTAAAGCCGGCCACCTGGTCTACATGCTCAAATCCGACAACCTCAAATTCATCAAACAAAGCGGAAAATGGAGGATGAATGACTATGAAGAACATTTTATCAATGGCCTCGATGAAAGAATGGTAATCAAAAAGGAAATTACCAAAGACACCCTTTTTCCCTTCCAACCCGAAGATTTTGTGAGATATACCAAACAAATGGAAATGCTCACCACCACTGAGCTAAGACGGTTTATCAACGAAGAACAAGACAAAGGACTCGATACGGCAAAAAAATATGTAATTGAACTGTACCGTAGGTCGGCAGATCCCTTCACCATCATCATCCTGACCTTTATAGGGGTTACCATCGCATCCCGAAAGGTGCGTGGTGGCATGGGCCTCCACCTGGCGTCAGGGGTGATCCTGGGTTCAATATTTGTGATCTTGTCCAAATTCACCGTTACTTTTGCCTCTAATCTCGACCTCCACCCCGGCTTGGGGGTGTGGCTGCCCAATCTTATATTTTCAGTAATTGCCTATAATTTATACAGAAAGGCACAAACCTAACTTGCCTTCTATTTAAAAATAAGGTATAAATAAAAAACCCCGATCTCTGCAAAGACCAGGGTTTCTTGTTGACCCATAAGGATTCGAACCTTAACATACAGAACCAAAATCTGCAGTGCTACCGTTACACCATGGGTCAAGGCTTAAGGAAGCGGTCGCAAAGGTAAATTTTTTTTGCAAATCGTAAAACGATTTTGTTGAAATTATCTTTTTATAATACAAAAGATGCTGATTATCACCTATTATTACTTCAATTCTGCCGACGATGCCAATACAATTTCGACGGTACGAGTGCTTCCATCCCGCTCTACGATCAACTTCACCTTTTGGCCAGGTTGATATTTTTCGAGAGAAAGTACCAGGTCATTGTAGTCTTCCACTTTTACCCCATTGATGGATTTAATTACATCCCCTGGCACCCATCTTCCTCCGCGATCCTGGCTAATGGCTTTTAATCCCGCCTTAGCTGCCGGTCCGCCTTTCACTATTTCTGCTATGATCAGTCCGCCATCACTCATGCCCTTGGCATAATAGCCTGGCAACAAGGATAAGCCCAAAACAGGCCTGCGTACTTCACCGTACTTTATCAAATCGGGGACCACCCAGTTGACCTCGTCTACAGGAATGGAAAACCCAATGCCCGCAGAAGCGCCGGAAGGACTATAGATTTGGGTATTTACCCCAATGAGTCGACCACTGCTATCCAATAATGGGCCTCCTGAATTGCCCGGATTGATGGCCGCATCGGTTTGTATCACATCGCGGATGGCTCTGCCATTGACCGATTTAATTTCTCTTCCCAGAGCAGAAATTACGCCCGTGGTCAGGGTTTGATCCAGTCCAAAGGGATTACCAATGGCAAAAGCATACTGACCTACTTTGAGGTCGTGTGAAGTACCCACCGGCAGCGGTTTAAGTGACGAAGCGGGTGCCTTTATTTTGAGCACCGCCAGGTCTTTTTCAGGTGCTACCCCAACGATTTCTGCATCATAGGTCTTTCGATCGGCTAAAGTAACCGTAGCGCGGTCACCACCCTGGATGACGTGAAAATTGGTAATAATATGACCATCTTTATCCCAGATAAATCCAGAACCGGTTCCCGATGGTTGTTCCTCTATGTTGCGCGACCAATAATCTTGTCGCACGTTAAGGGTGGTTATAAAACAAACCGAAGGCACCGCTTTTTCAAATAACTCTATGGTGGCTGCCTCTGAATCAAAGACACGGGTTACAGGTGCAATGTTTT
>JAGNSQ010000080.1 GCA_017987975.1 Saprospiraceae bacterium
CGTCATTCGTCATTCGACATTCGTCATTCGACATTCGTCATTCGTAATTCGTCATTCGACATTCGACATTCGTCATTCGACATTCAACATTGATCACTCCCTCCGCAACCAACCTAGGATATCGTAATCTGCGATGGTATAATACTGCATAAATTTTACAAGCTTTAGCCTTTCCCTGGTAATAGTACCAATATTTTGCTGTACGATTACCACGTGCTCAGGTCCTACTTCTGCTATAATGGCAACGTGGCCGTAAGGGTTGCCGGGATAGCTATCATAAACTAGTAAATCACCTGCTTTGGGGGCATACTCTCTTACATTGCGATATTGCATTAAACCCCTATTGACATTATACGCACGATCTTCGAGTTTTTTATCAAAGAAGTCTCTTGCATTGCCTTGAGCATTGGGCATCTTGTGACCGTAAACCTGATAATAGTATCTTTTGACAAACTCTACACATTGGTACTTCAAACCAAGGTTGTAGCCGTCTGGAGCTAAATTCCTGCCATAACTTTTGGCAAAGTGGCTGCCGTTGTAATATACCTTAACTCCGTTGACAGAATCAATTACGTCTCCTATTTTCGGGGCAAAAAATGAACTTCCAAAAAACAAGGAAACTGTCAATGTTACATATTTAATATACAAGCTTATTTTCATTGTTAGCCTTGAACTTTGTTTTCTATATAAATGGCTTGACATCCTCGTTCAACATCCACTTGTTTTATCAATCTTCCGCTTATTTCCGGGGCCAGTATAATATCTTTTGACTCAAGTTGATTTTTTAGTAAAGTTTGTGTTCTTAATATCCTGGCTTCATGCCACCAACCACCTGCAAGCAGACTGTTCAATATTTTACTACCCCCTTCCACCAAAACGGAGTAGATCTTATTATCGTACAATCTTTCCATTACTTCCTGCCAATTGTAATTTGAACTGACTTTTATATACTGGATATTGCCACACTTTTCTTCTTTTATTTCATTAACTACAACTACTTCACCATCTGCAAATAACCTAAGTTTTGGGTCGAGTTCCAGTTGACTGTCCATCACAATTTTTATGGGGGAGGGTCCTGGATAATAACGGGTATTTAAGAGGGGATTGTCTGTCCTTGCCGTTTCTTTGCCAATCAAAATGCCATGACACTCCGATCGCCATTTGTGGGTATGCCACAAGGCAGCGTCTCCGGTTATCATCAATCGCTGTTGCTTTTGTCCCATCACCTGGTCAAAGCTGGTAGCCCACTTTAGCACGATATAAGGCATTTTCTTTAAATTGGCCTTGAAACGTGTCAACAGCGCATCACATTTATCTTGTAAAACATTTCCTATCACTTCTACTCCCTGTTCTTTTAACAAGGTTATTCCCTTTCCTTGCATCCTTGGATCGGGATCCTTACTCCCAATTACTACTTTTGGAATTTTTTTTTCCAGAATCAAGGAGGTACATGCAGGCGTTTTCCCTTGCACACAACAAGGCTCCAGACTGACATAAAGGGTAGATTGTGAAATAAGCGCCAGGTCTTTTGATTTTACACTGTTAATCGCGTTTACTTCTGCATGAGGACCACCGTAATAGGTATGCCAGCCCTCTCCAATTATTTTTTCATTATAAACAAGTACCGCACCTACCATGGGATTGCTTTTGGTGTCCAGACCTCCTTTTTGGGCCAAATCCACACAGCGTTGCATGTATACCTCGTGCGTCATCTTGGGGTCATCAGCTTTTTAATCTTTGCAACTGTGGCATCTACCTCTTCAGCCGTGTTGAGAGAAGAAAATGAAAAACGAACTGTCTTCCTACCCTGTGGATGGCCTATGGCTTGCAGTACATGACTGTCTTCCGCAATTCCTGCACTACACGCACTCCCAGAAGATGCGGCAATACCTTCTATATCGAGGTTAAACATCAACATTTCTGCCATAGATGATTCAGGAAAAGAAACACTGCTAAGATGGTACATACATTCATCACCTGCCGGGTGATTAAATAAGATGCCTTCCACTTCGTTGATCAACTGCTCTTCAAATCTTTGTTTCAGTGCACTGATGTGGGATCTTCGCTGGGCCATCTCACCTATCGCCAGAGTCAGAGCTTCTGCCAGTCCGGCAATGCCTGCTACATTTTCGGTTCCTGCCCGCATATTGCGTTCCTGGGCTCCACCATAGATATAGGGATGGATGATGTTGTCTGACTTCATATAAAAAAAGCCACTGCCTTTGGGACCATGAAATTTATGCGCGGTTCCTGATAAAAAAGAAACCCCCAAAACATGAACATCAACCTCGTATTTGCCGATCATCTGGACTGCATCGCAATGGAAATAGGCGTTGTGATTTTTACAAATGGATCCAATAGAGGCAATATCATGGATAGTACCTATCTCGTTGTTGCCATACATCAGTGAAACCAAAGTTTTTTTTGAACCATCTGTCAGATGTGCTTCCAATTCGGCATGATCGATGCGACCGTGATTGTCTACCTGCAACCAAATTACCTCCATCTCCGGATTTTCTTTCTGTAGGTGCTGCAAGGTGTGTAATACACAGTGATGTTCAGTGGGAGAGCTGATAAACCGTCTTATACCGAGGTCAATCGCACTCCTATGCAGGATCGTATTATTGGCTTCTGTTGCAGATGAAGTGAAAAATATTTCTCCTATCGATGCGCCAATGGTTCGGGCCACTTTTTTTCTGGCATCTTCTATTATCGACCTGCTCACTCGGCCATAATGATGGATAGAGGATGGGTTGCCAAAATCATTTTTTAAAACGTCGCACATTTTTTCCCATACCTGTGGCAATAGTGGGGTAGTGGCTGCATTGTCGAAATAGATACGCATTTATAGTCTATTGGTGTTGTACCAACCCTCAACCAATTCTTTTTCCGGAGCAACCAATACATCTTTATGGGTAAACTCATTCGACTTGGGAGAATAGATATATTCTTTTTTCCATTCTTCATGGTGCTCACTTATTTGACGGATGGCATCCAAACAATACTGCACCTCTTCGTTGGTCATTATCGGGTGAAAAGAAATCCTGATCCATCCCAGCTTTTGTGAAAGATCACCAATGTCGATGTGGTGGGTAAAGTCTTTTGATCTTTCATACGAGATTTCAAAAAGATAGTGGCCATAGGTACCGGCACAGCTGCATCCTCCTCTCACCTGGATGCCAAAACGATCATTCAGCAATTTTACAACCAGGTTATAATGCACATCATCAATGATAAATGAAAAGATGGGCAGCCTTTCTTTTTGATGGTCGGCAAAAACATGGACCTTCGGCATTTGTGCAAACGCTGTCCATGCGAGATCCAGAATTTCCTCTTCTCTTGCCTTTATTTTGTCGACACCCATTTTTTCTTTGAGTTGGATGGCTAGAGCAACTCTCATGGTTTGTAAAAAACCGGGTGTACCACCGTCTTCTCTTGCTTCTATCTCTTCGTGGTACTTGTGTTCACCCCATGGATTGGTCCAGTCTACAGTACCTCCACCCGGATGGTCAGGTACCCGGTTTCTATAAAGCTGACTATTAAAAATCAAAACTCCGTTGCTGCCGGGCCCTCCTAAAAACTTGTGAGGACTAAAATAAATGGCGTCGAGGTGCGCGCCTTCTTCTGTGGGGTGCATGTCAATAGGAATGTACGGGGCGGAACAGGCAAAATCAACAAAACACAAGCCCCCATGTTGGTGGACGATTTTCGCCAGTTGGTGATACGGTGTAAAAATACCGGTCACGTTCGAACAGGAAGTTATTGCTGCTATTTTTACTTTTCGTTCTTTGTAATTTTCAAGCAATGTTTCAAAATGTTGCAAATCAACCTGTCCTTTGGGACATGCCTGAATGATGACCACTTCGGCTATTGTTTCGAGCCATGAGGTTTGATTGGAGTGGTGTTCCATATGGGTAACAAATACCACGGGTCTTTCTTCCCTGGGAAGATTGACCTGATCTGCAAACTTTTCATGGATCTTAAGGCCCAGTATTCTTTGAAATTTATTAACCACTCCCGTCATGCCCGAGTTGGATGCAATGAGGATGTCTGTTTCTGCAGCATTTACATGGCGTTTGATGATCTCCTTTGCTCTCTTATAAGCAAGCGTCATGGCTGTGCCGGTGAAGGTGGTCTCTGTATGGGTGTTGGCTACATAAGGGGATACCTCAGCTTTCATCAGTTCCTCAATGGGACCATACATTCGTCCACTGGCGGTCCAGTCTGCGTAAATAATTTTATGGTGACCAGACTGGCTGTCAAAAGCAGAATTGATGCCAATAACCTGCTCCCTGAATTTTTGAAAATATTGTTCCATTGCTGTCATATCAAATATGCGCTTTTACTTTTCCAATTAATGCTTGTGCCGTTTCTATGGTGTTGGCTTCAGCGTAAATTCTCACAATAGGTTCAGTATTCGACTTTCTGAAATGGACCCAACCTTCTTCAAAATCTATTTTCAGTCCATCTATCTCATTCAATTTTTCAGAGGCAAATGATTTTTTAAGTCGCTCAAAAATGGCATCCAGGTCAAGTCCTGCTACATCGAGCTTATCTTTGATGATGGTGTATTGGGGGAGGGCATCTCTGAGCGCGGTAAGATTTTGTTTTTGTTGACTCACATAACTTAAAAACAGGGCAATTCCAATCATAGCATCTCGGCCATAGTGCAGATCAGGTACAATAACGCCACCATTTCCTTCTCCACCGATAATGGCATTGTGGTTTTTCATCATTGTAACCACATTTACTTCTCCTACGGCAGCAGCAAAATAATCGCCACCATGTTTTCGGGTTACATCTGCCAGTGCCCGGGTTGAGGATAAATTGGAAACGGTATTGCCTTTTTCTTTGGATAAAATATAATCTGCAATGGCCACCAAGGTGCCCTCTTCTCCAAACATGGTACCGTCTTCACAAACAAAGGCAAGTCGGTCAACATCAGGGTCAACACTGATTCCCATATGCGCGCCACTGTTTTTAACAACTTCACTGAGCTGAATAAGGTGTGCGGGCAGGGGCTCTGGATTGTGAGCAAAATCTCCTGTTACAGCCTCATTGATTAATGTATATTTTACTCCCAATGCTTCTAGAAGTGGAGGTAATGCAAGTGCCCCGGTAGAATTAATACAATCCACAACCACATGAAAATGATTGGCTGAGATAGCTGATACATCCACCAGGCGGTGGGTCAAAATAGCTTGGATATGATAATCATAGGCATCATTGGCTTGTGTTACAATTCCCAGCTTGTCAACAGAAACAAAATCCAACTCACCATTGCGAATCATTTCAAGGATGTGTTCTCCATCGGCAGCACTGATAAATTCTCCTTTTTCATTGAGGAATTTAAGGGCGTTCCATTCCTTTGGGTTATGGCTGGCTGTAAAAATGATGCCGGCTTGGGCATTGGCCTTTGTCACATACATTTCTACCGTAGGTGTTGTGGAAAGCCCAAGGTCAATCACATCGATGCCCATGCCAACAAGGGTTTGGATGGCAAGCTGACTCACCATTGGTCCCGAAATTCTTCCATCTCTGCCAACCACTACGCTTGCTTTTACATGGTGTTTTAGTATCCAGGCTCCAAAGCCTGCCACACTTTCTACAATGTCAACTGGAGTAAGATTGCCCCCCCTGGCACCTCCTATTGTACCCCGAATGCCTGAAATAGATTTTATTAAAGCCAAAACTTAAATTTTTTGCCAAGTTAGGACTTTCTATAAAAAGCTTGAGCACAATTTGGGAATTGAATGCTAATATTTATCAAGGAACTTAAGGAGTTCTTTGAATTGCTGTATTTACCAACTAATATTTTGGAAAATGCCTTTTTTACCCTGAATGAGAGAATCTTATTTTACCTTCTTAAAAACGAGTTTACCCACGTCTTTGCCAGAAGTAAAAAGACGGTCAAGAAGGGGAGTAAAAGTTAAAAAAACATTTTGAAGGAAAATTGAGATTCCGTTCAAAGGTTCTCCTTCTTTTCGGTCTTTTGGATTTAACAATTTCCTTATGGCTCCACAAATGTAATAACTCACTCTGATGTTGATAAACTGGGTTTCCTGGAGTTCAAAACCATGGGCTTTAAAAATAGAAGCATAATAATCTACAGGTCTTCCTAAACAAAGAGCATCCCCTTTAATGACGTTTTCAATTCTTTCAAAAATATAAACCTTATCTCCGGATACTCTGCAAATTTCAGCGATCAACTCGCGAAGCATGGCGTCGTCAGTATTGTGCTGAAGCACTGTGGCAGTAAAGATGATATCAAACTGATTATCGCCAAAGGGTAGTTGTGTACCATTCGATTTGAAAATTTCTACAGATGCAGGTACATGTTTTTTCGCCAGTGCAATCATGTCGCTGGAAATGTCTACACCATTCAGAACTGCGGGTTTTTTCTTGAACACTTCTACCAGGTTGCCTCCGGGTCCACTGCCAATTTCCAATACTTTTTTTCCCTCAAAAGGCACCGTAAACAGCATTTTGAGAAACATTTTTCTTTTATATCTGTAAAATGGCTCATCATCGCCTGCTATAACATTGGTGCCCTGTCTTTCTCCAATCAGTTTGGCAACATCGCTCCAATATGGCTCAGGATGGTAATTTTGGTCACTCATTTAATTCTTTATTTTACTGTTCAAATTCCGGCAAATATGAGAATTAATTTCCTTTTTGACCCTAAGAAAAACAAAGTATTGGGCTTCAAAGTAACATAAGTCACTATAGCAGACTAAATTTCATTGGATATTTGCACAAATTTTATGGATCATGTTCGAAAACGTATTTAAAAACTGGACCTTTATCAGAGCCCTATATCTGATTTTAGGTCTCATTATTCTCTCTCAATCTGCTATTGATAAGCAATGGGCTGGTGTGTTTTTAGGGGGATATTTTATGGTAATGGGCTTGTTTTCTATAGGTTGTGCCGGTGGCAATTGTGCTGGCGGAAACTGCGCAGTACCACCTAATAAACATTAAGTTTTTCTGCTAAATCCAAAGTTTTATGTTAAGATTATTCAGTGTTTCATTGCTTATATTTTTATATTTTCAATTAGAAGCCCAACGTCTGTCGGCCCCTGATTTTGCTACTCAACTTAAGGCCAGCCCCGGGGCAGTGCTTATTGATGTTCGTACTCCGGGAGAGTTTCAGGGTGGGCACCTTGCCAATGCTGTTAATTATCAATTAAATAGTTCGGAGTTTAAACAAAAGACAGCAAGCCTAGACAAAAAAAAGCCTGTTTTTGTGTATTGTTTAAGTGGAGCCCGCAGCAATGCAGCGGCGCAACAATTAACAGCTATGGGTTATGAAAAGGTATTTGACATGTCCGGCGGTATGATCCAATGGAGGAATAATGGTCTTCCTGAAGTTAGTGGCGTCACCTCAAAAAAAGGCATGACATTGTCGGAATATACAGCACTTACCACTAAAAAGTCATTGGTGCTCATCGATTTTTATGCAGAATGGTGTGCCCCTTGTAAAAAGATGAAACCCTTTTTAGCTGAAATTGACAAAGAAATGGCCTCTTCTGTCGATGTAGTGAGAATTGATGCGGATGCTGAAAAGGATCTTTGCAAACAGCTTAGAGTAGACGCACTACCCGTCTTAATATTGTATAAGAATGGCAAAGAGGTCTGGAAACACAAGGCTTTCATCTCTAAAGCTGACCTGGTTGCTAAAATTAAACAATTTTCTAATAAGTAAAGTGTAGATAATCAATTATTTACAAAAATTGGCTACTTTGTAAAAAAAATGTAGTATCTTTGCATTTTAATCATCGGCGTTGACATGCGCATTTGTCCAAAGTAATTAACTACTTACATTTCTTGCTCGACGCACAACATTTTTCATTTGAATTTTACAGATTTAAACATCATCCAACCCATTTTACAGGCGTTGAATGAAGAAGGGTATGAAAAACCTACTCCTATCCAGCAAAAAGCTATTACTCCGGTATTAGAGAAACGCGATTTATTGGCTTGTGCCCAAACCGGCACAGGTAAAACTGCTGCATTTGCCATTCCTATTTTGCAGCTCTTGCACCAGGCTACCACTCAAACTCAGGGCAGAAAGTACATCAAGACATTGATACTTACACCTACCCGTGAGTTGGCTATCCAAATCAAAGATAATTTTGCTGCATACGGCAGAAAATTGAAGATCAGCCATGAAGTAGTTTTTGGTGGCGTAGGCATCAACCCCCAAATAGATGCATTGCGCAGGGGTACTGACATCCTGGTAGCCACTCCGGGGCGTTTGTTGGACCTAATGAATCAGGGCCACGTCAACCTCAAACACGTCGAAATTTTGGTTTTGGATGAGGCAGATCGTATGCTCGACATGGGTTTTATCCACGATGTAAAAAAGATCATCGCTGCCCTTCCTCATAAGAGACAAACATTGTTTTTTTCGGCTACCATGCCACCTGAAATCAAAGGACTGGCATCTGGCATTTTGCACAAACCAGTAGAGGTAAGTGTTACGCCTGTATCATCCACAGCTGATACCATTCAGCAGTCGCTTTATTTTGTAGAAAAAGAAGAGAAAAGATACCTTTTGGTGCACTTGCTTAAAACCCATGACATCCAGCACACGCTGGTATTTACACGTACCAAAAGTGGAGCCAATCGCATTGTAAAGGACCTTGTAAATCAGGGTATCAAAGCCGAGGCCATCCATGGTGACAAATCCCAGGGAGCCAGACAACAGGCTCTAACCAACTTCAAAAACAGAAAGATTCGTGTGTTGGTAGCCACCGATATTGCGGCCAGGGGCATCGATGTGGACGACCTGAAATATGTAATCAACTACGACTTACCAGAGATCCCCGAGACCTACGTGCATCGCATTGGTCGTACAGGAAGAGCGGGCAATGAAGGCCGTTCCCTCTCTTTGTGTGAGCACGATGATACTACCGCATTGCGCGACATCGAAAAACTCATTCGTAAAGAAGTGCCAAAGGTGTTAGACCATCCTTTCCACGTGCAGTTTGAAGGACTTTCTAAAAGAGTAAATAAAGGCAGACAAATGCCGTCTGCTGCACCAAGGCAGCGACAGACTCAGGAAAAGCCTGGAAGATCAAACAAGCCTGCTTTTGGAGGAGATAAGCCTAAAAACAAATCGTTTTTCAGAAAAAACAAAAGCGGCAGACCTGCAGCAGCAGGAGCTGGAAGATAAGTTCGATTATTTTATTATCGATTCATAAATGACATCTCCTATGGAGGTCCTGATGTTCATTTGACTGATCTTGCCATTTTTTCTGGTTGGGTTGACCCTGTTGGATAGAAAGATGTAGATCAGATCATACGCAGGATCCACCCATACGTAGGTGCCGGTAAATCCGCTGTGTCCATAACTCAATGGTGAAGCTTTCGCAGGTGCATTGTTGCCACCCTTAAGGTCGGGCTTGTCAAAAGCAATGCCCCTTCGATTGCCTTCCTCCGGAAACTGATATGCAGTACATTCTTCAATGACTGCGGTATCGAAGTAACGCTGTCCGCCATATTGGCCTTTGTTGAGGTAGAGTTGCATCAACTTAGCCAGGTCGTTGGTGGTGCCAAACAAACCGGCATGACCCGATATCCCTCCCAAAATGGCAGCTCCTTCATCGTGTACCCTGCCGTGAATCAGACTTTGGCGAAACAGGCTGTCGTATTCGGTTGGTGCGATATCAGATGCAGGATTTTTTTTCAATGGATTAAATCCAAGGCTATTCGCTCCTAGGCTGTGGTAGGTGTCATGCAGGTATTTTTCAAAACTTTTACCGGTTAAGCGCTGCACTATTTCGGGGTAGTAATAATAATGCAAATCGCTGTACACATAACCCTGGCCGGGGTTTACCGGAGATTCTGCAATAGCTTTAAAAAGGGCAGTCCGGTAGCGGTCGTGCATCCACACATCCTGGCCCAGCTCTATGGTATGATGGACGCCTTTTTGTTTGGAGAGGGCGTCCTTTTTCCACACTATGGGCCCCGTTTCCAGGCAGGTCTGCCACAATGTTGCCTCTTTTTTAATGGAGCCGTAGTAATCGTAAACTCTTTTATTTTTTTTGCCAAAAAGTTTCCATAAAAAGAAAGGCTTTTTCTCGGTGTACACCATTTTATCTAACAAAACAGGTTTTGCATTCACAGCATTTTTAATGGTAGCCAGGCTGTCAACAGCAAAATGCCAAAACGGTATCCATGCTTTGAGTCCTGCCCTGTGGGTTAGCAGGTCTCTCATTTTGAGGTCTGCTTTATTGGTACCTTTTAAAGAGGGCACCAATTCACCCCAACTTTGGTCAAGTCTGAGTTTGCCATCACTCATCAATTGCATGATGGCCAGCGAAGAAGCGGCTACCTTGGTTACAGAAGCCAGATCATAAATATCTTCCGTGCTCACAGCTGCATCATCATTTGCGAAGATACTATCTTGTGTTACATTCTGTTTTTCATTGCCAAAATAATCCATGGCGTCTGTTTTGGTACCTCCTTCGTATTTTTTTTCCTGGAGGGCCATGGTTCCATCAGTAAATATTTTATTGCCGTAGGCTTTGTGAATAACGGTTTTTCCATTTCTCACTACTTGTACTACAGCGCCGGGATAGGCTTTGGCCTCTAGTCCCGCCGATACAATCGAATCAATGCGTGCCTCCAATCTGTCATCAAATCCTACCTGGGCAGGTAAGCCATACGACAGGCGAGTGCTTTGTCCCAACAGGATGCCTTGATCTTCGACCAGCGAGTCATTGAGCATAACGGGCAGCTTCCCTTTTGAAGGCAGGCCGCCGAAGATGATTTGTGCTGCAGCTTCTTCAGAATACTTCCACTGTTGGTAAGCTAAAATGAGGGCCTTATAGTTATGGAGATCGGTGAGCTTATTAACGGCATACACATTGCCAAAAACACAAAGCACCGCATTCGGCAGCAGACCCATCTGACCTATGGCTTTAATGTTGTTGGCTGTCAAGCTGTATTTAGCAGAAGGTCTGATTTCTTTGAGATGGGCCGCCACAATGACCTGATCATAACCAGAAAGTGTGTCGAGTAAAGCAAGCAGCACCGAATCGCTATCTGTTGAAAGGTAGGAGAAAAAATCCAATCGCGTATATTTTTCGCATTGTTTTTGAAAGCTGTTACCAGCTTTACCATCTACTGAGACAATGGCCATTTTGGTGGTCAGGTCTTTGATGGGCAGTAAGTCATTATCATTTTTAGCAAGGGTGATCGTTGCTTCTGCAAATTGGGTGTTGAGCAAAGCTGTGCCGGAGCCATTGAGGTCAGCTACCAAATTGTGCAACTCGATGGGTGTATACTGATTCAAACCCACCCAAGCTTTGGCGATCAGGATCTTTCTTACCCTTTCGGTCAACAGTACATCGCTGATCCTGCCTTCTTTGACGGCATTGATCAATGAAGAAACAGCAACCGGTACATCTTCAAATGTTTCCAGAATGTCGTTGCCGGCCAGGAAAGCCTGCACCATGGCCTCTCCCGGTCCAAAGTTTTTGATGGCTCCTTTCATGTCCATGGCATCGGTAAAAGTGAGTCCCTTAAAGTTGAGTTGTGATCTTAGTAAGTCGGTTACGATGGCCTTTGAAAAGGTAGCGGCGATTCCTTCCTGTTTTGCCAATACAGGCACATCCAAATGTGCGGTCATGATGCCTGCTACACCCCCGTCGATGAGTTTTTTAAATGGATACAATTCTACTTCGTGTAAACGAGTTGAATCGTGAGCAATCACCGGCAGGTCTTTGTGTGAGTCTACGCGGGTATCTCCGTGTCCCGGAAAGTGTTTGGCAGTAGCAATTACATTTTGCGATTGCAGCCCTTTCACATAGGCCATGCCTTTGCGCGCTACATCTTCTTTATCAGAGCCATAAGATCTGAAATTGATAACCGGGTTGTCAATGTTGTTGTTGACGTCAACCACCGGGGCGTAGTTGATGTGGACTCCCATCCTCTTGCATTGCCTGCCTACTTCCTTACCCATAGCTTCTATCAGCTGCTCATTGCCATTCATTGCTCCCAGTGCCATGGCATAGGGAAAACGATCTGTGCTGTCGAGCCGCATGGCTAAGCCCCATTCAAAATCTTCTCCAATAAAAAGGGGTACTTTGCTGGTGGCTTGTATTTCATTGGTGATCCGAGCCTGAACCGAAGGAGGGGCTGCAAAAAAAACGATGCCTCCAATCTTATAATCCCTTACCCACATCTTCAGCTTTTCCACGTCGTGTGGCTTGCCAGACATATTGCCTCTGGGCATCAGGAGCTGGCCTACTTTTTCTTCTAAAGTAAGGGTAGTCAGGACAGAATCCGCCCATTGCACGTTTTTATCATTTTCAAACCGAATGTAGGATTGTGCACGCAGGTGACAAGTAAAAAGAATCAAAATCAGGAAAAGAATCACGTTTCTCATATAGCAAAAATAGTGATTTGTCTTGATTGATGGTTAATAGCCCTTAATCTTGGTTAAAATACTGACGTGGTAAGAGTAGCCTTTTGAGCATCCATTTTGGAAGTTTTTTAAATCGTAACAGGAAAATTCAGGAGTGAAATGAAATGAGTTATGAAATGAGCCACCATTTTTTCATTAACGTATATTTACTATGGATGAGAAAGCAAACAAGTAGGGTGTGAAGGCAATCTTTAAGTCTTTGAGGATGGTAAAGTTATAATCCGTAGAGAAAATGTTAAACTACCTACCTGCAATAGACTGGGTTATAGAACCCCAGATGAAGAAATTTATTTTTTTAACTAAAAAAGTTGCATTTGCTACTTGAATTCAGGGATATTAAGTTGGGCATTTAGTAAGTAAATGTTAAAAAAATAAAATTATTTCATATTTTAATATTATTTGTATATTTGCATAATCAGCTCGATTAATTAACACTAAAACTTTAAGTTATGAAACAAAATTCTCTTTTCGAACGATTTGCAAATTTTTATTCCAATTCTGAAATATTAAGGGGGGGGGGTAAATAAATTATGGATGGTTCTGATGCTGTCCTTTATTATGGCATGTTCAAATGCTGAAGACCCGAAGCTAAAACAAAGTGGGCAAACACAATATGCTTCGATTCGTGCTATTGATTGTTTGGGTGCAATTCCTCCCTGCCCAACAACTAATGACTCAACAACCATGTATATTTTGGGGTGCGAAATTCGGGGCTATTTCACATATGCATTATGCTCTGGATCTGGATTTCATATTTATAATGTCAGTTGGAAAATGGTGGGGGCAAATTGCACAAATTTGGAACAAATTCTGGATGATTTTGCGAACCATGGAGAATATGGCACTATCCAGACTATCTACTATGGAATCCATGCAAATGTAGTCAAAGCAGCCGAAAATGCTATTTTTGCAACGCTTGATAGAGGTGAATATGGTTGTGGGAATGACCAAAATCCGGTAGTCTTTACGAGTAATGTTATTGCGGCCGGATGTCTTAGTATTTGTGTTGAGTATGATTGGGAGGGTGCACCAATAATTACAGAAATTGAGTGCGGAAGTGGTTGTTGTTTCAGGGTTACAGAGTTTTGCTATGACGAAAGAGGCGAGCTTGTACTTGGTGAAACTCTCTATAGCAGTACAGCAAGCTGTAATGGGCCAGTTGACTGTGAAGCACAAAGTTCGCCTTGTACGTTGAATTGTGGAAGAATAACCAGGAATGTTTTATCTGAGCGGGATTTTATTGATCTTACAGATTAATGAACTAGCATTATGAGTAAGATTTTTGCATGTTTTGCGTTGCTTATTATTACTTTCAAATTGCACGCTCAAAAGACAGAATGGCTTCCAACTAGGCCTTACGAGCCAATGAATTACGATTCGTTGAGTCCAATTTGGTATCATACATTTTATGATCGAAAGGGAATAGGTAGTGACACTTGTGATGGATATAACTTTATTGAGTTTATTTACCACATTGAGCCTATAATCGAAGATAATTACATTTATGTTGCAGTGGGAACACGAAACACCAAAGATCTTAATACAGGAGCATTGATTGAAAAAAGAAGATTGTCAGATGGCGAGCTGGTCTGGCAATCTTCTCTTACTTATCCTGAGGTAGGAAGGCAGGAAGTTCCTCGTTTTATGAATATTGTAAATAAAGAATATTTGGAAGTCTACTATTTAAAGCGAAATAAACCCTTTGATGTTTCTGACCCATATTATCTTTTGAAAAGTGGCGTAAGTTATGATATGTCTTTATCTAAAAGAACTTTTGAACTTGAGTCTGGAAAAATTCTGACTTATCTTGACAGCTCTGATACGGTGAGCACGAATATCAAGTATTCATATAAAACAGGTGAATCTATAGGATCATCTAAACTTTATAGTTTTGATAAAAATATACTTTTCGTAGCTCATAATAATCGGCTTGGCAAGTCGTTCTATGTTTCTCATTTTATGGAAGAGGATTGCGATTTTATTAGGTCAGATACTTTTTGGATATCAGGCATACAACGAGGCAATAATGTCGCCAAAATTAGTGATGACTCTTTGATCATTATTGAAGAAGTTTTTAATAAGCCAACACTTTTACATATATTCAATAATCAATTTAAGCTGATTAAAACTGTTGAAATTGAAAAAATTGATTTTCCAAAAGAAATTAAACTAATTGGGACAAATTCCACAGGAATAATAATCGAATGTTTGATTAATAAAGATATATTGGACCATACGTATCAATTAGTTATTATTGATTTAAACGGTAAAGTTAGAAAGAAAGTTAATTTTATTAACGAAAATACATATATTCGAATATATGATGTATTGGATTGGAGTATAAACGGGGAAATATTGTTAATGGCAAAAAAGTATGTTATTGACACTTTGACTAACCCTTTGCCAAATCAGAAATATGAGGTTAACCAAGCTCTTGATTTTTGGTATGCAGATGCTCAGAGTGATCCTCATTTGATTAAAAGATATAAATCAAAGGACAATAGACGATATGTTTTGCCTTATGTTCAGAAATCGGTTAAACTAGACAATGGTGACTATATTGTTTTTCTCTTGGAGTCTGCTATCGATACCATTTCATTAAAATCGGCGGGATTTGAAAATGATTTTGATGCCCGTGCTTCTTCAATCATGAGGATTACACCCCAACAAGCTGGTTTATCTGTAACCAATATAGATGAAACTACGGCATCTGGTTTATTGTTTAAAGTATTTCCCA
>JAGNSQ010000007.1 GCA_017987975.1 Saprospiraceae bacterium
TTGGGTTGAGGGTGGCTCACAATCAGGATGCCAAGGCACACCCCTATCGAACATTGGGAGGGACCATAAATATTGAAACCAACAGAAATTCGCAGCGCAATAATTTTGATTATGCCAACACAACCAACAATAAACTGACATCAAACTTTAATTATACGTATAAGTGGCCTGATTCGCCTTTTTCATTCAGAGCAGCTTTGAATCACAACCAGGACAACCGCACCAGGATTGTCAACATTACATTGCCGGATGCCAGTTTTAACATGAATACCATACAGCCTTTTAAGCGTAAAAATGTAACCGGTGATCCCCTTTGGTACGAAAATATTCAAATGAGTTACAAGGCAGGTTTGAGGAGTTATGTAAAAACAACAGATACCACACTATTTACGCAGGCAACACTTGACAACATACAGACAGGATTATCACACGGTTTTATTGTTTCTTCAAATGCGCGGGTACTGAAATACTTCAATTTTGCACCATCTGTAAATTATGACGAGGTTTATTTTCTGAAGACGGTCGACAAACAATTTAACCGCGACCTGGTGATTGATTCTATTCAGCAAGGGGTTGATGCAGAAGGAAATCCTGTATTTGAGACCAGGGTGGTAAAATATGGGTCGGTTCAGCAGAGCTTAAAAAATGATTTTGAAGTTTTTCGGAAGTTTTCCACTTCAATGTCTCTCCAAACCAACCTAACGGGTATCTATCGACGAAATTCAGGTTTTTTCAGAGGTATCAGGCACGTGATTAAACCCAATTTTTCACTTATTTATTCACCCGCCACAGATAAAAAATACGAGAGGTATGTAGATACAGATACTCGGCCTGAAAAAAATGTTGGAGAGTATTATAACCCTTTATTAACAGGTCCTTTTCCTCAATCCCTCAACGATGAGCAGTTTAGCATTACCTATGGATTTAACAATGTGGTGGATGCCAAATTCAGAGGGAAAAAGGATACGGTGGATAAAAAAGTAACATTGATCAACAACCTGGATATCGGAGGCAGTTACAATTTTGCAAGGGATTCATTTCAATGGAGCGATGTCTCTATTGGTGGTAGCACTAATTTGTTTAAGGGGTATACCAACCTTCAAGTCAGGGCAATTCTCACTCCTTATGAAATCAACTACCAGACAGGGAGAAAGATCAATAAATTGCTGATCAACAACGAAAGCAATGGTCGATTATTGCAAATGATCAACTTTAACGCGGGTATCAATACCAGCTTCAGTTTTGCTCAGCTAAAGGATCTTTTCAAAAAGAAAACAGACGAAAAGAGCAAGAAGGAGGAAGGCAAAAAATCAAAGGGTTATGTCAAGCCAAGTATGACCACATTATTTGATAATCTCAGGTTTAATCATGCCATGGCAATTAGCATCATTAAGACGAAAACAGGAAGTGATTCATTGTCATTATCTACTCACTCATTGTACATCAATGGTAGCATACCATTGAGCAAAAACTGGAATTTTAATATAGGGAGTATAAGTTATGACTTTGTTGGAAAATCGCTTGT
The DNA here is from genome assembly GCA_017987975.1 of Saprospiraceae bacterium. Lineage (GTDB taxonomy): Bacteria > Bacteroidota > Bacteroidia > Chitinophagales > Saprospiraceae > JADKBO01. Next base: position 1,526 of record JAGNSQ010000007.1, read on the forward strand.
TTATCCTTCTTTTGGCTTTAGTCGGGACTTGCACTGCTGGAACATGAATTTTGCATGGTACCCCAATAGTGGTGTTTACAGCTTTTTTATCGGAGTCAAATCAGGTACACTCAACTTCCTAAAATACGATTACAACCAGCCCTATATTCCCAGAATTTAAATTGGAGTTTTTTTAAAAGTTCTTGTTACTTTTAACGAAAATTTTAAAGCCACCAAATTGAATACTGCTGTTAGCCAACTACCTCCATTTGCCCTCAGGCCTCGTTTTAAAGCTGAAGTTCCTTTTGGAATTCCAGAAATTGGTGTCAAAATTAAAGGGCAGTTAAAAGAAAGACAGGGTGATGTAGTGGGTAAGGTGGTAGGAAATATGGCAGTTTTGTCGATTCCTGACCACAAAAAACACTTTTGGTCCCCCCAACTCACATTGGGAATGGATGAAACCGATACGCCGGGTGTAACTACATTAAGGGGTATGTATGGACCTTCAACGTCAGTTTGGTTGGCATTTGTGTTTACTTATGGTATTTTGGGTATAGTGGCCTCATTTGCCCTGATCATAGGCCTTAGTCAATATACCATGGGTCAATCAAGCTATGCTATCTACATTGCCTTTTTTTCTGTTTTGGGCATTTGTACCCTTTATTTTATTTCCTATTCTGGTCAAAAACTCGGAGGAGAACAAATGGAAGTGTTGCATGGTTTTGTAGAAGAGAGTTTGCACTATCCCATCATCTCAGTTGCTGCTGAGGCTTAAGCTCTTTAAGATAATTTATTTTTGTAATATTTAACTGTCTGATGAAGAGTTGTTAATATATAAATTTAAATTACATAACATTAAAATAATTATATATTGATTTATTCTTGTTATTAAGTATAATATTTTGATCTATTGATTTGTACTGGTGTTTTGTTCTTGTTAAAGATGCTTTTCTCTAAAGTCTTAAAAATGTGGATATTATTTGATATTCGCTTTTTTAAATATAGCATTCTAGACTCTATATTTGCACCCCTATGAGATTAAAACAGCTTCATATAAAAGGATTCAAGAGCTTCGCTTACGACACCGTCATCCACTTTAATGAGGATGTAATTGGAATTGTAGGTCCCAACGGAAGTGGAAAATCCAATATTGTGGATGCCATCAGATGGGTATTGGGGGAGCAGAAGAGCAAAGAGCTTCGTTTGGAACAAATGGCCGACGTTATCTTTAATGGTACCAAAAACCGAAAAGAAGCTCCCTCAGCCACCGTTGAATTGATTTTTGACAATGACCGGGGCTTATTACCTACTGAATACCAAACGGTCAATATATCGCGTACCCTGTATAGAAGTGGCGATAGTGAATACCGACTCAACGAGGTGGTTTGCAGGTTGAAAGACATCAAATCACTTTTGGTAGATACGGGCATCGGTTCCAACTCGTATGCTATCATATCACTCGGCATGGTAGACGACCTGCTTTACGATAAAGATGATTCCAGGCGCTACATGTTTGAGCAAGCCGCCGGGGTTAGTAAATACAAGTCGAGGAAAAAAGAGACCCTGCAAAAACTCAACAGTACAAGTGCCGATTTAGACCGGGTTTCTGATCTGTTATTTGAAATTGAAGGGAACATGAAAACCCTTGAAAAGCAGGCAAAGAGAACCCGCAAGTATTTTGAATTAAAAGATGAATACAAAACGCTCGCCGTTCAAAACGCCGTGCGTTCGATGCAAAATTTAAAAGAACGGTACAAAAAGGCAGGTCAGGATATTACAGAAAAACAAGATGCTTATTCTGCCATAAATACCGAAGTAATAGCCAAAGAAGCAAAGCTGGAGGCTGAGAAAAAACAAAACCTCGAGCAGGAATTAAACGTTGGGCAACAGCAAAAAGAGTTGAACGAGTTGGTGGCCAAACTCAGGAATCTGGAGAACGATAAAAACTTACTTACCCAAAAAATCAGTTTTAAAAAGCAGAGTCTTACCAATGCAGATGCTGTGTTGACAGAAAGCAAAGTCTCTCTTGATTTGTTATCTGAGGAGCTAAAAAGACTTGAGAAACTCATTACCGAAGAGAAGGAGGTAGAAACATCTCTTTCTGCCAAACTAGCTGAAAAGCAACAGGCATTAGCTGAAGCAAGAGCAGTACAGGGAAGTGCCAAAAATGAATTTGAAACCAAGACCAAACACATCCAGGAGCTACAAAAACAGCTTTTTGATATTGACAAAGACATTGCAGTAACCTCCAATCATATTTCAACCCTTAAGTCTGAAAATCAGCGTACCAACGAAGAGATCAGGACCAATAAGGACGAGCATAGTCTCTTTGATCAGGATTTGGCTGAACTTACCGGTAAATTTCAAATTGCCAGTAATGAAATTACTTCCTTAAAAGAGAAGGAAACTCAGCGTAAGCAACAAATTGCAGAAGCTGAGCAACTCAGGGATAAGCTGGCCGAAGAACTGGGAAGAGTCAACCGAACCCTGGATGCCAGGCAAAATGAATATGACCTTCTCAAGAGCATGATTGAAAATTTTGAGGGCTTTCCGGAGTCGTTGAAGTTTCTTTCTTCTCAATGGCGAAAAGATGTGCCGGTACTTTCAGATTTACTGGATGTACAAGAGGAATATAAATCCGTAATTGAGCAATATTTGGAGCCCTACCTCACCTACTTTGTTGTAAACGATGTCAACGAGGCAGGAGAAGCCATTCGTTTGTTGGGAGGCGCTCAAAAAGGAAAAGCCAATTTTTTCCTCCTCAATAGAATTGAATTTCAGCAGGGTGCCAAATTATCAATTCCACTTGCAAAGCCGGCTATCGAATGCGTAAAAGTAGAATCAAAATACGAACCTTTATTATCTTACCTTTTAAGAGACGCCTACATCTTTGACGGTAGTTTGGACGATTTTAAATATGACCGCGAGTATGATGGTCTTAATTTTCTTTCAAAGTCAGGGAGTTTTCTAAAAACCCGTTTTACTATATCTGGTGGGTCTGTTGGACTTTTTGAAGGTAAAAAGATTGGTAGGAAAAAGAACCTGGAAAAGCTAGAGACATTTATCCGGGAATCAGAAGAGCAAAAAGCGAAGTTGAGCAGTGAGTTGGACAAAACCAGAAATCTGGTAGTTCAATTAAAAGGATCGGACAGAAGTCTGGAACTCGAGCACATGCTGGCTGATTTGCAAAAGATAGAGCAAGAGAAAACAAGACTCTTTGTGAGTTTGGAAAACCTGGCACAAAAAATAAAAGACGGTGAGACTAAAATTGTCAGAAATCGCCATCAAATTGAAGAACTGGAAGAAAAGCAACGCACCTTTGAAGTTGACAAAATCAGTCTGAAAAGGGGCCTTGAAGAAGAAGAACAAAATATCAGGAGCAATAATTCGGATTTAGATCAGTTGACTGATAGACTCAACAAGGCTTCAGAAGCATTCAATGATGCGAATATTGAAGTTATACGTCAACAGAATCTGCTCACCAACCATTTAAAAGACCTTGAGTTTAAACAATCACGGCAGACAGAAATAGCTGAAAGAATTAAGTCTGAAACATCCAGAAAGGAGGCCGATATTGTAGAGTTGGAACAGGCAGAGAACCATAAAATTGCGCTTGAAAATGAGCTGCTTTTGGTTTATAACGAAAAAAATTCCTTCCAGTCGGCTCTGAATGCAAATGAGCAAAACTATTTTTCAGCCAGAAATATAATTTCAAGTCTCGAAGAAGAAATCAGGGTACTCAATAGGGGCCTCAACCAGCATCAGGTTGAAATCAACCAGTTGAAGGACCATTACCAGGAGATCAAATTCCAAATCAATGCCATTGGTGATCGCATTTACATAGAGTTTAATGTGAGCATTGATGAGGTAATGAATCAGGAAGTGAATACCGAAATAACGGATGAAGATCTGGCACAAAAGGTTGAGCAAATCAGACATAGACTTAACAACTATGGTGAGATCAATCCTATGGCGATGGAAGCCTATGAAGAGATCAAATCCAGGTACGATGTCATTACAGTACAGCGAAATGACATCCTGGCCGCCAAGGAGTCTTTGCTGCAGACCATCAAAGAAATTGAATCCACCGCCACATCACAGTTTATGCAGGCATTTGAGGAAATTAGGTCCAATTTTATCAATGTTTTCAGGAGTCTTTTTACTGAGGATGATAACTGCGATTTGATTTTGATGGAGCCCGACAATCCATTGGAATCATCAATTGAGATTGTAGCCAAACCAAAAGGCAAAAAGCCTAAATCGTTGAGTCAGCTATCGGGAGGAGAGAAAACACTAACGGCAACCGCTTTACTGTTTGCCTTGTACTTACTCAAACCAGCCCCATTCTGTATATTTGATGAAGTGGATGCTCCATTGGACGATGCCAATATTCAAAAATTCAACCGCATTATCCAGAAATTTTCTGAACGATCACAATTTATCATTGTCACCCACAATAAGTCAACCATGGCAGCTGTAGATGTGCTTTATGGCGTTTACATGCAGGAGATGGGAGTAAGTGCATTAACACCAGTCGATTTCAGAGACTTAAAGGATGATCCTGTTTTAGCAGCTGCAAGCGCCTAACGGATGAATTATCTGGCGCATACACTCCTTTCCGGCAAAAATGAAGCTCTGATTGTTGGTAATTTTTTAGCCGATATATTGCGCAAAAATGAATATGGTCCCTGGATGGAACCTTACTTATTGGGTGTTGATCTTCATAGGGCTATTGACCACTTTACAGATGATCACCCTTCAATAAAAAGGATCAATGCCATCTTGAGGCCCTCACATAGGAAGTATGCCCCGGTGGTCACCGATATATTGTTGGATTATATTTTGGGCCAGGCCTGGCATATGCATTCTTCAGAAAGCATTCAGGGTTTTGCTGACTTAAGGTATGAAACCATCAGGACACATCTGCCTGTATTTCCTGACAGAATCAAACCCATAGTGGCCAAGATGATTGATGGCAATTTTTTGATAAAATATACCACCATCGAAGGTTTGATGTTCACCTTTGAAAAGATTCAGGAAGCTGCCAGGTTTCCCTCTGATTTTAGCCAGGCTGTTGAGGATTTAGAAAATTATTATGATACCCTCTACCTGGAATTCAATCACTTTTTTCCTGATTTAGTGGATCACACTCAATCTTACAGGATCAACGCTTCCAAATTATAATTTCAGCAACAAACCACCTTGGAAATGTATGCCCAGACTGGGATATCCGTACCATTGCTCATACTTATTGTTTAGTAAATTATTGGCTTTGGCATAAATGCCAAATTTTTTGCTGATCCAAATATCCAAACCCGCATTGAGTTCGATCCTATTGTTGAGTCTTATATCAGTTGGAGAACCTGTGCTTGTATCCACTACCCTCGCCCATTGTCGGTCAGTTACAAACAACTCAGGAGTAAATTTGATTCTGTCATTGACCAAACGAAACTCAGCCTGCGCTTTAAATTCAAGACTGTGTACGCCATAAAGTTTGTCCAAGCCTTTTTTGTCAAAAAAGTTTTTGGTCAATAATCCTTTTAGCCTGATATTTTGGGATACGGCAAAGTCAATATTTGATCTGATGAATACTGCATTTAAATCGGTGTAAAACACATCTGCGCTATAGACCTTAGTTTCATTTTTGAATTGTTCCCAATTTCTGCCATTGACATAACCGGCTGCAGCTTCATAGCCCACCACTTTGGTTTCACCTCTTATACCACCTAAAATCTCTTTTCCGATAAAATTGCTGAGCGAGGGAATTGTTGGATTCAACCAGGGATTTTCCAAGGTAAGTCTATGCAAATTGTTACCGGTTACTCTAAGCTTGCTCAGGGCAAAAACATGCATTCCTTTTCCGGCTAATGCATAATCAAATTGTATTTCTGGCCAAGGTATTGTTTTTTCTGCCGCATCAAAATAAATGGCAGCTCCTGCCGTTAAAAACCACTTTGAATTGGAATATTTAATTTTGGGGTCAAAAACCAATGAATAAAGATCAGAAATCTCAGTCTGCAGTACACCGTTAAATTGAAAAGGAAGGTCTAACCTCCAATTGCCTTTCTTTTTGGCTACTTTGGTTTCGATTCTAAATTGGCCCTCGTTTTTGTCAGGATTTGAAACGTTGAGTACGGAGTAACTGGTATTGAATTTAAATTCAATGTCGTTTTCTTCAATTGACCCATGGCCTATTTCTGCTTTAAATCCGGCATTGAAAAGATTGCGGTCTTTATCATTTAGATCATTACCATCGTAAATAAAATAAAAGGGTTGTTGGCGGTAGGTGGCATTGAAACCGGCGTTTAGCTGCCATTTTTCTTTTATTTTATAACGTATTCCGGCAATAGCAGTAGAATTTCCTGCCTTTTGGTCTGCTACTTTGGAAGCATTATCAAAACTTTGATGTGTCAGATGGATGTAGCGGTCAAACTGATATTCATCTGTTTTGTAAAGACCTAACTCAAGTCCGGGATTCTTAACATTACCATACCCAATTCGGGTAAAAAAAGAATAAGGTTCAAATGGTAAATCAGCATCAGCCGCTATTGGTTTTATTACCGGCTCCGGATATTCAATATCGAGAGGCAAGATGGTTACATTATAGTTATACTTTTTCTTTATTGGCACTACCGGCTTGATCACAGGAGCCATGTTAATGATTCTGGCTTCTTCCAATTGAGCTTCAAAAGTTTTGATAATTTCTTGTTTTTCTTCCGGCAATTCCTGCGAAAAAAGGGTGGAGCTGCATAAAACTGAAAAACAGACTGTAAATAGTAAATGGGTATATGGATGTATTACTTTCATTACTCTTCTTCGTTTTTGGTTTTTTTCTGTAAATCGAAGGGTTCGTTACCCGATTTTATTCGGTTGGTCTCGGCTTCTTTAACTTTGATTTTATTTAGTTTTTCGTTGGCCAATTTTATAATATCGGCATCTTCAACAAAATTTTCAAGGACAGCCTCTACCGCGGCTCGTGCATTGAGTAAATCTTCTTTTTGATAGTAGATGTCTGTTATCAACAATAAACTTTTTGCGATCCAATAAGGGTAATTGCCATTTTTTTCATTGGCATAATGGCACTGCTGCTCAGCCTGGGTGTATTCTTTTTTATTGAATTGAATCTCTGCCAGCAGGTATCTTGACTCTGCCCCCTGATTGTTGTTGGTGTTTTGGTCAACGAAGGTCAAAGAAGGAACGGCGTTTTCGGTTTCACCCATCTTGAGGTAGGTTTTCGCCAGATAATAGTGAGCCGCAGATCGTTCATCCTTGGTGGCAGCTGTATTCTGGATTACCTTTTTTCCATATTCTATGATATCCATATTTTTTGCCAACCTAAAAGCACTCTTTAGTGCTCCGTATTGGGATTGGAACAGCTCGCCGGCATCACCTGAAACCATCTCACTTTGTTTGTAATATTTTAATGCTTTTTCAAAATCTTCAGTGTAATGGTAAGCTATGAGTGCTGCTTTGTAAATCGACTTTTGTTTGTATCTGGTTTCCCCGTCATTTATGATAGCCTCATAGTCCTGAAGAGACGCAGGGTAAATTTTAAGCACATTGTTACTTTCTGCCCTGTAATATCTTGCGTCGTTTTTGTAATATCCCAATGGAAAATTGCTCAAATATTCTGAAAATGAATTGACAGCAGCCTCATATTGACTATTGTTGAAAATGTTGACAGCCAAATGATAGGTAAGTGAATCCAATGAAATCGAACCTTTTTCTGTTGCAGGTATCGAATCCAGGTATTTAAGATAAGCTTTTGAATTGGCCATGTGATCCACATAAATTTCTTCTATTGCCTTAAGAGAAGTGCTTCTTTCTGCCGGAGAAGGGTTTGATTTCATAACACCCTTGTATTCCTGTAATGCCTTAGCTGCTTCACCCTTGTTAAAATAGATCAAACCTGATTTAATTCTGGCTGAATTGGCATAGCTGGTTTTTGATCCATAATCTTTTATTACTTTTTGGAAATAAAACAAGGATGTATCAAGACTGGTTTTTTCAAGGTATGTTTCACCCAGTTGATAGGTGGCATCATCTCCATATTCTGATGATGAATTTGTTTTAACAATATCCAGTAAAGTAGCAATTTTTGCATCAGCTTGTTTTAACAAGCCTTGGATCAGGGCTTTCTGGTACATGGCATAAATAAATCCCCCTTGCTTGCGCGCCACGGCCTGTTCGTAAAAGTCAAGAGCTCCTTCATATTCATTTTGCCTGAATAGACAATCGGCTGTTCGGATAAAAGCATCAGGTAAAATGCGATTCATCACAAAATCATTTTTGATGCCTTCTCTTTGAATATTGATGCCTACCACTGCATTTTTAAATTGTAATTCTGCTTTCTTATATAGTTTAGATCTTAAAAAATTGTATCCCTGGATATAATGTGCCATGTATTGTGCTGACTCATCGGGCAAGTCATTAACTCCATTAGCGATACCAAAATAAGAATCAAGATGGTTGATGCTGGCTGCAAGATCACCTCCATCATGTGCCAGCTTACCTTTCCAATACAGGGTTTGGCAATGATAATTTCTGTCGAGTGTATAAAGGACCGCCTTGTCCAATAAGGCACCTGCCTGTTCGCTTTTACCATCCTCTATATATTGAATTGCCTGACGCAGTGCAATCATCTGGTATGTCTTTATTATCTTATCAGATGGCTTTTTTAGTGATTCAATAATACGAAGTGAATTGAGGTAGTCATTGGAGTTGACCAGGATATCGTTGATGATTTCCTGGCTCTCATTATAAAAGCGTGATGATTCACTGGTTTCCGTCAGTGTGTTGATGGCTTCGCGTTCAGAACCCAATTCAGCGGAGATTTTTCCATAATTAAATTTAGCTTCTTCTTTCATGGCTGGGTCAAAATCCATGTTAGAGACTCTCCTGAGAGCGGAACGGGCCGAGTTTCTATCTCCCAATTTAATATAACAGTCTGCCAGGTAATAGCTGGCCATTTGTCCCATTCTGGTTTCCAATTGGGTAAGTTCTAAAAAATTGGATTTTGCTTTTTCACAATTGTCAAGTTTGTATTGGGTAAAAGCCAGCTGGTAAAATTCTTCGGCGCTTAATTTTTCTGTTCTGGATTCGTAAAATTCAAGGTGAGGAAGTGCTCTTTTATAATCGCCTTTCAAAAAGTAACTTTGACCTAACAAGAGCCTGATATCTTTGACATTGTCGGTGTTTTTATCACCAATCTTATGTTCACCATAAGTAAGTAGTTTGTCAAAATCTTTTTGCGCAAAATATATTTGAGCTATGATATAGGGGATATGACCGGCATAAGTACCGGAATTGGATGCCCTTTTAAAACTTTCTACTGCACCCGAATAATCTTTTTCAAAATATTGACACATACCATAATAATAATTGGTATGGTGGAAATACATATCTCTCAATTCTCTGGTTTTTGCCAAGGTTGTTTTGGCCTGGCCAAATTGTTTGTTTACGAAAAAACAATAGCCCTTTTTAAAGCTAAGCTCACTCAGTTCGAGGTCTGAAAGCTGGTTGAGATCATTTATTTTGTCATAATAAGTTATGGCCTCGTCATACCGGCCATTGTTGTAATAGTAAGAAGCAAGTTCCAAAATGGCAGGAATGATGCCGGCCTTGTTATATTGCGATTGGATCCAATTGACCAGGTTGACTTCTGCATCGGGAGCATTGAGTCTTAGTGATGCAATGGCTTTTTCTGTTTCCTGCACCTGGACAGTGCGCTCGTGGAGAGGAAAGCCGGGTCTTTGAAAAAGTAATTCCTGCCGAAATAGTTGAAGTCTTGGGTTTCCGTATAATTCATCTTCAATTGAAGAAGTTGATGCTATATGTTCACTCCAACCCTCTTGACCATAGCCGGGTAGTTGAGCATTTAACCAACAAAATGTACACAGTAAAATGCTTAAAATGCAGTATTTCATCAAAATATATATTAAAAAAAACGATGCAAATATACTTAACTTATGTGTTAAAACGTCAGATTTTGGCTAATATGGCTCTACAAACGTTCAATTTTTTTTTGTTAAATGTGCCTGGTTTAGAAGACTTGATTGTGATTTACAGTAATTAAGCCTTTGGGACGATATGAAAAGTGTTATGACAAACTCCCAAAAAGGATTGTCAGTTGATTTTGAAGATTTTTTTCCATTCAGAAGGCGGGTTAGTTTTCTATTCGGCTTTGTTTCAAAATAGTTGAATTTAAACAGCTCAAAGAAAAGCAGAAGGTCAAATTGTTGGGATTTATCTTAATATTCGGGGCATTCTTCGAAAAATTAAACGTTATTGATATCATATACCCTAAATTTGTAAAAAAATGACAATATGACGATAGAGCTTGCTGCACTTTTTGACTTAAAAGAAGGGCTTAATGAAAAAATGGTAAACATCATTTTGCAGGCCATTCGTGATAAACATGAGTCGGGACTTGATTATTTGAGGTTCAAACAATCTGTAAAAAATCTTATGGCCATGGAAATGGATGAGACCACAGCTGTAAAATCGGCTTATGCCACGGCTTCCACCATGGGACTAGACCGAGAGAGTTTGTTCAATTCCATTACTTCCTATTTGGGAATAGTTGACGTCGAAAGGGATAAATTTATTGATACCCTCAAAAAACAAATTGACTCTCAAGTTGAAGAGCCTAAACAACAAATAGCAAAAACGGAGCAACTCATAGCCGGCAACCATCAAAAAATAAGTCAGTTACAAGCTGAAATTGCTGCTTATGAACAGCAAATAGTTTTGTTGAACCAGGAATTGGACTCAGCAGAAGAAAAGATTGAGAAAACAAGGAAAGAGTTTCTGGCTGTTTATGAGAATTTTACGGAAAGTCTGAAAGAAGATAAGCAGCATTTTGAAGGACTGTTGTAACTTTCATCAAATAGCTCACGTTATTTGGTATTTTTTCATCAAATTTGTATAAAATAAATATTTAAGATGGCTGATATATCTAATATGGATAATGCTTTTAAACCCAAATCCTTTTGGCAAAAGCCGGAAGGCGTAACCGGGGCCTTGTTTCTTACCGGCGTATTGGGTGGTTTGGGTTATGTACTTTTTAAATTTATGCCGCAGATATTGGCTTTTGCAAGTCAAACCCTGGGGCTTGTAATTACTTTATTAGCCTTAGGTGCTATTATCTACATGGTTCTTGATCCCAAAATGAGGGCTTTGGTAAGTTATCTTTACAAATCCATCATGCGGTGGATAACAGGGGTTTTTATCACTATTGATCCCATTGGCATTCTGAAAAACTATATTGAAGATCTGGAAGACAACCTCAAAAAAATGGGTACCCAGATTGGCAGTTTGAAAGGACAGATGCGCAAATTGAAAACCATCGTAGAAGAAAACAACGCGGAGATCAATCAGAACATGCTCATAGCTAAAAAGGCTAAGGAGCAAGGCAATCAACAGGCCATGCTTCTTTCCAGCAGGAAAGCTGCAAGATTAACAGAAAGTAATGAAAAGTACCTCGCACTTCACAGCAAGATGACCATCTTATATAAGGTATTGTCAAAGATGTACTCCAACTCAGAAGTTTTGCTGGAAGATACCAAAGACCAGGTAAAGGTTAAAGAGCAAGAGTACAAGGCCATCAAGACCAGTCACAGTGCTATGCGTGGAGCTATGAGCATCATCAAAGGTGATTCAGACAGAAGAGCTATGTTTGACCAGGCATTGGAATATGTGGCTGATGATGTTGCCAATAAAGTAGGTGAAATGGAAAGGTTTATGGAGATGTCTTCAGATTTCATGAACTCTATCGACTTGCAAAATGGAGTTTTTGAAGAGCAAGGTCTTAAGATGTTGGAAGAGTATGAAAAGAAATCTACTTTATTGCTGATGGGCAATGCTAAAGACAGTGGTGAATCAGAACTGATGGAATTGAAGCTCCCTGAAGTACAAACAAGAACAGGTCAGAAAGGAGATTACGAAGGCTTATTTGAATAGGCTTTTCTGATAGATAAAAAAAAACCGCGAAGTGCAGACTCCGCGGTTTTTTTATATTTAGAGATAAATTATCTCCTTCTTTCTTTGATTTTAGATTTCTTGCCTACAAGAGCACGCAGGTAAAACAACTTGGCTCTTCTGACTTTTCCTCTTTTTAGCACTTCAATGTCAACAATTGCAGGAGAATTAAATGGAAAAATCCTTTCAACACCAACTCCGTTTGACATTTTTCTTACGATGAAGGTCTTGGTCATTCCTTCTCCAGACATGGCAATCACATCGCCTTTAAAAACCTGGATTCTTTCCTTGTTTCCTTCAACAATTTTGTAATTTACAGCAATAGAATCTCCCGCTCTGAAGCTTGGATGATTTTTGGCCGGTAATAAAGTCTCTTGTACGTATTTAATCAAGTCCATGACTATACTTTTTATAATTGGACTGCAAAAGTAATTTTTTTCCCTGTATTTATAAAGTAAATTGTGAAAATTATTTAGAATATATTAGAAAAAACATAAATATTAATTCATTTTTCATTGATAATCAATTTTATACAATAAAATTTATCTTTCTTTTTTTGGTGGAACCTTTTTTACTTATCTTGCATTAATAATCAAAATATAAAGAACAAATGGCTGGAAAATCATTTTATGAATCCCGAAACCCGATGATTAACGAAGAATCAATTGCAAAGATCTCTGCAAGAGATGGATACCTGAGCGGTGAAACAATGAGCATTGATGGTGCCATCAACAAAACGCTGATTTTATTTTCAATTTTGGTGATCACATCATTTATCAGTTACCTGATGCCTTCTACCCTTCTGATGATTACAGGAGCAATAGGTGGCTTGATTGCTGTTTTGGTGGCTAGTTTTAAGCCTCATACTTCTCCTATAGCTGCGCCGGTATATACCGCATTTGAAGGGCTTTTTGTAGGTTCAATTTCAGCTGTATATGCAGCACAGACACAGGGTATTATTTTTAATGCCATAAGTCTCACTTTTGGCACCCTTTTATTGATGGTCATTCTGTACAAGTACAAAATTATTACAGTCACCCAAAAGTTGAGATCTGGTATTATCATTGCTACCGGGGCCATAGCTTTGGTTTACTTGCTTGGATTTATTTTCCAATTATTTGGATACAATATTCCTTATATCCACCAAGGAGGACTAATGGGAATTGGCTTTTCTTTGCTGGTCATCGGTATTGCAGCTCTCAATCTGCTCTTGGATTTTGATAACTTTGACAAGGCAGAAAAATATGGTGCTCCCAAATACATGGAGTGGTTTTGCGCCATGGGCCTGATGGTAACCCTCGTGTGGTTGTACATCGAATTTTTGAGATTATTGTCAAAGTTGAACAGAGACTAATTGATTATATAAATATAACAGAGGGGCTTAGGCCCCTTTTTTTTGCCCTTTTCGCATTCTATCTAGTCAAAGTTTTGGAAAATTTGATTAAATTAATATTTCGTTTTGTATATTTGTTTCACAACAATTTATAAACAAAATGAACACAAAATCAATTATTGCCATTCTCGTTGGAGGTGTATTGTTATTCGTTTGGCAGTTTTTATCATGGACCATTTTTAACATTCATGGAGGAAACCAAAAATATACAGCCAAACAAAACGAAATCATTCAGTTTTTAGACCAAAATCTGGAAGGGGAAGGAAGTTATTTTTTGCCTAATTTTCCTCCGGGAACTTCTCAGGAAGAGCAGCAGGCAAAAATGGAAGCCTTAAAAGGTACGCCATGGGTAACCATCGCATTTCACAAGTCCATGGATATGAACATGGGGGTTAACATGGCAAGGGGCCTCGTGATCAATTTTGTGGCCATCGGTTTGCTCTTGTGGGTATTGATGCAGTTTGCCAATAAAGGATTTAAAGAAGTTTATATGGCCTCGTTGTTTACCGGTTTGATTTCTTATTTTACTGGATCATACACATTTAGTATTTGGTATGAAACCAATTCAATTCCTGATTTGATCGATGCCATTGCGAGCTGGTCGCTGGTTGGATTATGGCTTGGATATTATATCAGTAAAAAATAGGTTAGCATCATATAAATAGGTTGGCAACTCAAATCCAAGCAAGAGCGCTGATTGAACAAAGGCAGGTGGCAATTGAGCGAAAAACGAAAAAACGTTTTCGTTTTGGTTGTTGATCAGCACCAAACTAATAGCGTGCAAGGGCATATGGTGAATGTTTAGATTTTCGCCCAGTAGTTTATTTTGTTTATTACAACCATGAGGTCTGTCAGCAACTATAGGGTGGAATATATGCGAGGCATGGCGCCTGATTTGGTGCATTCTGCCAGTTTCAGGGTAAAACACAACTAATGAATACCTGGAAGTAGTAAAATTTTTGTGGGCAAGGTCAATTTCAGATTTTTGAATTACCCTGTAACGGGTAATGGCTTCCTGTGATTTGCCTGATTCCGTTTTTAATGGGTAGTCAATAATGCCTTCGTCTGGCATATATCCACGGCAAATGGAAACATAGGTTTTAATAGTTCTTCGTTCTTCAAAGGTTTTATTGTAATGGATAAGACCGGACTTACTTTTTGCAAAAAGTAGAACACCTGTTGTTTTGCGATCAAGTCTGTGAACAGGGTACACATGACTTCCCACATAGTCACGCACAGGATACATAAGGATCTGATCAGATTTGGCATCAAGACTACTTTTGTGGACAAAATAACCGTAAGGTTTGTTGATGACAATGAGGTCTTCGTCCTCATAAATGATGAGCTCGCTTATGGAGGGAATCATCTGATCAGATAACCTATTAAGGCAATCAATGCGATCAACCCTGTAGCAATAAAAAGGCTGTTCCTAATATTATTGGTAAAGGCAAGGATGTGGTACTGGTGTTGCGGATATTTTTGTAAAATCTCATCCCTCATTTTACCGCCATCCAACATATGCTTTAGAGAAAACTCAATTTTGTTTTGAACCAGGTATTTATAGTGCTTAAATACTTTGACACGGAAGTAGACATTGAAAAAAAGCATCAGGCAAAATAGGCCAATAACAATGGTGATTACAAAAGAATTCATTCGGCAAAGTTAAGGTGTCAGGTGCGGAACTCTGCCTATGTACCTAAGTTTATGACTATATTTTTTAGTTTCTTTATTGTAAATGCCTTCATGATCTAACTTGTCGATCCTTGCTTTTTCAGCAACGTGAAGCACCTGACCGTCGGAAAGAACAATGCCTAAATGGTCTATTTCTTCATTTTTGTTGATAAAAAAAGCAATATCTCCGGGACTCGCTTGTTCGATAAAATGGATCACCTCAAAATCAAACTTCAACATTTGGTCCAGGGTGCGGGGCAAGGCAACTCCGGCACATTTATAAATTAATTGTACAAGGGCCATTTTATCTAATCCAAAAACAGATCGGCCACCGTTGATAAATGGAGCATTGACAAACCTTCTTGTCAATTTTTCCATGATATCCGGACCAAATTTTACCTCCTGAAAGCTGGAAGCCTGGCCATTATAAACATATTTTCCGGCTGCAGTTTTAAAAACCATGCCATCATATTCCGGCAAGGAAGATGCTATCAGCACAGGAAAACTGACATCGTTGTTCATCAAGACCTGACATACTTCAAGGGCTACTGAGAAGTTGGTAGAGAACTTTTTGTGCATTTCTGGGGTAATTTCACTGAGTTGGCGTAGATCGGCCCAGGCTTCAGTGCCGTCAAAATCGGTAATAATTTTGGCCCATTGTTTGTTTTTTCGGGAAATAATTTGGGCAGTCTCTCCAAATAAAATCTGAGAAACCAAAGGAGCTCCTTCTGATGGCTTGGTGTATAAAGCTACCAGTGAAAGATCACACATCAAATAATCGCTTTGTTGCAATTTTACTTTTCGGCCCACATGCATTATTCTATGCACTTTACTGCCAAAATGGTGCCAGATTTATTGAGGTCGGTTGGTCTTAATCCACCCAGTCAGCCAAAAAAAGATTGGTGTCTCTGGTGCCGTTGTTGTTTCGGTTACTGGCAAAAATCAATTTTTTACCATCAAAAGAGAACATGGGAAAAGAGTCAAATGCGGTGTCATACGTAATTTGCTCTAAGCCGGTTCCATCCAGATTGATCATAAAAAGATTAAACGGAAATCCTCTTTTTGATTTGTGATTAGAAGAAAATATCACCTTTTTACCCGAAGGATGGAAAAAAGGTGCCCAGTTGGCATTTCCCAAATCGGTTAGTTTCCTGAGGTTGGATCCATCAGCATTACAAATGTGCAATTCCATTTTAGTGGGCTGAACCAAACCTTCTGCCAACAAGTCTTTGTATTCTTTTACATCTTGCTCTGAAGTGGGTCTTGATGCCCTGAAAATGATCTGGCTTCCGTCTGGTGAGAAAAAAGCTCCTCCATCATATCCAAGTCCACTGGTAATTTGTTTAACCTGGCTACCATCTAAATTCATGGTATAAAGCTCTAAATCGCCACTTCTCATGGAAGTAAAAACAATTTTATCCCCTTTGGGCGAAACGGTGGCTTCTGCATCGTACCCTGATTCGTTGGTGAGCTTTTTAATAATATTACCTTTTAGGTCACCAACATAGATGTCAAAATCTTTATAAATGGGCCAAACATATTTGCCATCGGTCCTCCTTTCCGGAGAATGGGGGCAAGAAGCACCACCTTCATGCGTAGAGGCATAAACCAAAGATTTGCCATCCGGTAAAAAATAAGAGCAGGTTGTTCGGCCTTTTCCGGTAGAAACCAGTGGGGGTGTTTTACCTTTTTCCCATTTTTCGAGATCAAAATAAAAGATTTGATCGCATTGGGCCCCCCAAATGGTGTTGGTAGCCTGAAATACAATTTTTTTATCATCAAAACTCCAATAAGCCTCTGCATTATCACCGCCAAAAGTGAGTTGACGAATGTTTTTTAAATGTTTTTCTTCGGGATATCTTACCGGAGCCTCATTAGACCCCTGGGGCAATTGGCTGGTTTTACAGGCAGTGAACAGTGTACCTAAAACCAAAAAGGTTAAAATTTTGTGCATATTCTAATTTATAAATCGTCGCGAAAATACTAAGATTGAACCAAAATATCCTTTTTTGATACCGGGTTGAGTTTTGTTCCTTTAACAGTTGCCTCGGCTTCAATTCGATATTCTGATTTTACACCCTTGATAAATTTAGCCATTTTAACAATTCCAGCAGCTAGAAAGTTTTTGTCCTGAATCTTGTCCATTTCCGATTGGTAGTATTTAAATGGCAGCTCAAAAGGAATTTCAATGATTTCATCTTTTTTTAATGAAAAGACCTCGTTTAAATCCATATCACCTACTTTGTATTCGTCAATGAGTTTGTCTTTTTTCCTACCTCTGTGGTATTTTTCAATGATTCTGATATTTATATTGGTGACTTCACTGTCCATAATTGTAATAAGTCTAACCTTTCCACTTGCAATGCCGGCTGATAATTTGACGGGTTGATGAACTTCTATATCAATTTTAACACCTTCAATGCCCAGCATTCTTTTGATTTGTCCAAACATGTTAATTTTTTATGTAAAATTACGGCAATTGAGGGTACTGTGTCCAGATTATCGATCAATGTAGGAGATGATTCTATCAGTTGGCTATTACTGGCAAGTCAAGGTAACCTCTAAAAGCATTATCAGCCTCAAAAACTACATTAGAGTAGTCACAAATTACATTGTACAAGGTATCTCGTTCAACCGGCCTTCTTCCTACCCTCTTAATTAAGGTAACAAGTTGTTCGGTCGACATAGCCGGGTTTTGCTCCTCTGAACCGGCCATGGAGTAGATTTTAGTGGTATCATCTATGGTTCCATCTACATCATCTACACCGAAGGAAAGAGAAATTTGTGCTATATCTCTACTAATCATGGGCCAATAGGCCTTAATGTGATCAAAGTTGTCGAGGTAAATCCTGGACACTGCATAATTTTTAAGATCATCAATGAGGCTGACTTCAGGTAAATGGCTCATTTGGTTGTCTTTGTTCCTAAATTTCAGCGGGATAAAAGTCTGAAAGCCGCCGGTTTTATCCTGAAGTTGACGAAGCAAGTCAAGGTGATGTACCCGATGGCCAAAGTTTTCAATGTGCCCATATAGCATGGTAGCATTTGATTTACAGCCCAGATTGTGCCAGATTTCATGGATCTGTAACCATTGGTCACCGGAACATTTGCCACCTGCTATCTGATCTCTGATCTCGGGATGAAAAATCTCAGCACCTCCACCCGGTAAAGAATCAAGTCCTGCTTCTTTCATTAACGCCATGCCATCCTCATAGGAGATTTTATCCTTTTTGAACATGTAGTGGTATTCAACCGGAGTAAGGGCTTTGATGTGAAGTTCTGGTCGGTGGGCTTTAATGGCTTTAAAAAGATCACTATAAAATTGGGTGTCATATTGTGGTAAAACGCCGCCAACTATATGAACTTCAGTAACGAGCTGATGGTCATAGGATTTGACAATGTTCATCATATCTTCCAGCGTGTATTCCCAGCCTTCAGTTCTTTTTTTAATCAGCCGTGAATAGCTGCAGAAAGTGCATGTGTAGAGGCAGATATTTGTGGGCTCCAAATGGAAATTTCGATTAAAATAGGTGGTATCTCCGTGTTTCTTTTCTCTTATATGATTGGCTAACAAGCCCAAAAATGGGAGGTCTGCTCTTTCAAACAAGATCAAAGCGTCTTCATTTGAAATTCGGATGCCATTTAAAACCTTTTGGCTGATATCTTGTAAATCTTGGTCAGGATTGGAAACTTCTATAAAAGCAGGCTGCATACAAAAATTAAGATTATGTACAAAAATAACAGAAGAGAGGTCAAATGGTTAGGTATTTAATAAAAAAAGATTCCCGGACTTGCCGGGAATCTCATAATCCTTGCCTGCAGCTCAGGAGCCATAGCTTTTGTTTTCGATTGTTGGTCTCCTGTTAAACAAAAAGTAAAACGATACCGTTTTATGGGTGACTTCACATGAGTGAAGTTGTTACACAGGCAAGATTTCAGACCACTGATCTTTAGCCATTTGACAATACATCTTCGTAAAGTATTGGCTTTTCATATTCTCTTCTAAATTCGTACCTCAACACATCAAAAGAGGTTACAATTCCTACTAATTTTTTACCATCTACCACTGGAAGAGCATGAAACCTTCTGTCTAAAAAGAGCTCTGCAGCTGTTCCAACCTTGTCGTCAGAACCTACTTTGGCAAATTTTACATTCATTACATCTTTCACTGAAATCTGTTGGTAGTCATCAAAACTCCTATTTAACCTCCAGAGGTCATAGGTAGTTATCAATCCCAACAAATCGCCTTCATCGTTAATTACTGGTAAGTGGTGGATCCTGTTTTGGTCAAATAATTTTTTGACATCTTCCAGAGTGCCGCGCTCAGAAATGGTGATGGGATTGCGCGTCATAATCGTCTGTACAAACTCGTTCATCATGGTCTTGTAAGTTTGAGGTTTATTAATGCCTGTAATTTACAATATTTTATGGCGAAAGTCAAGAGAAAAAGCAAAATAATTGTAAGTATTTTATTAAAATGGCAAAATCAGTTAAATTTTCTTAGTTTTTTGACATTTTAGATGTCGCATGGATACGTTCCAAGTTTTTTCTGACATTATGTCATCCCTGAGTGTTTAATAGTGTATCTTTGCAGCCTTAAAATTGAGTGAAATATGTATGATAACAATCCCACACTCCAACTACCGGTAAAAACAATGGTAGAAGGAGACCAAGGGAAGGTGTATGGAGACGAAAACTTTACAAGACAAGAAGGCTGTAAATATTTCTATATAGAAAGTTATGGTTGTCAGATGAATTTTTCAGATTCAGAAATTGTGGCTTCTATCCTGGCAGGTTGTGGTTATCAATCGACCAGAAATGTTGCTATTGCAGATTTGATTTTTATCAACACCTGTTCAATCCGTGAGAAAGCTGAAGAAACGGTAAGAAAGAGACTGGCCCAGTTTAATCAATATAAAGTTGGAAATCCTTCTATGCTTGTTGGGGTATTGGGCTGTATGGCAGAGAGATTGAAAAGTAGATTTCTCGAAGAAGAAAAGCTGGTTGATCTGGTGGTTGGTCCTGACGCATATAGAGATTTACCTTCATTGATAGCCACCGCAGAAGATGGCGAAAAAGGCATTAATGTTTTTTTATCACGAGAAGAAACTTACGCCGACATCTCTCCTATGAGGCTGGATAGCAATGGTGTTACTGGTTTTATTTCAATCATGAGAGGATGCGACAATATGTGTTCATTTTGTGTCGTACCTTTTACCAGAGGACGTGAAAGGAGCAGAGACCCCTACTCTATTGAGGCAGAGGCCAGAGATATGTTTGCCAAAGGGTACAGGGAGGTAACACTGTTGGGGCAAAATGTAGACTCTTACAAATGGAAAGACGAAGAATCAGACCACCAAGAAAATTTTGCCGGACTTCTGGCTCGTATTGCCGCCGTACATCCGGATTTAAGGGTTAGGTTTAGTACATCGCACCCTAAAGACATTACAGATGAAGTGTTGCACACTATGGCGGCTCATGAAAACATATGTCAGTACATACATCTTCCGGTACAGAGTGGCAATTCAAGAATCCTGGATCTCATGAACAGAACATATGACAGAAAATGGTACATGGAAAGAATTGATGCAATACAGAGAATACTACCGGATTGTGCAGTATCATCTGACATCATAACCGGTTTTTGTACGGAGACAGAGGAAGAGCATCAGGACACTCTAAGTATGATGGAATACGCAAAGTACTCCATGTCTTATATGTTTGCTTATTCAGAAAGACCAGGTACACTAGCAGCTCGCAAATGGGAAGATGATGTGCCTGAAGAAATTAAAAAAAGAAGACTCAACGAAGTAATAAGATTGCAAAATCACTTATCCCTTGTACACAACAAAGCAGACATTGGTAAAAGTTTTAAAGTGCTTATAGAAGGAGATTCGAAAAGATCAGCGGCAGAATGGAAGGGAAGAAATTCACAAAACAAAATGGTGGTTTTTCCAAAGGAAAACTATAACTATAGAACTGGCGACTACGTAAATGTAGTAATAAATTCAGCCAGCAGTGCCACCTTAATAGGAGAAATTGTAAAATGACCAAAGACCCCAATTTAAACTCAGTCAAACAGAGATTTGGCATTATCGGCAGGTCTGCGGCCCTGGATCGTGCTTTGTATACAGCTGTGCGTGTTGCTACCACCGATCTAACCGTTTTAATTCAGGGAGAATCAGGGGTTGGAAAAGAAATTTTTTCAAGGATCATACATGAATTAAGCAAGCGAAAACACAATGGCTTTATTGCCATTAACTGCGGCGCTATTCCGCCCGGCACCATTAATTCAGAATTATTTGGCCACGAAAAAGGCTCGTTTACCGGAGCCACCGGAGAGCGCAAAGGTTACTTTGAAACTGTTGGGGGAGGCACCATTTTTTTAGATGAAATTGGTGAAATGCCATTAGATACCCAGGCTTATCTTTTAAGAGTATTGGAAACCGGTGAATTTTTAAGAGTGGGGTCTTCAAAGGTATTAACCACTGATGTTCGGGTAATCGCTGCCACCAACATTAATCTTGAAGACCATATTAAAAAAGGAAAATTCAGAGAAGATTTATTTTATCGATTGAATACCGTGCCTATTAAAGTACCGGCCCTTCACGAGAGGTCAGAAGATATTTATCCTTTGTTTCGTAAATTTTCAGTCGACTTTGCAGAGAAATACCGCACCAATAGCTTGGAAATGGATGACAAGGCGAGGTATATCCTGGAGCACTATCGTTGGCCTGGGAATATCAGGGAATTGAAAAACATAGTGGAGCAATACTCAGTGCTTTCAGAAAACAAAATGTTGGATGAAGAAACCATAGCCTTATTGACCCCTCATTTGATTTCAAGAAACCTTCCGGTTGGAGTAAAAAATAAGGAAACAGAAGGCTTTGCAGAAAGAGAAATCCTGTATAAATTTTTATTGGATATGAAGGCAGATTTATCAGATCTTAAAAATCTGGTTTTCAATCTCATTAAAAATAACAATCTGCATGTTCCTGATTCCAATTCAATCAATTTTGTAGTTCCTACAGACGTAAGTAATATTTCAAACGGATATTACAATGAAGATGAAATTGGAGACGACAGGGATGAAAGAGAACACAACAAACCCATCATCATCAATGATATCAGTAGAGACAGGTATCACAAATCAGAAATTGTAGATGAGGCGCTTTCTTTGGAGGACATGGAGAAGGATATGATAAAAAAAGCGCTAAAAAAATTTGCGGGTAAGAGAAAAGATGCTGCAGATGAACTGGGGATTTCTGAGAGAACTTTGTATCGCAAAATCAAACAATATGATATTCCGGATTAGTAAAAGTATAAAATTCAGAAAAAGCTTGTCTGGTTTATATATGCTATTGCCCTTGGGTATTTTATTTAGTTCGTGTTATGGTTTTAAAGGCATAACAATACCATCAGATGTGAATACCTTTTATGTAGAAAATTTTGATTTAGCCACACCCAATGCGCCTGTAGAAATAGACGTTCAGTTTTCTGAGGCGATGAGAACTAAAATACGCAATCAGTCCAGGTTAAAACTTCAGGATACGGATCCAGATGTCGTTTTTGGGGGTCAGATTACAGGTTACAGAGTTACCGCAGAAGCCCCAAAAGAAGGCAATACAGTTGCCTTGAACAAACTGGAAATCATAGTACAGGTGCAGTACACGAACCATAAAAATGAAAAAGAAAATTACTCCCGCTCTTATTCTTTTTTCAGGACATTTGAAGCTGATCAGGATTTACAAAGTGTCCAGGAGGAGCTCAATAAGGACATCATAAACCAGCTAACTGAAAAAATTTTCAATGAAACATTTGCCAGCTGGTAAAACGTCAGGCACATGAAAATAGTTGTTTTGTGTATTGGTAAAACAAATGAAAGTTATCTTAGGCAAGGCATTTCAATTTATTTGGACAGATTACCACACTATACCTCGTTTGATTACATTGAAATGAAAGATGTAAAACATCCGGGTAATACCCTCAAATTGTTAGAATTAGAAGGAAAATCTTATTTAGCACAATTACAGAATGATGATTTTTTAATCTTGTTGGATGAAAAAGGGAAGGAATATACATCTGAGGCAATGGCCCTCTATTTAGAAAAACACCAGGTTAATAGTACAAAAAAGATTGTATTTGCAATCGGAGGGGCATTCGGATGGAGTGATGAAGTGAAAAAGCGTGCCAACGCAATTCTATCACTTTCAAAAATGACTTTTTCGCATCAAATGATCAGACTTTTTTTGGTGGAGCAATTGTACAGAGCTTATACCATAATCAAAGGTGAGAAATACCATAACCCATGATGCACAAAAGGCCTTTGTTATTAATGATGGCCTTGGCTCTCCTGGGTTTGGCGACCACTGTTTTGGGCCAGGAAGTTCCTTATTTGAAAAACTATTTTCCAAACGAATATAAAGCGGCAAGCCAAAACTGGAGCATCGATCAGGGAGATAACCAGGTTATGTACATAGGCAATGATCAAGGGTTGTTGAGATTTGATGGTGGCAATTGGAATTTTTTTAGTTTAAATGAAGGCAAAAGTATCAGGTCAGTCTACTGCCATAAAAATAGAATTTATACAGGTGCTTACGGTGAATTTGGATTTTGGGAAGAGGCTGGTGGTAATGAATTAAAATACACAAGTCTTACCCATCTGGTCAGGGATTCTTCTTTTTTTAGAGAAGAAGTATGGCATATCACCTCTGTTGAGGATAAGATTTATTTTCAATCATTTGGAAGGCTATTTGTTTATGATGGCTTACAAATAGTAAAGATTGAAATACCCGGAACGATAATGTTTATTACCGAGGTTCAAGGAGCTCTGTATTTGCCGGCAATCAATAAAGGATTATTTATCAGTAACCAAAAAGATTGGTTGTTGGTTGAAGGCACGGAAAGGCTGGCGAACCTAACTATTACAGGACTATTGCCTTTGGATGACGGTATTCTTGCCTGTACAAATGAAGATGGTGCGTTTATTATCCATAATGGTAAGTGTTTGCCATGGAAGCATGGACTCAACCAGCACCTTAAGAAATTGCAAATCAACAAAGCGTTATATCTGGGCAAAGGACTTTATGCTTTTGCAACCATCAAAGGAGGTGTTATTTTGTATAATCACTTTCAGAACACCATTGTCAATCTAAACACTGCTGCCGGCTTACAAAATAATACCGTACTTTCATTGTGCAAAGATCGGGAAAGAGGATTATGGCTAGGCCTCGATAAAGGGATAGCCTATGTTTCTTTATCATCAGCCATTCGCTATTATGATGGAAGAAAAGACAATCTCGGTACCATTTATACCGCGGCGGTTTATGGTGAATATAAATACCTGGGCACCAATCAAGGTTTGTACCGATGTGCTTTCAAGCCGAATGAAAAGGAAGGTAGAGTTGCCCGGTATTTGCCAATGCCGGGGGTTCAGGGACAGGTTTGGCATTTATTAAAAACTGAGGATGGATTGATATGTGCGCACAATACAGGTTGCGATTTAATTACAGATCAAGGAACTAAACCATTATTCAGAGGCACAGGAAGTTGGTACACCCAAGAAATAAAAAATAAAAATGATTATTTACTTCAAGGTACTTATAATGGCTTGGTAGTTTATATCAATCGCAATGGCTGGAAGTTTAGTCATAAAGTCAGGGGAAGCAATGGTGCTATCGAAAGGTTGGCACAAGAAAAGGATAATACTTTTTGGCTTACAGGTCCGGGAGGAGATCTACGCAAAATAATATTGAATGATTCGTTGACAGAGGTAGTTTCAGAAAAAGAATATACAGGAAAGAATAAACTTCCTATGTCAAGACAAATTGAGATTGGCACTTTTAAATCACAGGTGTATGTAAAATTGAACGATAGTTTGTTAAGATATAACCATCTGACAGATGCATTTAATACAGAGTGGAGAGGGGTTGGCAGTGTGAAGGGGCCTTTTGACAGCACTTATTTTGTGGTTTATAGAGATAGTTTGATTATTTTAGAAGGAAAGACAAAAAAAACGATGTTTATCCAACCCAGCCTGGAATACAATGCTATTGGTAGTTGGGACGAAAACCAAATCTATATTTTGAAGGAGGAAGGCTATGTGCTGGTAGAAAAATCATTTTTTGGAAAGTTGACACAGTCAAAGGCATCAAGTCTTGAAATTGATTATTTACAAAGTTCCAGAGGGGTGAAGATGAAAGCTCCACCTACCCAGATAATACTGGAATACGAAGACAGATCGTTTGAAATGTATTTTCACACTTCAGTTTACGACCGAGAGATTTTTTACAGTTACTTATTAGAAGGTAGAGATTCAATTAGGGGGGAATGGGACAGGCATGCCCACATTCAATTCCATAATCTAAACTATGGAGTTTATCAGTTAACCTTGTTTTCATCAGGCGGGGACAAGAAAAAAATAATATTAAAGGTGTTGGCGCCCTGGTATTTGTCAACATGGGCTATACTGACATATATAATTGTAGCCCTCCTTTGTATGGGTTTACTTGGATTTTATTATTCCAATGCTTTGAAAAAGAGTAAGTTAAAAATTTTACGGGAAAATGAAAGGTTGTTGAGAGAGCACATGATTGCCCTCGACAATGAGAAATTAAAAGAAGAAAACAGACTAAAAAGTCAAGACCTGGCCAACTCAACCCTGCACCTGATAAAAAAGAATGAGTTATTACTAGAAATCAAAGAGGAACTGGTAGAAATCAGAAAATCAGAAGAAGGGCTAACCCAAAAGGAATATCAAAAAATGATGAGGCAAATCAATGAAAATTTGTCGACTGAGAATGACAATAAGTTGTTTGAGGCTAATTTCCACGAGATTCACGAGGTTTTTTTCAGAAAGCTCTTAGGGAGATATCCTGAGCTTACTTCACAGGATCTTAAATTGGCAGCATATTTAAAAATGAACCTCGCCACCAAAGAAATAGCTCCATTGTTTAATATTTCGGTCCGTGGATTGGAAAACAAGAGGTATAGGTTAAGAATGAAGTTGGGATTAACTCCAGAAGTCAACCTCTCAGAATTTTTCATTGGCTTTGAATAAATTTTACTTTTTCTTCGGAAATAAGGCCGATTAGGGTCAATTTTTCAATTTGGCGTAGCTTTGGCGTAGTAAATTTTGTGCTAATTTCAGTCGATTTACGTAATTTTGCTTTGTTAGTTTGCTTTTAGGGCAAATTAATTTGGTTAAATCTACATTATAAAGACACTTCATAAGATGTGGTGTAAATGGTTTTGAGAGTTGAAAAATTGATTTAAAACCATTTGCTAACTGGTTTATGTGTAGGTTTACCGTACTAAGCAGACATTAATTAACCAAACTAAATTACATCTATGATGAGAAACTTTACCCTTGTTTTGTTTCTTATGCTTGGCTTCCTTTCAGGATATGCTCAGGTATATGAAGATTTTGAAGGAGGGGCCAAGCTACCTTGGTCAGCCGTCAATGGAGCATCCTATGAAGGGGGCATTGCCAACCCTTCCAAAGATGCTGTAAACAGTTCAGACTTTGTTGGAAAAGTGAGTAACAATGATCAAAGTGATTTTTGCTTTTTACTTACTGATTTACCTGCTGCAGCTGATTTGAGTACCTTAAACCTTCTAAAAATGAAGATTTGGTCACCGATAGCCCCAACCAAAGCTTTATTAAAATTTGAAGGAGGTGGCAAAGCAGTTGAAAAATTTGTGGATATCACAGTTGCCAACCAATGGGTTGATTATTCATTTGACTTATCAGGTGGAGCTAACTTCACCACACTTACCAAAATTTTGGTAGCTTTTAATCCTTTCACAACACCACAGGCAGCAGATTTCTATTTTGATGACATCCGTGGTGTAGAAGCCAAGGAGGTATATGAGACCTTTGAAACTGGAAATGAAATGGGATGGCTAGGCCTAGATGGTACTTTAGAAGCACCAGTAGACAATCCGGCACCCAATGTTGTTAATAGTACAGCCAAAGTTGGAAAATATACCAAATCTGGTGCACACTCCTATTCACTGTTGTTGGCTGACAGAGGAACTGCCACTTTTGACCTTAGTGTAAACAACCAATTCAAAGTGCAGATTCATGCCAGTGCCGCTACCCAGGTTTTGTTCAAAATGGAAGGTCCGGGAGGTCCTGCAGTTGAAAAAATCGCTAATATTGGATTAGTAGATCAGTGGCAGGAATACACCTTTGATTTTTCAGCAGCGAAAGATTACAAGCACCTTACCAAAGCAATCTTGTTTTTTGATCCTGGTGTAGAAACCAGTGCAGATATTTATCACTTTGACAATATCTATGCAGTTCCACAAGGCGCTTGTGCCACGGTTACACCAGATCCTAAGATTGTGGATGATTTTGAGTGCAATAGAAATGCAACTTATGTCAATGGTTGGGATAGTCTTACAGTTGTTACCAATCCTGCTCCAAATGCAGTTAACGGTTCTGCCAAAGTGGGAAGATATGCTGACCCTCAAACAGA
Source organism: Saprospiraceae bacterium (assembly GCA_017987975.1). Classification (GTDB taxonomy): domain Bacteria; phylum Bacteroidota; class Bacteroidia; order Chitinophagales; family Saprospiraceae; genus JADKBO01. Next base: position 29,030 of record JAGNSQ010000007.1, read on the forward strand.
ACAATGGGCTGCATTATTGATGGATTATCAGAGCCCAATCGACCTAAGTACCAACAACCAGTTAAAGATCAAAATCTGGAGTCCAAGAGCGGTACCCGTATTGTTTAAATTGGAGGGAGGCGCAAGTCCTGCCAAAGAAATATGGGGAAATGTAACGGATGTAAATCAATGGGTAGATTATGTTATTGATTTTTCAGATCAAGCCATTGCCAGTCACAAAAAACTAGTGTTATTCTTCAATGCCGGTGCGGATCCACAGCCAGGTGATGTTTATTTTATCGATAACATTGAATGGGGTGAAAAAACGGCAGCTGATCTTGAAACTTTTGAAAATGGAGCATTCCTGCCATGGGAACCATTGGATCAGCTGACAACTATTCACGGTACATTTGAAGTAGTTATTAACCCATCAGCAGTTGCACCCAACATCTCAGCAAAGGTAGGTCAATATGCAAAAGGTAGTTCTGCCTTCTCTACATTAGCCGCTGTAGCACCTGGTGTTATAGATATATCAACCAAGCCGCAATACAACGTTCAGGTTTGGGCCCCAGTTGGAGCAAAATCTGTAATTATGCAATTGGAAAGTGTGAGTGCAGGTAATAAAGAAGTAGAAAGACAAATTAAAAATGCCGGTAATTGGGAGACATTGTCATTTGACTTTACCTCTCATCAGGGCATTACCGACTGGGCTTCTTTGAGGTTCATATTCAATCCAAATGTTGAAGAGGCTGGAACAGTTTATTATTTTGACAATTTAAATCAAAGTGAAGCTACAGTAGATCCATGCGAAAATACGGAGCCAATTTCAACCATTGTTGATGACTTTGAGTGCCAGCGCAATTATGAATATGGTGCGGGCTCACAACATTTAACTGTGGTAAATAACCCTACTAGTTCTACTGTCAACAGCTCTACTAAAGTTGGTTTGTTTAAAGATCCTGCCAACGAGCCATGGGCTGCATTGTGTGCTTTGGTACCAGATGGCTTGAATTTGGAAGTATTTAACCAGCTTAGTATTCAGGTTCTCTCAGAAAAAGCAGCACCTGTTTTGTTGAAACTAGAAGGAGGAACAAGTCCAGCTAAAGAAATTTGGACTGAAATAACCAAGACTGGAGAATGGCAAACATTGTCAGTTGACTTCAGCAGTGAAAAAGGAAACAACCACCAAAGAGTTTGTGTATTTTTGAATGGAGGTGTTGAAAACACGACGGTTGATAATTATTATATCGACAATTTCCAGTTTAACCATGCGCCATATGATGGCTGTATCATGAATTTTGACGATGCTGCTTTTGTTTCCGATAAATGGAAATATTTTCCATCTGACAATTCAGGCGGATTTGAGTTGGTTGACAATCCAAAACAAGACAACGTTAATAAATCTGTAAAAGTAGGTAAGGCCATTGAAAAGGCCAGTGGAGAACAAGTATGGCAAGGAATGTATACCGATTTGTCATCCTACATTCAGTTTGGTAGTAATAAACTTATCAAGATGAAGGTGCTTTCTCCACAGGTTGGAGCCATTACCATGAAGTTGGAAAGACCTTTGAAAGATGGTGCTCCTTCATCAGGTGATAACACCATCGTTAATACCAAGGCCAATGAATGGGAAGAACTGACATGGGACTTTTCCACTACACCCATCGTAGATGATGGCCTCTATGCCAGAGTAACTTTGATTTGGGATATCAACAATGTTCCTACTTCAGATGTGGTTTATTACTTTGATGATATCAAAGTAGATGGTGGTGATTGTGGCGACCTTGTTGCAACTGAAGATGAACTGGATATATCAAGTCTGCAGGTAGCTCCAAATCCGGTAGCTAATATTCTCACAGTCAGACATGGTGACAGGACATCCAGGGTTGAAATTACGGATGTACTTGGCAGAAGAATTGCCAATGTACAACATACCAGCAATTTGGAAGAGCAGAGAATTGATGTAACCTCCTTTAAGCAAGGAACCTACATATTAACCAGTTATAACTCTGAAAATAAACTAGTTGGCGTTGCCAAGTTTATCAAATATTGATGTGAAATGATGTTGACAGGAGTCTATTGAAGGCTCCTGTCACTTTTTTTTAGAACCTAAGTTCTTTCATTCATGCGTATTATTATTTTTATTAGTGGTTTGCTTTTGCTTGCTGCTTGTAATCGCAATGTCCCATATAAGCGAGAAGATTTAAAAAAGAGGACTTTTCACTACTTTTGGGATTTGGCAGATAAAAACAATTATCAAATTCCTGATCGATACCCTACGCTTACCTTTTCAAGCATTGCAGCCACCGGCTTTGGCCTCTCTTCGTACATAGTAGGGGTAGAAAATGGATATGTATCACGCCAAAAAGCAGCTGAAAGGGTCTTAAAAACATTACAAACCCTTTGGAAACTGCCGCAGGGAAAAGAAGTTACCGGCATATCCGGTTTTAAGGGGTTTTATTATCATTTTTTGAATTTAAACGATGCTACGCGGTATAAACAAGTAGAGCTATCCAGCATCGATACAGGCTTACTGATGGCCGGTATATTAAGTGTTCAAAGTTATTTTGACAAAGACTATTCGACAGAAATAGAAATAAGAAAAATAGCAGACCAACTCTATTTAAGAGTAGATTGGAACTGGATGATGAACGGCCACAAAAGTATGTCGATGGGCTGGCATCCAGAATCAGGTTTTATACCTTCAGAATGGAAGGGCTATAATGAGGCCATGGTGCTATTAATTATGGCTTTGGGCTCCCCTACCCACCCTATACCCGATCAAGCATGGGAAACCTGGTGTGAGACTTATGAATGGTCAGATTTTATGGGTCAACAGCACATTCAGTTTGATCCATTATTTGGTCATCAATACAGCCATATCTGGATAGACTTTAGAGGAATTAAGGACAAATACATGAAGACTAAGAACCTGGACTATTTTGAAAATTCAAAAAAGGCTACATTGGGCAATAGGGCGTATTGCCTTTCTAATCCAGGTAATTTCAATGGATACAATGAAAACTGTTGGGGACTGACCGCTTGTGATGGACCCCATAATGGTAAATTGCAAATTGAAGGAAAAAAATATACATTTTTCGATTACCGGGCAAGAGGTGCCAGCAGCAGCCTGGTTGTAGACGATGGCACGATAGCTCCTACTGCCGCTGGCGGTTCAGTTGCTTTTGCACCTGAGGAATGTGAAGCTGCTTTGAAATTTATGTGGAATCAATATTACACAGACTTAGTAGGACCCTTTGGGTTTAAAGATGCATTTAATCTGACTTACAAAAATGATAAACACCCTAATGGATGGTTTGATATTGACTATCTTGGTATTGATCAGGGACCTATATTGTTGCAGATGGCCAATCTGGAAAGTGAGATAATATGGAAGACTATGAAAAAGAATAAATACATTGTTTCCGGTTTACAGAAAGCAGGCTTTAGTGGCGGATGGCTTGAAACAATCCAACAATCAAAAAAATAAAATCACGTATTCCATGAAAAGAATTTTATTTACCTTTTTATTCATTCCATTTTTAGCGGCCACCTTATTGGCACAATGGACCGTATCCGGTAAGATAACGGATGCAAAAGATGGGACACCACTTATTGGAGCAACTATTGAAGAAGCTGGTACTTTGTCAGGTACTGTCACCGATATGGATGGAAATTATACGCTAAGTGTAAGTAATGGCAGTGCAAAATTAATAATCAAGTATGTAGGTTATGCCATGCAGGAAATGATAGTTGGTGATCGTAGCATTATTGATGTATTAATGGGTGAAGACGGCGTAATGCTGGAGCAAGTGGTAGTAGTAGGTTATGGGGTACAGCGCAAAAGTGATGTTACAGGCTCCATCAGCAGTGTTAAAGGCAAGGAAATCGAAAAGATTGCTACTTCTAACATTGAGCAAGCCCTTCAGGGTAAAGTGGCGGGGCTACATGTTACACCCGCGTCTGGTAATCCCGGTGCGGGAGCAGTTATTAGAATAAGGGGAACAGGCACGCTCAACAATGCCAACCCTCTTTATGTTATTGATGGTATGATAACTTATGATGCTTCACTGGTAAATCCACAGGATGTTGAAAGCATTGAAATATTGAAAGATGCATCAGCCGCGGCCATTTATGGTTCCAGGGGCGCCAATGGAGTGATTATCATTACCACCAAAAACGGAAGGCAAAAAAAAGGAGGACAAATTTCATTGTCAACCTATTATGGCACTCAATCTATTACCAAAGAAATTGCAATGCTAAATGGGCAACAATTTGCCACTGCCTATAATTCATTGAGAGGCCAAAACTACTATCCTGATCCTTCTATTTTTGGTGAAGGCACCAATTATCAAAAAGAAATTTTTAGAGAAGCTCCTATTTACAACGTGCAGGTGGCTGCCAGCGGAGGAAATGAGCAGACTACGTATAACTTTTCTGCTAACTATTTTGATCAGGATGGCATATTAAAAAATACCAGTTTTAAAAGAGGAACATTCCGATTAAATACAGATACAAAACTTAATAATTGGCTCACTTTTGGAAACAACCTTTCTTTTCTAATTTCTAAGAGTCAAAACGGCCCTAATGTGGTTTCATCAGCTTATAGGATGCCATCTGTGCTTAGTCCCTATACTGCAGATGGTGCATTTACGGACCCGACTTTTTTTGGTTTAGCCCTTGCTAACCCATTGGCAGACCAGTTTTACAAAAGCAACAACTTCAGTAATGGGGAAAGGCTTTTTGGCAATGCTTATTTGGAGGCACAACCCATAAAAGGATTGAGATTAAAAACAAATTTTGGTTATGATCGATCTCGCGACAAATCCAAATATTTTGAACCTGAGTTTGCTGTAAGTGCCTCTCAAAGAAATGGCTCCGACAGACTATCTGTGGGGCAGAGTGCTGGCAATAACTGGATTTGGGAACAAACAGTTACCTATGCCTTCGACCTTGGTAAAGATCATTCCTTAACGGTACTTGGAGGTTATACTGCAGAAGAGAGAAGCAGTGAATGGATTGGAGGAAGTCGTGAGCATTTCCCGGGTACGGCAGATGAACTTTTGTATTTATCATCGGGCAATGACACAACTCAAATGAATTATGGAGGAGCCGTTGATGAAGCACTCGTTTCGCAATTATTCAGAGTAAACTATTCATTGAAGGATAAGTATTTTCTTACTGGGTCGGTTAGAAGAGACCAGTCCAGTCGATTTACTGAAGAAAACAGGACCGGATATTTTCCTTCCGCAAGTTTAGGTTGGAATCTGGGACGAGAGTCTTTTATTGAAGGACTAAATATATTTACCGACCTTAAAATGCGGATGAGCTATGGAATTCTTGGTAATCAGGCATCAGCAAGTACTTATCCTTCGGCGGGCGTAGTCAGCAGTGGCCTTTATGGAGTTTTTGGCAGTACAGAAAGTCTAAGTCAGGGTGCTACCCTGCTTACTCTGAGTAATCCCAACCTTCATTGGGAAACATCCAGCCAGGCAGATTTAGGGATAGATGCTTCCTTTTTTGAAGGTAAACTTACCATAGAAGCTGACTGGTACCGAAGGCTTACTTACGACATTATTTCATCTGTGCCCATACCGAGTTATGTTGGATCACAGAGCAATCCGGTTGTTAACACTGCAGAAGTTTTGAACAGAGGTTTTGATCTGAGTATAAAATACAACAAAGCGGGAACATTTTCTTATAGTTTAGGAGCCAATCTATCACCTGTTCACAATGAAGTAACCAAACTTGCTCAAGGTAAAAACGAGATTTTTTCAGCCTTCCTTCAAGGAGAACCTGCAACCCATACTGAAGTAGGATTACCAATTGGCGCCTTTTACGGATATCAGGTGGAAGGTATTTTCCAAAATGCAGAAGAAATTGCTTCATCAGCTACAATTGGTGGTGAAAAACCAGGTGATATCAAATTTAAAGACATCGATGCAAATGGGGTGATTGATGAGGACGACCGCGTTTATCTCGGAAGTCCAATACCTACACTTACTTACGGATTTTCTTTTAATTGTGATTACAAAGGTTTTGACTTTTCAGCAGACCTGCTTGGCGTAAGTGGCAACAAGGTCTACAATTCAAAAGAGACATTTAGATTTGCTGTTTATAATTGGGAACAGCACGTTGCCGATGCATGGACGGTAGACAATCCTAGTACAACTGAACCAAGGGTGACCAATGGGGGTCATAACTACAGAGTAAGTGATCGTTTTCTTCAGGACGGTAGTTTTTTGAGGTTGAGAACTTTGAGTTTAGGATATACCCTACCTCAGAGCATTTGCGAAAAAATTAAAATTGGTTCACTGAGAATTTATGTTTCAGGAAACAATCTCTATACCCGTCAAAAATACACGGGTTATTCACCGGAGTTTGCCAATTCCAGTAATCCATTTGAAGTTGGCTTTGACAACGGCAGCTACCCAATAGCAAAATCTACTCAATTTGGTCTAGATCTAAAATTTTAAGTCATGAGAATGAATAAGATATTTAAACCCACATTAATCATTGCGATTACTTTTATATTGGTTTCATGTTCAAGTGATTTTCTGGATAGAAAACCCAGAGGTCAGTTAACTTATGATACCTTTTTTGAGAATGAGGATCATGCATTACAATCCGTTAATGCTATCTACAATATTTTCAGGTCATGGGAATTTACAGCACTACCCTACCTTGGAGCTACAGATATTATTAGTGATGATTCAGATAAAGGCAGTTCGGAAAATGATGCATTGTATTTGGCTGAGATAGATCAATTTCAGACCAATGCTACCAATTCTACTTATTCTTCTATGTGGACCGGCCATTATCAGGCTATATTCAGGGCAAACCTTGCCATTGAAAACATACCTGGCATTGACATGGATGAAAATCTCAAGGCCCGTCTCTTAGGTGAAGCTAAATTTTTGAGGGCGTTTTGTTACTTCCGCTTGGTGCAATGGTATGGGGAGGTTCCTTTAATAACAAGCATATTGACAGAAGATCAATTTTTCACACAGCAAAGGGCTCCCATCAATGATGTGTACAATCAAATTGAAAAAGACCTTCAAGATGCTATGGCAGTGCTGCCCGAAAGGAGTAAATACGCTGCTGCTGATATTGGCAGGGTGAGCAAAGGCGCTGCAAGAGGCATCTTGGCAAAATTGTATATGGTTAAAAAAGAGTATAACAAAGCCGTTGAACAATGCGAGGCTATCATGAGCAGTAACGAATATGCGCTTATGCCTTCTTATGCTGAAATTTTTACATCAAAAGGAGAACAAGGCCCGGAGAGTGTATTTGAAATAAGTGCTGTAGCCATACAGGCTGCTGTTGCAGGTCCGGGAGCCAGTCCTTATAATATGGTCCAGGGCGTTAGAGGTGTGCCTAATCTTGGTTGGGGATTTAATAGGCCAAGCGACAACCTGATTGCAGCCTATGAACCAGGCGACCCCCGTAGACAGGCTACTGTGATTTATGTAGGTGAAATTTTGCCTGATGGTTCGACCAAAGTTGAAGATAATCCTGATATTTTAAATGAAAGATACAACCAAAAGGCATGGGTTCCTAAACATGCTGGCTTGCAGGATAATGGACCAGGTAATTTGAGATTGCTGCGTTATGCGGATATTCTTTTATTAGCTGCGGAAGCGTACAATGAATTGGGTAATGGAGCGGCTGCCCTTCCATTGGTAAACCAGATCAGAAAAAGAGCACGTGGCACCAATAATTTTATATTAGCCGACATTACTACTACAGATCAGGTTCAACTTCGCGACAAAATTAGAAAAGAAAGAAGAGTTGAACTTGCCATGGAACAGCACAGGTGGTTTGATCTTGTTCGTTGGGGTATAGCCGGAGATGTAATGCGTGCAGCGGGTAAACCTTTTATTGACAATAAACATGAAAGATTTCCCTTGCCTCAAACAGAAATTGATTTAAGTGACGGTGTGTTGGATCAAAACAATGGCTGGTAATGAATAAAACTTTGACGTTGTTTTTCGTTTTATTCCTATGGGGTGTAGCTCTGGCTGCTCAAAACAGCATTGCACTATCCGTGAATGCCTTTGAAAGGCATGCCGAATTTGAATGGGCATATTCTGGCAGTGATGCGGCATATTTCCAAATCAGAATTTCAAAAAATGAGGCGTCTTTTACAGACTTACAAAGAACTACTTCAAATAATTACCTACATTTTACCAATCCAGATACGCTTGAAAGTTATCGTGTTTATATTCAGGCATTAAATGGCTTGTTGGAACCAATTGCAAAATCAGACACCTTGCTTGTTACTGAAACCAGGATGACAGATGAGGAATTGATGGATATGGTTCAGGAAGCCAATTTTCGATATTTCTGGGATTTTGCCCACCCATCGTGCGGACTGGCAAGAGAAAGGGATAGTAGTGGAGACCTTGTAACCATTGGAGGTTCAGGGTTTGGTATCATGGCCATTTTGGTAGGAATTGAAAATGATTATATCAGCCGTGAACAAGGGCTACAGCGCCTTCTGAAAATCGTGAGTTTTTTACAATTTGCTGATAAATTTCACGGTGTTTTTCCTCATTGGATGGATGGTAGAAATGGGGATGTGATTCAATTTGGCCAGTATGACAATGGTGGAGATTTGGTGGAAACTGCTTTTTTAATGGAAGGTTTGCTTACAGCCAGGTCATTTTTTGATGGAAGTTCACCTGACGAACAGGCACTCCGCAAAATCATAACCAAATTGTGGGAAGCTGTAGAATGGGATTTTTATAGTAAAAACAATAGCGGTGTTCTATACTGGCATTGGTCTCCCCAGCATGAATGGCGGATCAATCATGCCATTAGAGGATATAATGAAGCGCTAATTGTATATCTTCTGGCCATCTCCTCTCCTACCCACGCGGTGCCGGCAACCTACTGGAAATCAGGTTGGGCAGGAGGAAATTATAAAAATGGTTTAAGTTATTATGGCTATAAATTGCCTGTTGGCCCTGCGTATGGAGGCCCTTTATTTTTTGCCCATTATTCTTATCTAGGTTTTGACCCAAGGGGGATAAAAGATCAATATTGTAATTATTTTGTCCAAAATCAACAACATACCCTTATAAACCGGGCATATTGTGTTTCAAATCCATTGAAGCACAAATCGTATTCAGCTGATTGCTGGGGAATAACAGCTAGTGACGATCCCAATGGCTATGTAGCCCATGAACCAGTTTCTCGGGATAATGGTACCATTACACCTACTGCAGCCTTGTCCTCTATGCCATACACCCCTGAATACAGCATGGATGCCTTGCGTTACTTTTATTTTGTGGAAGGAGAAAAATTATGGGGTACTTATGGCTTTTATGATGCCTTCAATCCTTCAAAAAACTGGTATGCTGATAGTTACCTGGCCATTGATCAGGGACCTATTGTGGGCATGATTCAAAATCATAGGACTGGCTTGCTTTGGCGCCATTTTATGTTGAATAACGAAATTAATGATGTCCTCGAAAAAATCGGATTTGTCGAAGATCTGTTGAATGACCATGAACTTACAGATATTGAGCCTAACTGGAAACTTGTACCAAGTTTAGGTGCCGGTGGATTTGAAGTCCAGGTCGAGGAAAACAACGTTACAATCCAGGTTTTTGATGAAAATGGCAGAATGATAGAGTCAAAGCCATTTCAAAAAGGAGAGATGATAGGAGCTGAATTCTCATCAGGTAAATATTTGGTAACCCTCAAGGGACAAAAGATGCTGGGTTACAGGTGGTTTATTAAAATATGATAAATCAATTGTTTTTTTTTTCTGTTTTCAAAGGTGAAATTATAACAATTAGAGTGGCAGGCTGTTAAATCAGTCTGGTCATGTGCCATATTTTTTGTTATTTTGCATCAGATAAAGATAGCCGGATGAAGTTTTTTGAGCAATTTGATTTAAAGCAGATAGAAAACCTGGAGCTTCTGGCCAAACAGGTGGTTGAAGGCTTTATAATCGGGCTCCATAAGAGTCCATTTCATGGTTTTTCAGTTGAGTTTGCTGAGCATCGTTTGTACAATCCGGGAGAATCCACCAAGGATATTGATTGGAAAGTATATGCCCGAAGTGACAAAATGTTTGTCAAAAAGTTTGAAGAAGAAACCAATTTAAGGTGCCAAATTATAATTGACACATCCTCTTCCATGTATTATCCTCAAGTCCCGGGTCAGCTCAATAAACTGCAGTTTTCAGCCGTTGGAGCAGCCTGCATCATGAATCTACTCAAAAAGCAGCGGGATTCTTTTGGATTAAGTATGTTTGACAATAAGTTGGTTGAACATACCGTCTGTAAATCTTCTACCACACATTATCAATTACTGCTGACTTTCCTTGACAGGTTGATTCAGGACAAAGAATCAGAAAAGACAACAGCAGCAGCTGATGCATTACATCAAATTGCAGATGCTATACATAAGAGGTCACTGGTCATTATATTTAGTGACATGTTTGACAATGCAGAAGATATGGAAAAATTATTTGCTGCCTTGCAGCACCTGAAGTATGCCAAACATGAAGTCATTTTATTTCATGTAACTGATAAAGAGCATGAGCTGGAATTTGAATTTGAGAACAGACCTTATGAATTCATAGATTTGGAATCGGGAGAAAAGGTGAAATTGCAAAGCAACGAAGTGAAGCCTTATTATGTAGAAAAGGTAAAGTCGTTTACAGAAAATTTAAAGATGCGGTGTTTGCAGTATAAAATTGAATTTGTGGAAGCTGATATCAAGGAAGGTTTTGGTTCCATCTTGCAAACGTATCTGGTAAAAAGATCAAAATTAAATTAAAAATAGTTCATTATGTCAAATGCATTTTTTAAAGTACCAGTTGCTAAAAATGAACCGGTATTGTCATATGCACCAGGAAGTAAAGAAAGAAAAGAGGTGCAGGACGCCATCAAATCCATGAAGTCCAAGCAAGCCGATATACCAATGTATATAGGAGGTCAAAAAATAAAGACTAAAAAGAAAATTGCCATTCATGCACCGCACGATCGCGAAAAAGTAATAGGTCACTATTATGCAGGAGATAAGAGCCATGTAGAATCAGCAATCAACGAGGCACTTTCGGCCAGACAGAGTTGGTCAGAAATGGACTGGCAAGACAGGGCAGCAATTTTTTTAAGAGCTGCAGATCTTATGGCCGGGCCTTACAGGGCAAAGATGAATGCAGCTACCATGATTGGACAGAGCAAAAATGTGTACCAGGCTGAGATTGATTGTGTATGTGAGATGGTAGATTTTTTCCGGTTCAATGTACAATACATGACCGAGATTTATGCTATTCAACCAGAAAGCCCTGCCGGAACCTGGAACCGATTAGAGTACCGACCACTGGAGGGCTTTGTTTTCGCATTGACTCCATTTAATTTTACATCAATTGCCGGAAATTTGCCTGGCGCTCCGGCCTTGTTGGGAAATACAGTGGTTTGGAAACCAGCGGAAACACAGATTTATTCTGCACAACTAATAATGGATATATTGATAGAAGCAGGCCTTCCTGCAGGTGTTATCAACCTTGTTTATGTAGATGGCCCTACTGCGGGATCCGTTATATTCAATCATCCAGATTTTGCGGGCTTACATTTTACAGGAAGTACGGGCGTTTTTCAAAAACTTTGGCAACAAATTGGAAATAACATAACCAAATACAAGTCCTATCCTAGAATTGTTGGAGAGACCGGTGGAAAAGATTTTGTGATGGTACATCCTTCTGCTGATGCCAAACAAGTAGCAACTGCATTGTCAAGAGGCGCTTTTGAATATCAGGGACAGAAGTGTTCAGCAGCATCAAGAGCTTATATACCAGAATCATTGTGGAAGAAAGTAGAAAAGCACCTGATTGAAGATTTGAAATCCTTCAAAATGGGATCACCCGAAGATTTTGGAAACTTTATCAATGCAGTTATTGATGAAAAAGCATATGATAAAATCACTTCATACATAGAGAAGGCTAAGGTCGATAAGACGGTTAAAATCATTGCTGGTGGGAAGCACAGTAAAAAGAAAGGATTTTTCATAGAACCTACCATCATTTTAGCTCAGGACCCAAAATACGTAACCATGTGCGAAGAATTATTTGGGCCGGTTTTATCTATTTATGTGTTCAAAGATGAAAAGTACAGTGAAACGCTTAAACTTGTTGATAGCAGTTCTGCTTATGCATTAACGGGCAGCATTTTTTCAAATGACCGATATGCTACTCAGGAGGCAGTAAACGCGTTAAGAAATGCTGCTGGTAACTTTTACATCAATGATAAGCCAACCGGAGCTGTTGTGGGCCAGCAGCCATTTGGCGGGGCGAGAGCTTCTGGCACAAATGACAAGGCCGGGTCTGTACTCAATTTGTACAGGTGGTTGTCACCCAGAACGATAAAAGAGAATTTTGTACCCCCATCTGACTACAGATATCCGTTCTTACAAGGAGGTAAGTAAGACTTATTAAAAGATTTTATATATTTGCAAGGTACAAAAACAACAACTTAAAAATGAAACAATTTTTACTAGTAGCAGCTCTGTTCATGACAACAGGTCTATTTGCACAAAAACAAATTGTATGGTTTGATGCAGGTCTAAAAGTTCAGTATGGTGCTTCAGGATTTTACAGTGCCGCCATCGAAGAAGCCACAGGATACAACCATGAATTGGGTCTGACTTCCGGCTTTGGGTATGGAGGTAAATTGGGGATTAACTGGCAATACAACGGACTTTCTTTGGAAGCTTTTTACAACAAAAGCCGTCAGGATGTTGAGGTCACCAATGCGGGTGAGCCAAGTTATTCTTATGAGTGGAAAGCAATAGATATCTATGCTTTGTACAGAAATGCCAAGAATCTTGGGTATTTTGAATTAGGACCTAAAGTATCTATGTTGAGAAACATGGATGGCATCGTTGGCAATTTAAGAACCGATGTAAAAGATGGTTTCAACAATACAAATTTTGCCGGTGTATTGGGTTTCGGCGCCAATATTATGGGTAATGATGGTAGATTTAGCGGCATCCTGGGTTTACGTTTTGAATATGGTTTTACTGACATAGTTAAAAAAGACGTTAATTCTCACCCAATTCCAGCTGGCGTTGCAGAAAGGAAATCAACCAATCCGTACTTTGCCGGACTTGTTTTCGAATTTAACTGGGGCATTGGATATTTTGGCAGAGCTCAATGTGGAGCAAGATCCAAGTTTATAATGTTCTAATAAACAAAATATTAAGGCTGACACATTAAAAAGTCAGCCTTTTTTTTAACCTGAATGTTCAATAAAAGAGATTTATTTATATCTTTGCAGCCGCTAAAGATGCCGAAGTGGTGGAATTGGTAGACACGCTGGACTCAAAATCCAGTGCTAGCAATAGTGTGCGGGTTCGAGTCCCGCCTTCGGTACAAAAGGTCTGATTTTTCAGACCTTTTTTCGTTTACAGAAATTTGGATCGGTTTTTGCTTTTGTAATGGTTACATTTAAGACCATATAAATCCTATGGGCAACATAGAACAAGAAATCAGATTAAAAGAAATACAAGCTGACCATCTTTCTGAAGGCGACCAAAGGGCTATCAATGAAGCTATTAGACAGTTGGATTTATCCTATTCTCCCTATTCCGGGTTCAGTGTGGGTGCAGGAATTGTATTAGCAGATGGCACTATCCTTGGAGGTTCAAATCAGGAAAATGCCTCCTATCCTTTGTGTATGTGTGCAGAAAGAGTAGCCTTGTATCATTTATCAGCTGCAAAACCTGGCACAAAGGTATTGACAATGGCAATTACAGCCAGAAATCAGAATGGCATCATTGAGAGAGCCGTTTTTCCTTGCGGTGCATGCAGGCAGGTAATTTTAGAGTATGAACGCATCCAAAAAAGTCCTATTAGGCTGCTTATTTACACCCGGTCTGCTAAAGTGCTTGTTGCCGAAAGTGGCGCTTCTATCCTACCCTTTGCCTTTGATGAGAGTTTTTTAATAGAGTAAAAAAATCAAAGCATCGCTTGCCTAAAGAGCGCTACTCCTCCATTGATGATGTATTGTATGCCAATTGACATTACAATGAAGCCCATTATTCTGGAAATGGCTTTTAGCCCCCCTTCGCCTAATAATTTGCTCAAAGCAGGTGCCATTTTAAGAATAAAATAGACAACTACACCGCATAACACAATCACACCCATTATCCCAAGTCGCAGCCACCAATCAGCATAAGTGGTATAATATCCGATTAATAGCGAAATGGAACCTGGCCCTGAAAGCATAGGCATTGCCATTGGAGAAAATGAAATATCACTTTTGTGCATTGCTTCTTGTCTGACTTTTTGATCTACTGCTTTGTGTTGTTCAAATTTACCACTAAGTAGAGAATATCCTGAAGCTAGAATAATTAAGCCACCTGCAGCCCTCATGGCATTAATATTGATACCAAAAAAAGATAAAATCATACTTCCTGCTAAGAAAAAGGCAAGCAGGATCAAGGTGAAATAAATGCTGGTTTGGCGGGCTGTAATAGCCCTTTCCCGTGCCGTGTGGTCTTTTGAGAGCGCCAAAAAGAGAGGCACGGCTCCCAAGGGGTTGACAACAGAGATTAAAGAAGCAAAAACAGCAACAAACATGTCAAAATATTATTTGGTTTATAGTCAAAATATAGAACGCACACAGATTAATATTTGTTGCAATTTATTTAACTAAAAATAATATGTTTTGAATTTATTAACAATTTACCGGTTTATGACCCTGGATCATCCTCAATATTATGATAAAAATTTAATATTGTGATTTTTATATATGATTGATATTTTGCATAGATGCGCGGATAAAACAATTCAATAATTTGCTTAGTTGTTATTTTTCTAAATAAAATATAAAACCATCAAGCATTAATGGGTAGTGTTGTTTATTAAACCTTTGCAGCGCGGATGTATTGATTTATCTTTGCAACAATATAAGAACATGCAAATAAAGAACAACATTCTGGAAACGATAGGCCACACTCCTATGGTGAAAATCAATAAAGTGAAAGACGGCCACCCTGCCCTGGTTTTGGGAAAGGTTGAAACTTTTAATCCCGGCAATTCAATTAAAGACCGCATGGCATTAAAGATGATTGAAGATGCTGAAAAAGCAGGTAAAATCAAACCAGGTGGCACCATTATTGAGTGTACATCCGGTAACACAGGAATGGGGCTTGCCATTGCCTCCTGTGTAAAAGGTTATAAGTGTATTTTTACTACCAGCGACAAACAAAGTAAGGAAAAGATTGACTTGTTGAAAGCACATGGGGCCGATGTTATTGTATGTCCCACCAATGTTGAACCCACCGATCCACGATCATATTATTCTATAGCAGAAAAGCTAAGCAAAGAAATTCCCAATTCTTTTTGGTGCAATCAGTATGATAATTTGTCCAATACACAGGCACACTATGAATCTACCGGGCCCGAAATTTGGGATCAGACCGATGGAAAGATAACTCACCTTATCGTGGGTGTTGGCACTGGAGGCACCGTTTCAGGTACTGCAAAATATTTAAAGGAAAAGAATCCAAACATAAAAGTGTGGGGTATCGACACCTATGGCAGTGTATTTAAGAAGTACAAAGAGACTGGCATTTTTGATGAAAAAGAAATTTACCCTTACATCACAGAAGGAATTGGTGAAGACATTTTGCCTCAAAATGTCAACTTTGATTTGATAGATCATTTTGAGAAAGTGACTGACAAGGATGCTGCTTTGGCTGCAAGAAGATTGGCTCGGGAAGAAGGAATTTTACTTGGTTACAGTGGTGGCAGTGCTATGGCGGGCTTTCATCAATTGGCAAATCGTTTTACTGCGGATGATGTGGTTGTCATTATTTTTCATGACCACGGAAGCAGGTACATCGGAAAAATATTTAATGATGACTGGATGCGTGAAAGAGGATTCCTTGATGTGGAACTCAAAGTAAGAGATGTTTTAAATAAAAAAGTTGTCAAAGGATTTATAAGTGTTGATAAGAAAGATAAGTTAAAAGACATTTTGAAGTTGATGAAGGCCAATGACATTTCTCAATTACCTGTAAGTGAAGGAGACGAACTGGTTGGTTCTATCACTGAATCCAAGATATTGGAACACATACTCAACAATCCACTAAAAAATATCGATACACCAGCTGAAGAGATCCTGGATCCTGCCTTTCCAGTCGTATCTTTGGATATGCCGGTGAAAGAATTAAATAAATATATGTCTAAAGCCAATCCTGCAGTTATTGTGAAAGACAATATGGGGGCTTCACATATTGTAACACAGTATGACATCATTCAAGCCTTATAACAACCCGAGATGCTTATATTGAATGATACATCTGTAAAACAAAAGATCCAGCGATTGGCTTACCAAATTGCTGAAAACAATTTTCAGTATGATGAGATCATTTTGGCGGGGATCAATAACAATGGATTTGGCTTTGCTAAACTATTGGAAAAAAAACTTAAAAAGATTGTAGAGACCCCGGTGACGACAAGGAGGATTAGATTAAATCCTGCCAACCCTATTGGTTCAGATATTGTATTTGAACCCATGTTAGGAGATCTTCATTCTAAAGTGGTTATTTTAGTGGATGATGTAGCCAATACAGGACGCACCATTTTTTACGCTTTCAAACCATTGATGGAGAGTTTGCCTGGTAAAATTGAAGTTGCCGTTTTGGTAGATCGCACCCATAAGATGTTTCCTATAAAAGTTGACTATGTTGGCTTATCATTGGCAACTACACTGAAAGAAAATATTTCAGTAAAAATAGTAGGGGTTGAAGAGATGGAAGTACATTTGGATTAAAGTTTATTCATTCCTAATATATCGGAAGATACCCAGCATTGGATCTCAGAGAAAAGCAACCATTATCTTTACATCCTGAGTATGTAGATGTGCTCAATCAGCTGGAATCGAGTAATGAACATTTTTTCATTACCGGCAAAGCTGGCACAGGCAAGTCCACTCTACTGCAGCTTTTCAGGAGTACAACCAAGAAGAAGTTTGCTGTGCTGGCACCTACCGGAATTGCTGCTTTAAACGTAAGAGGTCAAACCATTCACTCTTTTTTTGGCTTTCCTCCAAGAATGTTGGATCGTTCAGAAATTGTACGTAGAAAAGATTATAGATTTTTTAATCAATTTGATGGTATCATCATTGATGAAGTTTCGATGGTTAGAGCTGATGTACTTGATAACATTGATCTTTTTTTGAGAATTCAACGCAACAATAACCAGCCTTTTGGAGGGGTTCAAATGGTTTTTTTTGGAGACTTATTCCAACTACCTCCTGTTATTTCTTCTGAATTTGAACGTAAGTTTTTCAGAGAGACTTATGAGAGCCCTTATTTTTTTTCAGCCCGGGTTTTTTCTTCTGATTGCGAATTAAATATGATAGAACTACATCAGGTTTTCAGGCAAGATGAAAAACATTTTATCAGATTACTGGATAATATCAGGCAAAGGAGCTTTGATTATGATGATTTAATGGAACTCAATGAACGGGTAAGTGCCCCACCTGATGATCTGCAATACTTGATTAATTTGTGTGCTAGAAATGCCACAGCAGACCAGATCAACAAAGAATCACTGGCTGAGATAGATGAACCTCCCGCTATATTTTACGCCAAAGTTGAAGGTGATTTTGCTCCATCATTTTTTCCAACAGAGAGTCAACTTCTTTTAAAAAGAGGAGCGCAGGTAATGTTTGTCAAAAATGACTTGCAAAAACAATTTGTGAACGGCACATTGGGAATCCTAAAACACATTGAAGAGGGAGAGTTGTTAGTGGATATTCTGGACGAACATGGAAGAGACAAGACAATTAAAGTTTCGAGGTTGAGCTGGGAGAATATCAAATATCGGCCAGATCATACCGATCCAAATAAAATCAATGCGGAAGTAACCGGAAGTTTTACTCAATTTCCTCTTCGATTGGCATGGGCCATAACTATTCATAAGAGTCAGGGTAAAACGTTCGACAGGGTTAATATAGATATGGGACAAGGAGCTTTTGAAGCTGGTCAAACCTATGTGGCATTGTCAAGATGCAGAAAGTTGGGTGGTATATATTTGAAGAAAGCCATAGAGCCAAGAGACATAATTGTAGATCCGCTTATTTTGGAGTATTATGAGCGAATGAAAAGATGGGGATAAAAATTGCCTACCACCCTATTTACGAATATCCATTGCCAGAAGGACATCGTTTTCCGATGGAAAAGTATGGATTATTAAAAGAACAATTGATCTATGAAGGTGTATTTGGAGATGACCACTTTTTTGAACCTGTCGCATTAGGTGAAGAAGATGTTTTGCTGACCCATACCTCTGAGTATTGGTATAAACTATTGAATCAATCCTTAAGCCCGAAAGAAATCAGAAAAATCGGTTTTCCAATGTCTCCATTATTGGTAGAAAGAGGAAGACATATCGCTCATGGAACATATGAATGTGCCTTGTATGCCTTAAGTACGGGTGTAGCACTCAATATAGCTGGCGGAACCCACCATTCCTTTGCCGGCCATGGCGAAGGGTTTTGTATTTTCAATGACATGGCCATAGCAGCTAATATTTTGCTAGATAAAAATTTGGTGAAAAAAATTCTAATAGTAGACCTGGATGTGCACCAGGGCAACGGTACAGCCAGTATTTTCAGAAGCAATAAAAATGTGTTTACTTTTAGTATGCATGGTGATAAAAATTATCCACTGCATAAAGAGCAATCGGATTTGGATATACCACTGCCTGATGGAACGGAAGACTCTGTTTACCACGCAATCTTAAATCAGACTCTCGAACCGCTCATTAATAAAGTGGTCCCGGATATCATTTTTTACCAGGCTGGCGTTGATGTATTAACCACTGATAAACTTGGCAGATTAAATCTCACTGAATATGGTTGTAAAAGACGAGATGAGATTGTATTTAGCTCTGCTCATAAATATCAAATTCCCGTGATTGTGACCATGGGGGGAGGCTATTCTCCTTTACTTAAAAATATTTTAAATGCTCACGTGAATACCTATAAAATAGCTAAGGAAATTTACACATGAATTACTTTTTCGAAATTTTGTAAATTTACATGAATAAAATACTTTGAATTGAAACTGTATTATTCCATCAGTGAAGTTGCAGAATTATTGTCTGTAAATACCAGCTTGATCAGATATTGGGAAAAAGAGTTTCCTCAATTAAGGCCAAATAAAATTGCCAATGGAGAAAGACGATTTACTCAAAAGGACATAGACCTGTTAAAACAAATCCAAGCTCTACTGAAAGACCAAGGCTATACAATTGATGGAGCCCGCAAAACATTGAAGAATGAAAATTCAGGTCAATATCTTGATAAAAGATTGCAGGAAGTAGAAAAAAAATTGCTCGAATTGAAAGAGCAAATGATTGTTATAAAAAACAAACTGGATTAAGTTTAATGAGGTTGAATATTGACGGTACCATGGCATTGTATGGTGCCATAATTTAGAAAAACTACCTGGCCCGTGTTCGAAGTTCTTTTAATTGTAGTATCGGTGAGCTGTAAGTTTCCATAGTTTTTGCAGGCTGGCAGGTTGCTATGGGTGGTGACAATTGTGAGGTTCGTGAAATGGGCAGCCACATTTGCATCGGTTTCAAAAACTATTGTATTGTTAGCTACAATACTGATGGTCGCAGAATTTAGATTGCTAAGTTGAATATTTCGATCAATGGCAATACCTGAGTTGAGATGAATGGTCTGGCCTGCCATTGAGGGAGTAAAAATGATGGTTTCACCAGGAACGGCACATAAAATCGCATTTCGCAGACTACCAGGCCCCGTGTCATTGGTATTACTCACGGTATTGCTGCAGATAAAGGGCGAATCATTAGACCATTCAGGTCCCGCTGGGCTACCCCCTACATTCATAAACCCATTAGAGACATTTAAAACATCATAAATAGTGGTTCCGCTTCCTTCATTTAAATGGTATAGGGCTACTGTTCTTATGTCGGCGCTGTAAGGGGCAGTTGGTGGAATAAAATTTGTACTATATCGGAGGGTGTCAGAAATTCTAACTTCGTCTAACCATCCGCTGAAATAGAGGGAGCCCGGATAGTCATGCTTTTCAGCACCGAAGACCAAAAAAGGATCGCTATTGGGTTGAGAGGTTGGTCTGTTGTTTCTGTATGAAATATCTCCCGTTGCACTTGAGCTGGTAACTTCATCTTCGATGACTCCGTCAATAAACAATTTTATGTTGCCATTGGAAGCCTTGCGCACAACTGCGATGTGATGCCATACACCATCGTCTACTATTGAAGAACCACAGAGCCCTACCGGCCCCAAGCTCAATTTTTCAATTCCAAACATAATTTTTCTATTACCCAGTCCAATTCCATAATCGCCGTAATCGCCGGGACCATCTACATCCCGATCAATCATTATATTGCTAAAATACCATTGGGTGCCATCGCAAAAGCTGGCATTGTTTTGACCTGGCTGGGCCTTCATCCAAAAGTCAATGGTGAAATCAAGTGACACATCAACCGGTTTATGTGGGTTGTCAAGAGGAATCTTAATGCGGTCTATATCTCCATAGCCATTGCCAAAGAAACGAACGGAATGCTGTTGGGCAACAGCTGTGTTCATCAGTAAAGAAATAATTAAAATGATCAACAGACGCATGCCAATTTTATAGTTTAATTACCCATTAAACGTAACCATACAAAGATCCCCCTTTTTTAAATAAGGAATCTACCTTTGCAGAAATTTTTGGATCTACTTCCAGCACCGGGGCATGGTGAAATTTTATTCGGGCATCGATGATAAGAGAACCTGTGCAGCCCCAGTGCTTATCCTTGGTAAACTCCCCTATTCCATATATATCGGTTGCAGGATTAGCTCGCGTAAAGGTCACCCATAAGTAGTTGTTGATATGGGATGCAATGAAGGGGGCATCCTCACACAACACAATAAGTGGAAATTGGGAAAGGTCTTGGAGCTTAAGATAATCAATTAGTGCATTTACTTCCACTCGACTCTCTTCATAACTATTCCATTTATTGATTTGCAGTGCCAAAACACCAGGAATAGGGCAACTTATTTTTTGAATGAGGGTATGGTCAACGAAGATGGGAAGATCAGTACCCAATTTTCGGATTACAGGGCCTCTACAAGCCATAATTAATTTGGATCCAGCATTCCATCCATTTCCGGAATAATCTAAAGTGTCAATGGTAGTTTTGGTATGAAAATGGAGATCTCTTCTCCAATCGATTCTTTCAAGTAAGTGATTAAAAAAGGCTGGAATATTTTTAGCAGAGATGGGAGCATCGTCTTCATCAGCAGCAATTAAAAGGAATTTTGCCAATGATGTTTGACCACTTCCAATAATTCTGTTGGCTATAGTGAGAATTTCTTCTGGCACCCGTTCCCTGAATGGCATATACCGGTCTTTGGCTGTTGCCAATAATAACGGATGAACACCAGCAGCATCAACGGCATGTATTGATGTGGCCCCGGGAAATTCCTGAGGAGTCAAATCCTTCACTATTTCATGGATGAGATAACCAAAACTGGAATCTTCCTGGGGAGGTCTGCCTACAACTGTGAAATGCCAGATAGCATCTTTTTTGTGATAAACATCATCTACCTTCATGAAGGGGAAGTCATGAGTCAGACTGTAATAGCCAAGGTGATCTCCAAAAGGACCTTCCTCTTTTTTGATGTCTTTTTGGATGGTTCCAGTAATGACAAAATCAGCATCTGAAGATAAAGTATGGCCTTTGGAATCGGTCCAATATCTGAATCTTCTACCTGCGAGTAAGCCTGCCATTGTAAGTTCGCTTATATTTTCAGGCATAGGCATGATTGCTGAGAAAGCATGGGCCGGTGGACCACCAATAAAAACGCTGCATTTAAAAGCTTGGTGGGAGTTATTGTACATTTGGTGATGGATGCCAATCCCTCTGTGCAGCTGATAATGTAGTCCTATTTCTTCATCTTCTTTATATTTATTACCCGTTAGTTGTATTCGGTACATCCCAATATTACTTTTCATAATGTGCTGATCACCGGGTGGCAGGGTAAAGACCTGAGGCATAGTCACAAAAGCGCCTCCATCCATAGGCCATGATTTGATCAATGGAAGCTGACTTATGCGCGTTTTCCCAAAACAGATGGGTGGTTTAAAATATGATTTAGATGGTAATGCCTTAAGTGCATGAGGTAAAACCGGCAAGTACTGTAATGGTCTTTTTATTGCATTGGCTGGATTGGCTTTAATTTCCATCAGCTGCTGCACCTTTCGCAATGTATGCCTGAATAAAAAACGAGTTCGATCAAAAGTGCCATATAAATTAGAAAGAGCCATAAAAGGACTTCCTTCAATTTTTTCAAAAAGAAGAGCAGGACCTCCAGCTTCAAAAATCCGGCGGTGAATTTCAGCTGCTTCGAGATTTCCGGAAACAACTTCTTTTATTCGAATCAATTGACCCGACTTTTCCAGATCAATGGCGGCATCTTTTAATGAGCGGTGCATATGGCCTTTACTTTAATACCTAACAATTGCGATGCTGATTGGTTTGTCATTTGCCACCAACAATTACTTCCAACATTGAATCTTTTGATAAATATAGGATGGCTAGATCCTGGAGTCTGGCAGCATCAATAGATAAAATTTCCTGGACAAATTGCTCGAAATGAGCTTTATCAGCAAAGTCCAATTGAAGTGACCTGAAAAAAGACATCACATTTAATGGGCCATCAATGAGATTTAAGAAGTTTCCCAACAAATAGTTTTTCACCATTTGTAATTCCTCATTTGATACAGCTTCTTGTTTTAGTAAATCCATTTGATGATAAATTTCGTCAATGGTTTTTTGTTCATTGCCTACAGCTACCTCCGTTTCTATGTAAAAATATCCATCATAGATCAAGTGATCCATTACAGAATAAATGTTGTATGTCAACCCTTTCTCTTCTCTGATTGACGACATAAGTCGGGATCCAAAATAGCCCCCAAGAATGGTATTGAGTACGTAGAATCCCGCAAAATCTTTATGGTGTCTGTTAAATAATCTTTTACCAATTTTGATAGAAGACTGGTGTATATTTTTACTAGGTACAAAAATGCGGGTATGGTTTGTGCTGTCCTGAATATCAGGTACTTTAAGATCATCAGATACTTTATACTGAATTCCCAGGTGATTATTTAGTGCGGGTAGCATCGTAGGTGAAATTTTACCTCCCAGCAGCATGAAACAGTGATTGATGCCAAAGGCATTTTTGTGGTGATCTAAAAGATCCTCTCTGATAATGTCTTTTATAAAGGCCTCTTCTGTATTGTATCCATAGGGATGATGTTTGCCAAATAAACTTTCAGTAAATATTCTATAATTCACCAACTCGTTTTTCGATAGGTCTAATTGTAACTTCTGGATATTGGTTCTTTTGTATTTTTCAATTTCATCTTCTATAAAGATGGGGTCATATAGAATGTCCTGAAGTACCGGGAGCAGTTTATCAAAATGTCTGGTGAGACCGGAAAGACTAAAAAAGGTATAATCAAGATTAGCACCACTTCTGAGGGTGGACCCGTAAAAGTCAATGGATTCAGAAATCACTTCAGAAGTCAGGCTTGATGTTCCTTCACGCATTAAGCTGGTAGTTATTTTGGATGCCATCTTTTTGGTTTCCAACAACCGTGCACCTCTGTATACGATATCCAGCCTGACAATTTCTTGTGAACCCATATTAACTATAGAGAGCGGAATTCCATTGTCGAGGGTAATATCTTCCTTCAATGGAAAATTAAACTTTTCTATTTTACTAAACCCAGGCCCTTTTTTCCAGTTGATTTTCATTTGAGAATTTCTGATGCGAAAGTAATAAAGGTAATTGATGTAGTTCAATTAAAAAGCCTGCTTTGCATCTATAGAGAATCCAATCCATATTTTTGTATACAACACAATATCAGCGTAATAGATATTATTAATTTAAATATGTGAAAAATATTGTCAAAAAATGTTGAATTATTTGCCAAATGACAATATATTTGACTTGTAAATGACAAAATAGTTGTCCATGTATTATACACTACCAACATTGCAACCTCAATTGAGGGGAAGAGGAGCCCTGCTTAATCCTCAAAATCCTTTTTCATCGGAAGTAAGAGATAAGACTCCATGGATTTGGGAGGCTGATGGTGATGAAATAAAGATTAAGACAAAATTGGTGGATACCTATCCAAAGACAATTGTCAACAAGGTTGATAGCCCGGATGTTGGTATGGAATATTCGTTAAATCCTTATCAGGGCTGTGAGCATGGTTGTGTTTACTGTTATGCGAGGAATACTCATCCCTATTGGGGGTATAGTTCGGGAGTTGATTTTGAATCCGTGATTTTAATCAAAAGAAATGCACCTGAGCTTTTAGAAAAACTATTGAAAAGTAAAACATGGACAGGTCACCCCATCATGCTATCTGGAAATACTGATTGTTACCAGCCCATAGAAAAGGAGTTGGAAATTACCAGAGAATTGTTGAAAATATTTTTAAAGTACAAACATCCGGTAGGCATAGTGACTAAAAATGCACTTATTCTGAGAGATATGGACATTTTGAAAGAACTCAACAAGCATCAGCTCATAAGTGTAGCCATCAGCATAAATACATTGGATGATGACCTCAGGCGACTTATGGAACCGCGAACGAGTAGTGTTCAAAAACGGTTAGATACGGTCAAAATGTTGGCTAAAGAAAAGATACCGGTAACAGTGCTTGCTGCTCCCATCATACCTGGTTTAAATGATACTGATATTTTACCACTGGCAAAAAAAGTTTCAGAAGCAGGCGCAAAAAGGCTAAGTCACATTGTGGTGAGACTAAATGGTGATCTGGCAGAGATATTTACACATTGGCTTGAAAATACATTTCCCGACAGAAAGGAGAAAGTACTAAATAAGATTAGAAGCCTTTTTGGCGGAAAATTAGGGAGTTCCCAGTTTGTAGACCGCATGAAAGGGGCTGGGAAAATCGCAGACATAATCCATCAACAATTTTCTATGGCTAAAAAATTGTACATGCTAAAAGACGAACATTTTGAATACAACATGAGTAGTTATAAAACAAAAAATGGGGTCCAACTTGAGCTTTTTTCCTGATTGGACTAAAATTGATGACCTCACAAATTATTAAGATTGAGTAATGCCATCTTAACCTTGGTTCAGGAAATATTTTAATCATAACTTCAATGACTGTGGGAGGTTATAATATATTAAATCCCTTCTTCATGGTGTTGACAATACATTTGATATTGACCACAGAAATAAGCCATTGTTATTAACCACAGATGTTAGCCATTGCTACTAACCACAGATGTTAGCCATTGCTATTAACCATTGGATTTGACCATCGCCAACCAGCTCAATTAATATCTTAACTACTACAACTTATTCCTTGTGAAAAAATAAATAATAGGTAGGATAATTTTCACAAAAGAAAAATTGGAATAATGGATGGGCTGTATTTACAAGATATATAGTAAGATAGAATATAGTGCTGGCACAGTTGATTAGAAAGCGGGAATTACAGGAGCTGCAACTACTTTGATATTTTTTCGTTGAATGGTAAAATGAAGCGTTTCATTGAGCTCGAAACCTTCGCCATCCACATGAAAATAATCTTTTTTATTAGTTGAGATAGTCAATGATGAAGTTCTAAAACTTTTGACCAGGTTACTTTTATGAATGGTCTTGTTTAACATTCTGTAAGATGCCAGAAGGTATTTGTACACAGGTGCTTCTTTCAATAAAATGACATCTAAAAATCCATCGTCAAGAGCTGCAGTAGGAGCAATAGTGAAATTATATCCATACATAGAAGCATTTGCCACAATAGCAGCCGCAAAATTGCCATGAATTGTTTCAGTATCGGTTTGAATAGTAAGAGGCAAGGTTGTGAAATTTTTAGCTTCTGAAAGTGAAGTCATAAAATAAGGCCAAAATCCTCTTTTTTTGTTGAATTTAGTAAGAAAAGCTACCCGGGCATCAAAACCAAGACCAGAAACATTGATGAAAAATTTATCATTCACTTTGCAAGTGTCAACGAGTATAATATTTTCTTTTTTCAGGATTTCGAATGCTTTGATGGCATCTCGACCAAGACCAAGATGCATCGCAAATCCATTCCCACTCCCACTGGGTAAAATACCTAAAATAGTATTACTTCCTGCCAATACAGAAGCTACTTCATTAACGGTGCCATCACCTCCAGCAGCAGCCACAATGTCAAAATTACTATTAATTGCATCAGCAGCTAAACTACAAGCGTGCCCTGCATACTGGGTAAAAGCAACTTCCAACTCAAAATGGCCTTTATTTAGAAGTTGCAGGTTGTTTTCTAAATTGGTCTTCGCGTTGGTACCGGAGAAAGGATTAGCAATTACAAGCAATTTTTTTTTCATGATCTAAATACAAAATATCTGTTCATGAGAAAATTAAAAAAGAAGCCTACAAAACATGCCACTACAATTCGTGACCAAACAAAGGGAATTTCAAAATGTTCAACAATAAAAAAGACTCCCGAAGTATTTAAAAAGATGGAAAAAAAGTTGGTAAAAACGAATCGCAATAGTTGATTACTCAATCTACCTGTCCTTTTATTAAACACCCAAATTCTTCCCATTAAAAAACTGGTGGCTGCTCCAAACATCCCACCTAGGGTTGTTGCCGTAACGTAATAAATACCTATCCATTCTTTTAAAACGACCGATAAAATAAAATCAACACTTGTAGCAGTAATAGAGGTGAGCAAGGCACGTAAAAAACTTTTTTTGAACCCAATAGGCTGGTGTGTTGCCAGGTTTTTCTCTAAAATTTGAGAGTTGAGTTTAATCATAACCAAATATTTAAACTCCATAATACAACAGATGCATAGATACCTGCAGCAACATCATCTAACATTACGGAGTGACCACCTGCATCTTGCATTTTGTCAATTTTCCGTATTCCAAAAGGTTTCCAAATATCAAATATTCGAAATAAAATGAAGCCCAAAAGCGCATTGGTAATCGAAAACGTAATTGGGATAAATGTCACAAAAATACCACAAGCCTCATCAATAACAACTCTTGATGGGTCTTTGCCCCATTCCTCCTTCAATCGCCTCACAGCCCAAATCCCTGCTATATAAAGCAGACAGGATAATAGGATAAGAATTACGGGTAATAATTTGCTGTTTTGAAATGCCAAGCCCAATCCTAAATAAATGAGGGATGCCAAAAAACTACCCCAGGTACCCGGAGCAAGAGGTAGATATCCTACCCCTAAAAAAGTGGCTACTATTTTTGGAATGCGATGCATGAACAGTTATAAAAAAAGGAGGGAAGCCCCTCCTTTTTTATTATTTTCCG
>JAGNSQ010000209.1 GCA_017987975.1 Saprospiraceae bacterium
CTGTTTACAACAGCCATGGATTATCTCGAGTCATCTTGGCAGACCAAAGGGTTTTACTTTTCAGAGTCTTTTTTGTTTAGTTGTTATTGGTGGTTGTATTTGCCATTGGTTTTGTTCCAGCGCAGGGTATTTAGAAGATGGGATAAAAGATGGAAAGGCTTTTTGGTTGTTGCAGGACTTGTTGCGTTACATATGATTTTGTACCCGGCATTGGTGATGGTCTTGTCTTACTTATTTTTGGATCACACCTTTGTTTATCTGCAGACATCGAAGTATGCGATGACCGAGTATCCTTTGACCACTTTTTTGGTTTATCTGACTGTTGCCATATTGAGCTTTGTGGAAACCTATTTTGATCAGAATCAAGGTGCCGAAGAGGAAGATATCAGTGGAACCGAAATGTTGTCCTCCATTTTGGTTAGGGAATCAGATGGCAGTAAGACAATGTTAAGGGTTGAGGATATTTTGTATTTAACAGCAGACAGTCCTTACGTAGCCATCCATACCGGTGAAAAAAGGTATCTTCATCAAGTATCACTTCGGGAAATGGAGCAAAGATTAGCACCACTTGGCTTTGTGAGAATACACCGATCTACCATCATCAACAAGGACCAGGTGCAAGGGTACAAGTCCAGGCAGAATGGTGATTATGACTTAACCTTATCTACTGGCGTTGTGCTTAGATTGAGTCGCCGATATGCAGCTCAGTTTAAAACATTTATGCCGGTTAATTAAATATCTATTTCCTCCGCTTGACTTAAAAATGACTCCGCCTACACAGATTTTGGTTGCAGGTCATTGAAAATCAATTTCTTTTGTCTGAAAAAAGATGGGAAGAATTATTTTTTTAAGTTTTGTATTGGCCTTTTTTTCCTGTGGAGAAAAGATTGAAAGTCAGCCAAGGAATGCTACGAATAAAATCGTAGGAGGAGCATTCGAACACCGCGGCTGGATGTTGGAGGGCATGCCTGGCGATTTAAATGAGATTGATACAAGTGCAGCCTGGAAGCAAACAAAAGATCGCCTGGTAATCAGTGGAAGGGTGTATGACAGAGCTGGGAAAAAGCCTTTGTCTGGGGTCATTATTTACTATTACCACACCAATGCTGATGGCAGATATGAACACGATGTCTATTCAAAAGTTAGCATGGCACCAAAGGCCGGGCAGACCCATGGAGCTTTGAGAGGTTGGGTAAAGACGAATGAAAAGGGAGAATATGCCATTTATACCGGCAGGCCCGCACCTTACCCTGGGAGATCTTTTCCTGCCCATATCCACCTAACTCTGAAAGAGCCCAATGAGATAGGTGATTACTACCTGGATGACATCGTTTTTGATGATGACCGGCTTGTCAATACGGCATATCGCAAAGCAATGGACAACAGAGGTGGCAGTGGGGTAGTGCGATTGACAAAGACAGGGAATGTGTCGGTTGGAACCAGAAATATTTATGTGGGTTTGAATATACCGGACCATCCCGATAACAGGATTGAACCGGGCTCTGGCCCTGAAGTTGGAGAAGATGTTTTGTCATTCACCCCTTTTCATGCCTGGGGCAAAGATATAGGCACAAGGGCCTGTCCTGTTTGTAAGTATGGTCGTTATTATGGCATCTTGTATTTTGTGGGCAAACAACCCGACTGGAATGAAGTGAAGACCTGGCTACGCTATTTTGAGCAACTTTCCACTGAGTATGACACCACCCTTAAGGTTTATATGGTATATGGGAGTGAGATAGATTATAATTCCAACCAAAGGAAAATTGAATTGAGCCAATTGGGTAAAGAACTGGATATCCAAAAAGTAGCATTGACCTATGTGCCGTCATTTATGGATACAATTACCGACATTGATTTTCTTCA
Organism: Saprospiraceae bacterium; assembly: GCA_017987975.1. Classification (GTDB taxonomy): domain Bacteria; phylum Bacteroidota; class Bacteroidia; order Chitinophagales; family Saprospiraceae; genus JADKBO01. Next base: position 1,864 of record JAGNSQ010000209.1, read on the forward strand.
GATCAATCCGGAATTTTCGAATACCGTTCTTGTATATTATAGGTCTACAGTAATTGCTAAGTATGTGAACCAGAAACATAATCTTGAATTATTGGAAGATATCAGGGCCTTCATTAACAATGAATATTGATAAAAGGCTAACTTAAGGTTGCTAAATGCCTTTCTTTATTGTTGGTGTCTATCTTATATAGTTTGAAAATGGTTAGTTATATGCAACAAAGGCGCAATTTAAATTTTGGGACATAAGCTCGAAAGCGATCTGATGGAGTATTAGGAAAATAGATCATCTAGATCGGTTTTGTTTTTAGCAGAAATTTCGTTATTTAGTTTTTTTATTGTTGCAAAATCTCTTTTTGCATCTTTGCTCAACTTCCTGCCTGTATAATAGGTTAAAGAATATAACAATAACAAAGGCAAAGCAGTAATAGAAAGAATGACGATATCAATGATTTTGTGCCATTCAGCAAATTGAATTGGGGGAAAAGATAACCACCTGACAACTGCTAAAGTAGCCAGTGAAATTAGGATAAACAAAAATATGCTTTTGTGCTTTTTATAAGAGTTTTGTCTAAATAAAATGATAACTATGTAGATTACCAAAATAATGCCTATTACCAAAAGTGTAATTTCTGCACTTGTAGTATACTTTGCAGTAAAGGGTAAACTATCGACGCCAGTATTTACTATATTTAAGGTCGAAGTATTAAATAGAAGTTGTTGTTGAGTGCCAAAAACAAAAAGAATAATAATACAATATATACCGGTTAGAATGAAAGTGGGTTCGAGTTTTTTGGTTATTTCTTTTACTTTGGTTTTTGGATCAACAGGCTTGTATTTTTCTTCATAAATTTCTATCAGAGGTTTAATTTTTTTTACAAAGAGTTCAGAAGTTTGACCAATATAATTGACTTGCTCCATGATTTCAAACTCACCCTTAACTTTGTCTCTAAATCCGTACAATGGGCCAAGCTCTTTCCAGATGTATTTTTTAAAGTCTTTGATAAATGACGATGTCAGGTTTATAGCCGCCATTAATTGAATTAATGAAGCAGTAGAAGATAGATCCAGCATAATTTCAGGTGATTTTACAATAAGGGTGTACAGTATTTTTTTTCCAGGTTAAAGAAGGTAAGCAACTTATCAGCTAGTTCAGGTTGATTGAAACTACAATAGGCATTCTTGTCAGATTTTTCAACCCTGATCATTTTTCCATCAGCTGAAGTATAGTAAGTAAATTTATCATGAAGTTCACTTCTCTTTTGTTTTAATTCGGTCGATTTGGAAGGCTCAGGAATGAATAAATTTACATTCCAACCTTTTTCTTTATAAGCCTTTATTAAATCATAAGTTGTATTGTTTTCAGCTATGCTATCTACAATTATTGATAGTTTACCTTTTCTGATATCTAAAAACTTAATAATTTCTTCCTGACAAGATGGAAATTGGGCAATCTCTCCATTTAACTCGTTGTCATAAATTACAACCTGCTTTTCAGCGTATTTGAAAATAGCCTCTAAGACTATTTGAGAATGCTTCATATCTCCATTTTTGAACACCTCAGGAGACTTGGTTTTAGCATGATATTCGACTGAAGCTTTAAACTTTTGAAGCAATATTTCTTCTATCTCTTTTTGATTGTCTAAAAGCGTTGGCTTTTTGTCCGCCTTTTCAGACATATTTGATACTAAAGTACTTGGCATTTGAGAACTAAATTTTACAAATGGAATAACATTGAAACAAGCCGGGTTCTATTAACACATTCATGAATCAACGAAAGCACTACACCAATTTGCATTAATGAAAACAAATTTAATGCCTATTTATAATAAAAGCAAGTTAAAGTACACTTAATTTTTTGACGCTGATCTGAGTGTGAGTATTAATTATAATTTTGTTAAGTTTCCAAGAAAATGATATACAGTTAATTACACATCAATATTAATATATATATATGGATTCAAATTTCATATAGTTGATGAAATAGAGAAACATCAACCTTGTTTAACAAATGGAGGTTTTTTCCAGTAGGTAAGACTTCTCCACACCCATTCCATAGGTCCAAAATAATAATATTTTAGCCAGATGGGACTCACGATTAACTGAAAAATCCAGATGCTGAAAACGAGGTAGTACAACTCATATCTCTGTAGCAAGCCAAAATAATCG
>JAGNSQ010000081.1:0-3953 GCA_017987975.1 Saprospiraceae bacterium
TTTCCTTTTTTAGGCACGCCAATCCTGTAATCTTTTTGGAGTATTGAATTGAAGTTGCAAAGCACTACGATGTCATCATCAATGTCATCGGTTTTGCGCACATAGGCCAGAATGCTGGCTTCGTGGTTGGAGTAATCAATCCATTCAAAGCCCTTGCTTTCATATTGGTATTCATACATCGCCTTTTCGGTGGTGTACAGCTTATTGAGGTCGCGCACCAGTTTTTGTACACCCTGGTGTGGCTTGTGTTGTAGCAAGGCCCAGGGCAGTTCGGCTTTAAAATTCCACTCTGATGTTTGTGCAAATTCACAGCCCATAAAAAGCAGTTTGCCACCCGGGTGGGTAAACATATAGCCGTACATGGCCCTGAGGTTGGCAAATTTTTGCACTTCATCACCTGGCATTTTATAAATTAAAGAGGCCTTGCCATGTACCACTTCATCGTGTGAAAAAGGCAGGATGAAGTTTTCTGAAAATGCATAAACGATACTAAAGGTGATGTTGTTTTGATGAAACTTCCGGTAGATGGGAGGCTTCTGGAAATAATCAAGGGTGTCGTGCATCCAGCCCATCATCCATTTCATGCCAAAGCCCAGGCCCCCACTGTGGATGGGGTGGGTGACTCCAGCAAAAGAGGTACTTTCTTCGGCTATGGTATGGATGCCTTTGAGGTTGCCATAAAGGGCTTCATTAAAGTCTTTGATAAAGCTAATGGCAGCTAGATATTCATTACCTCCGTATTCATTTTTCTCCCATTCACCTTCATTACGACTGTAATCGAGGTATAACATTGATGCTACAGCATCTACCCGCAGGCTGTCGGCATGGTATACTTCCATCCAGAAAAAAGCACTGCTCAAAAGGAAGCTGCGAATTTCATTTCTTTCAAAATTAAAAATCAGACTTTTCCAATCGGGGTGATATCCTTTGCGGGTATCGGGGTGTTCGTACACGTGGCTGCCATCAAAGTAAGACAGGGCGTGCCCGTCTGATGGAAAGTGAGCAGGTACCCAGTCAAGGATCACACCGATACCGGCATTGTGAAAAGACTCAACCAGCTCCATAAAGTCTTGCGGCGTACCAAATCTTGAGGTAGCTGCAAAATAGCCGGTCACCTGATAGCCCCACGAAGGGTCATACGGATACTCCATAATGGGCATTAACTCCACATGGGTAAAGCCCATTTCTACAACATAAGCCACCAGCTCTTTGGCCATGAGTTTATAGCTAAAGGGATTGCCATCCTGGTGTTTGCGCCACGAACCAAGATGAACCTCATAAATGCTGTAAGGCCGGTTCAGTTCATTTTTTTTCGGACGGTTGTCCATCCATTTTTTGTCCTTCCAGCTGTACTTGAGGTCCCACACAATTGAGCAGTGCGCCGGTGGGGTTTGAAAGTGAAAGGCATAGGGGTCAATTTTATCGAAGCGCAGACTTCGGTTGGTAGATTCTATCTGATACTTGTAAAAATCGCCCATCTTGATGTCCGAAATAAAGCCTTCCCAGATGCCGGACTTGTCCCAACGAGGAAATAACATGTGGTCATCACCAACCCAGCCGTTGAAGTTACCTACCACCGACACACTTTTGGCAGCCGGGGCATAAACGGCGAAATAGCAACCTTGTTCTCCGTCCAACTCAATGAGGTGGGAACCCATTTTTTCGTATAACCGAATGTGTTTGCCCGACCGCATCAGGTAAATATCGTAGTCGGTTAACAGACTGTGCGCTTTTATTTTGTACTCCATAAGATGGATAAATATGTCCAAATGTACAAATTATTCACAAAGGCACAGATAGAGGTTTTTTTGAAAATCAGCATTCACATAAATTGGCCTGGTTGCTTCTGGCAAAGACCAGAAAGGCTCACATCCAAAAAATATTTTTCCGCTTTTTTTAATTTCAAATTAGAGTATAAATAATTGATAACTAGGTCATTATTATTTCAATCTTCCTCATGTTTGCTTTTAAAGAATAAAAAACACGAATTTTAATGAACTTTTTTTAAAATTATTTGTTTCTGTGTTTAATCGTTGCTTTTCTAACGAGCCCGATTGCAGCCACTTCCCTCATTTTTTTCCTTTCAACAATTCCTTTTGAACCCTTCCTATAGGCCGGTGTTTTTGACTATATTTGCAGCCTTAATAAACCACCGGGATTATGATGTTTAAAATCAACATATACGTAAAATTTGCCCTCATCGCTGTCTTCCTATTAGGGGGTATTGGCTTATCATTCATTTACGGCTTCGGGTACACCTGGATCCTCATCCTCATTGGGCTCATCTTTTTGGCCAGCTATCTGTTATTGGGCACCATTCAATCAGCAGCCGAAAGAATCCAGGTAACAGATTTTGCAGGGGCAGAAAAAATGTTGTCCCTTACTTATTTCCCCAACCTCCTGTATGTTACTAATCGTTCGATCTATTACATTCTCAAAGGATCAATCGAGGCACAAAGAAAGGATACCAAGTCCGCTGAAGAATATTTTCAAAAAGCCCTGGCACTCAAACTGCCTTCCGATAATGAAAAGGCAATGGTGCTATTACAAATGTGCAATATCCAGATGATGAAGAGCAACTGGGCCGGTGCACAAAATTATTTTATGCAGGTCAAAAAACTGCACATCAGTGAAAAACTCATCAAAGAACAAATAGACCAGGTAGAAAAGGCCATCAATAGCCGGGGTAACATCAATGTAGCCAGGTCAATGGGCAAGCAGGGAATGCAGATGATGCGAATGGGAGGCGGAAAAAGAAGAAGACCTCCAATGCGCTAAATTCTATCCACCCCCCTTTAAACAACAGACCGGATGACCGGAGAAGAGCTTACCAAAAATTTTATCCACATCAAAGGTGCCAGGCTTAACAACCTGCGCGACCTCGAAGTATTTATACCCAAACACAAGCTGGTGGCAGTGGTGGGCTTATCAGGTTCGGGTAAGTCGTCACTCATCATGGACACCCTTTATGCCGAGGGCCAGCGGCGGTATGTAGAAAGTCTATCTTCGTACGCACGTCAGTTTTTAGACAGGATGAAAAAACCGGAGGTAGATTTTATCAAAGGCATTTGTCCAGCTATTGCCATCGAGCAAAAAGTGAGTACTTCCAATGCCCGATCAACGGTTGGTTCTCTTACTGAAATTTATGATTATTTGCGTTTGCTCTATGCCCGCATCGGAAAAACATATTCGCCCATCTCGGGTGAATTGGTGAAGAAACACAGCGTAAGTGATGTAGTTGACTATATTTTTTCCCAGACTGAAGGTACCAAAGTACAATTACTTATTCCCCTTCAGTCTCGCCATGAAAGAACGGTAGAACAAGAAATGACCCTCTTGTTACAAAAAGGTTACTCACGGGTAATCTTCCAAAAAGAGCTAATGGCCATTGAAGATGTGATGGCTCATAAATCGTTTAAAGGCAAACAAACGACCACCAACCACAAGATGGAGATCAGGGTGCTGATTGACCGGTTTGTGGTCACTGACGACGAAGAAAACCGAAAACGAATTGCCGATTCCGTTCTCACCGCCTTTTCAGAAAGTGAGGGTGAGTGTTATGTACAGGCAGGTCAGAAAAAAGAAGTGTATTTCAACAATCGTTTTGAGTTGGATGGCATGGAATTTTTAGAACCCTCGCACCAGCTCTTTAACTACAACAACCCCTACGGCGCCTGTCCCCGATGTGAGGGATACGGACGAATGCTGGGCATTGATCCCGAAAAAGTAATACCGGATGAGTCCTTAAGCCTTTTTGAAGAAGCAGTAGCTTGCTGGCGTGGAGAGAAAGGCAAAGAATGGCTAAACCAGTTGGTAAAAAATGCCCATAAGTTTGACTTTCCAATACACAAACCTTTTCGCCAACTTACCGCGGCCCAGCAAAAATTAGTCTGGGAGGGCAATGCTTATTTTGAAGGCATCAATGATTTTTTTGCTGACCTCGAAAGTAAGAC
>JAGNSQ010000081.1:4053-5638 GCA_017987975.1 Saprospiraceae bacterium
CTAAGTCTGGTAGGTTGTCGGCAACACAACCTCAAGGATGTCAACGTAGACATACCCCTCCAGGCAATGACTGCGGTGAGTGGTGTCTCTGGCTCAGGTAAAACCACTCTGGTTAAACACATACTGTATCCTGCTTTACTAAAGGCCAAGGGAGAAGCAATCCCTGCATCACCTGGCAAACACGATCAGCTGGTTGGTGACCTCAAGATGATTGCCGGTATTGAAATGATTAATCAAGCTCCTATAGGCAAGTCATCAAGATCCAACCCAGTCACCTATGTCAAAGCCTATGACAGCATCCGAAAGATGTTTTCAGATCAGCCCCTTTCCAAAGTACGTGGCTTTGATCCCAAACACTTTTCCTTCAACGTAGAAGGTGGTCGATGTGAAACCTGCAAAGGTGATGGCAACATCACAGTAGAAATGCAATTCCTGGCCGACATCAACCTGGTATGCGAAGAGTGCAAAGGCCAGCGTTTTAAGTCTGAAGTACTAGAAGTAAGGTACAACGAACTCAACATCAACGATGTCCTAAACCTCACCGTTGAAGAAGCCATGACCTTTTTTGCCAAAAAGAAAGACATCATCGCCAAGCTACAGCCCCTCCTCGATGTAGGTCTGGGCTACGTTAAACTGGGACAGTCTTCCTCTACCCTCAGCGGCGGAGAAGCCCAGCGCGTAAAACTCGCCTCCTTTTTATCCAAAGACTTCACCGGCAAAAACATCTTCTTCATTTTTGACGAGCCTACCACAGGCCTCCACTTCCACGATGTGAGAAAACTCCTTGACGCCCTCAACGCCCTCGTAGAAAACGGCCACACCGTCCTCATCGTAGAACACAACCTCGAAGTCATCAAATCCGCCGACTGGCTCATCGATCTCGGTCCCACCGGCGGCATGGAAGGCGGCCATCTCCTCTATCAAGGCAAACCCGAAGGCATCGTAAAAGTCAAAAAATCCTTCACTGCCCAATACCTAAAAGACAAATTCTAATCCCGATTACATTTTTATTAAGTAAGTACCCCCTCACTTTATTTGCTCTCAGCCTCAGCCGAATTGCACTCAGCTGAAGGAGGATTGACCTAAAGCATGACCGAATGGTTGCACCTTTGGTGCAAAACGAGTGAAAGATTTCACTCGATAATTTATGCTTCGGCAAGCCCAGCATCGTTCATTAACGCAAATTATAAATTTGCTAACTCACGAGGAACCGTGCAAAGCCTTGCACGGCGACGACCAGAACTAGATAGGATATGTCGATGCCACGCGGTTAGCGCGTGGTGCCTTCACTAAAATGATCCCTACATACCAGCGGCATGTAGGGATCGTTTTTTTTGGCTTTGCCAAAACCGTTCAGTTATCCTAAGCAGCAGGCGCATTGCACTAAGGCTTAGCCGAATTGCCCTAAGCGCAGCGCATTGCCCTAAGGCGCAGCCGTATTGCACTAAGCCGCAGGCGCATTGACCTAAGGCGCAGCCGTATTGCACTAAGCGCAGCGTATTGCACTAAGCCGCAGGCGCATTGCCCTAAGGCTTAGCCGTATTGCACTAAGGCGCAGCCGCATTGCACTAAGCGCAGCGTATTG
>JAGNSQ010000081.1:5738-14694 GCA_017987975.1 Saprospiraceae bacterium
ATTGCACTAAGCGCAGCGTATTGACCTAAGGCGCAGCCGTATTGCCCTAAGGCGCAGCCGTATTGACCAAATCTCCCCCAATATCTCTCCTATAATACGCTCCCTCAAAATAGATCTCATCAATTGCTTTATAACACGCCGCTGCTGCTGCTTCGATGGAGTCGGCAAAAGAAGTAATTGCCAGCACCCTGCCACCTGAAGTGACCAGCTTGTCCTCTATCATAGAGGTGCCCGCATGAAAGACCATGCTTTCTCCCTGATATTCAATGTTAATTTCTTTGCCCTTTTCATAATCACCCGGATAACCACCAGATACCATCATCACAGTTACAGCGGTTTGAGGATTGACCTCCAAATGAAATTGATCCAATTGGTGATTTGCACAGGCCTTCATCATTTCCAAAACATCAGAACTGATGCGAGGAAATACCACCTCCGTTTCAGGGTCACCCATTCGGCAATTGTATTCAATTACATAGGGAGCACCATTGACGTTGATCAGTCCAAAAAAGATAAAGCCCTGGTAGTCTATTTCTTCGGCAGCAAGTCCCGCCACCGTGGGTTTTACAATGCGTTCTTCCACGAGTTGTTTCATGTGGTCATCCACAAAAGGCACGGGAGAAACGGCGCCCATGCCCCCAGTATTGAGGCCCTGATCACCTTCACCAATGCGTTTATAATCTTTGGCTTCGGGCAACAGGAGGTATTGTTTACCATTGGTAAGCGCGAATACCGAAAACTCGATGCCGCTCAGAAACTCTTCGATCACCACCGTAGCAGAAGCCTCACCAAACATGCCATTCAGCATTTCCGTCAATGCTTCCTCCGCTTCCTGCAGGTCGTTGATGATCAGCACTCCCTTTCCTGCTGCCAGTCCATCGGCTTTCAGCACATAAGGTCCCGACATTGACCTTAAAAAATCAATACCCTGTTGTAGGTTGGTGGCATCACATTCAAAGTAGCCCGCCGTAGGTATCTGGTGCCGTTGCATAAACTTTTTAGAAAAGACCTTACTCCCTTCCAGTTGAGCACCCTCCGCTGAAGGCCCTATGACCTGAATATGAGCGTGCTTCTTAAAATGATCCGCAATGCCGGCCACCAAAGGTGCTTCAGGACCTACCACTATCATATTAATACCTTGTTCTAACACAAACTCCTCCACCATGTGAAAGTCGCCCATATCCAACTTTACATTGGTACCCAATTTTTCAGTACCCGGATTTCCCAGGGCTATGTATAATGTCTCCAAATCCCTGCCCTTTGATAAGCCCAGGGCCAGGGCATGTTCTCTACCTCCACTACCCAACAACAAAACCTTCATTCCATAAAATTTGCACAAAGGTAAGGAAAGTGGGGGTGAGATTCAACCCTACGCAAAACTGGGCTAGTCTAAACAATTATAAAATCAGCTTGAAAGAGTGGGTAGAAAAAACCAATGCTAATGGGTCAAAAGCTACAGCTGGAAGATATGGAGGCTCTTACGCCCACGTTGCCATTACCCTTTGTCAGACTTTTAAAAACCCAAAGAAAGCAATTGGGTTTAACCCTGGAAGAATTTGCTGAAAAAGATGTGGTTGAGCTAACCGTTATTCGAAAGATTGAGCAAGGCAAAGGCAACGCTGCTTGTCCAAGGCCGATCAGTTGCTACGTATGTTAGGTCTTGTTTTTGGGGCCAATTAATGGTGCAATGCCTATAATTAATTGATCAACAAATTTGAAGATGGCTCCAGCATCTCGGTCAGAAGTTTTATCTCAACCCCTTAAAAGTTCTAAACCTCCATTATTTTCGACTTAATTCCAATAATAAGTACTAAATTTGCGATTTAAGTCAAATAATTTAGGAAAATGCCCATAACTCGGCAGATAGAAAATCGTATTGAAAAGGATTTTTTTAAAGGCAAAATCATTTTGTTACTAGGTGCCAGACAAGTAGGTAAAAGTACACTTATCCAAATGTTGCCAACTTGTGCTTCAAACCCCACTCTTTGGTTGGATGGCGAAAATGCGGATGTGCATCAACTATTCAAAAACACCAACAGTGAGCGATTGAAACAGCTTGTGGGCCATCATAAAGTATTGGTAATTGATGAAGCACAAAAAATTGAAAACATCGGTTCTATCTTGAAACTTTTTGCAGACCACAATAAGGGTATTCAGGTAATTGCCAGTGGCTCAAGTGCATTTGAGCTGCGCAATTCACTTAATGAGCCTCTGACAGGAAGGAAGTTTGAATATAGTTTATATCCACTTTCTTTCTCAGAGATGGTAAGTCACACCCATTTAGTACAAGAGATAAGACAGTTGCCGCAGAGATTGGTGTATGGCTACTACCCGGAAATAGTTACTCACCCTCAGGATGCTGAAAGGTTATTAAAATTTTTGTCAGACAGCTATTTATACAAAGATATTTTTCTTTTTAAAGGGATTAAAAAGCCAGAGAAAATGCTTGAACTACTCAAACTTTTGTCTTGGCAAATTGGTAGCGAAGTAAATTACAATGAATTGTCAAATACGTTGAAAATTGACAACCAAACTGTTGAAAGTTACATTGAAATGCTCGAACAAGTGTTTGTGATATACAAACTACCTGCTTACCACACCAATCACCGCACAGAATTGAAAAAATCAAAGAAGATATACTTCAACGATTTGGGAATTAGAAATGCTTTAATCAATGATTTCAGACCTATAGAAATTCGAAATGATGCCGGCCCCTTGTTTGAAAATTTTGTAATCAATGAATTGCGAAAACAAAATGAATATAACCAGGTATATGCCAATTTCTACTTTTGGCGCAATACCGAACAACGTGAAATCGATTTAATCATAGAAAAAAATTCTGTTTTACAAACCATCGAGATAAAATGGAACCCAACCCAAAAAGTGAAACTCACAAAAAGTTTTACCAATATATATGGAGAAACTCATTTTAAATTAATCCATCGTGAAAACTTTTATGAGGAAATTCAAACCCTGTAAATTGGAAGTTGAAAACTAATAGGATGAATTTTATTTTTGATAATCAAATAAAAAATGAACTGATTTTTACAACCAGTTCATTTCTATATTATATTCGATTAATATAAAACAGCTCTGACTATTTGAAGCAGTGGGATACCCAAAACATCTTATATCTTCACATCCTACTATTCCAAATACCCAAACTTACCATCATTATAATCTGTGAACGCCGCAATCAATTCCTCGCGCGTATTCATCACAAAGGGTCCATGGGCGGCAATGGGCTCGTGGAGGGGCTCTCCGCTTAATATCAACACTACAGCATCTTGCTTGGCCTTGATGTTAAAAGTTTCTCCCTCGTTGTAAAACAAGGCCATCTGGTCGGTTTGGGCGTGCTCGGTGCCATTGATCTCAACCGAACCCTCTACTACCAGCAAAGCGGTGTTGTAATGGGCCGGAAAAGCAAAATCGGCCACGCCACCAGATTGTAGTTTGGCATTGTATAAGTGAATCGGCGAAAAGGTGCTGGCTGCCCCCGGGTGACCCTGGTAATTGCCCGCGATCACTTCTATATGTCCGAGGCCATCACTGAGATTTACCTTGGGCATAGAGCTATTTTCCAGGGCCTGGTATTTGGGCGTGCTCATCTTGTCTTTGGCGGGCAGGTTAACCCACAATTGTACCATCTGGAAGATGCCCCCTTTTTTACTCCATTCTCTTTCGTGAAATTCTTTGTGCAAGACACCGGAAGCTGCGGTCATCCACTGTACATCGCCTTCTCCGATCACTCCACCGCCACCGGAACTATCGTGGTGCTCAACCCTGCCATTGTAGGCTATGGTTACGGTCTCAAAACCGCGGTGAGGGTGTACATCCACACCCTTGGGTCTTTCGCTGGGCGGAAAATTAAATTTGGAATTATAGTCCAACATTAGGAAGGGATCCATACGTTTCATATCCATTCTGGGATAACTCGGAATAAAATTGTGTACCCTAAAACCGTCGCCCACATAATGGGGAGCAGGTGGGGTGGCTATTATTTCTACGTTTTTTACTGACATTTTATCTTTTTTTCTGCAAAATTAAGGGCTGTCATACACCCATGCCTTGATCTATGTTAAGAAAAACGCCGCTGGTTTTTTTCGGCCAGGGTCTTTCTCACCCTGCTCAGGCTCTCAGGGGTAATCCCCAGATAAGAAGCCACCATGGTTTGGGGCAGACGCAACATCAGATCCGGATAGGTTGCTGTAAAATCGAGGTAGCGCTCTTCTGCCGTTGCACTCAGCAATAGTCGGATTCTTTTTTGCAACTGTCTGATGTGGTTGTGCAGCAGTTGGTTGTTGTAACTGTGAAATGCTTCATCCAGCTGGGATAATTTTAAAATAAGGTCTTCTTCAATGTACAACACTTCTGCATCCTCTACGGCCTGGATGTAATACTGAGCGCCCAGCTTATAAAACAAGGCATCTCGGTCGGATATCAACCAGTTTTCAGGGGCAAACTGGATGATGTGTTCTTTGCCTCCCGCATCCAGATAATATTGGCGCAAAAGTCCTTTTTCCACAAAAAAGACAAACTTACATTCTTCTCCTTCTCTCAACAAAAAACTGTCTTTGCGAATTTTTTTATGGACACACTGGTCTACCAGTTTTTCTATGTAGTTTTTTTCAAACTCGGCATTATTGGTCAGAAAGGAAGTAAAATGGATGTGTTTCATGCTGTAAAATAAAAAAGTTTCTGCGGCTCCTTACAACTATTTTTAGAGATGATAAGCTACCATCAATACCTTGGGCCATACCACTGGTTTCATACTGTGTCGTAAGGTATTTTTGCTTTTTATCGATAGAATGCCTTAACTTGTTATAAATTTTTTACCATGCCTGTCTTTTTTTATCCACACAAAAAACGACTCTTGTTTATTGGCTTTTTATTATCGTTCTTTCAGGCCGCTTATTCTTCACCTGGTCTTTCAGATAATAACCCTGTCCTTCCCGGCATTGATCCACCACAAAAATGCACCTGGGTCATCCTGGGCTCTTCCACGGCAGAAGGAGCTGGTGCATCAGTCATTGACAGCTCTTGGGTAAGTCGACTTCAGACTTATCTGCAAAAGGACCCCCGTTTTACAATCATCAACCTCGGCAAGGGAGGCATCACCTCTTTCCACATCATGCCGGGCCTGTCAGCCAATGAAAATCTGGTTTTTCAGCCCGACACCACTTTAAACATTGATCGTGCATTGCACTTTTTGCCCCGGGGCATCATCGTAAACATGCCCTCCAATGATGCTGCAAATTACATCGATGCGCATGCACAAATGAACAATTATCGTTCCCTTCAAAGACTGGCTCAAGCGGCCGGTTCCGATTTTTGGATCACTACCTCCCAACCCCGCAATTTCGGAGACCCCAAACAAATCAAAATACAGGAAGAGATTCGCGATTCTATCCTCCATTATTTTGGTAACCATGCCATCGACTTGTTTACTCCTCTTGCAGACAGTGTTTCGTGGCTGCTGCCTCATTATGGTTCGGGAGATGGCATCCATCTCAACGATACAGGCCATCGTCTGATTTTTGAAACCGTGGTCAATCTTGGTTTTATAGAAAATCAATGCAACGCCTCTTTCGATGCCCAAACGCTTGATACATCTACAATAGAAGCAGGATCAATCAAGCTGGTTGCCAACATTCGCAGCCTACAATGGATGCTCACTTACCAGGGCAACAAGCCAGGTCCAATGGTGGCTGAAGTATTTAACGCAGACGGAAAACTCCTTCAAAAACTTAGGTTGGCGGAAGGTTCGGGTCCATGGCCTTTGGATGTGTCCCCTGAAGTGGAAAAAACCATCCGGGTCGAGGTCTCCTGGCAAGATGGAACCACACTCACCACCAGGGCTTCCATAAAATGATTTTGACTGGCGTCATTTCTTAATTGTGTTGGAATCCCTATATTTGTTTCTACAATAATGTTCAGATCATGAGATTCAAATCTTTACCACTTCTTGCCTTTTTGGCAGTAATTTCTCTTTGCCATCCCGCTACTGCGCAAAAGTCGATGAAAAGTTTTATCGACCAGTTGATGAAAAAAATGACCCTCGAAGAAAAAATTGGTCAGCTCAACCTTCCGGTGAGTGGTGATATTACCACCGGCCAGGCATCGAGTTCTGATATTGCTGCCAAAATCAGAGCCGGCAAGGTAGGCGGATTGTTTAACATCAAGTCGGTGGCCAAGATCAAAGAAATTCAACGCGTAGCGGTTGAAGAAAGCAGGCTTAAAATTCCCATGTTGTTTGGCATGGATGTTATCCACGGTTACGAAACTGTCTTTCCCATTCCGCTCGGCCTTACCAGTAGTTGGGACATGAATTTGGTAGAAAGAAGTGCCCGCATAGCCGCTATAGAAGCCAGTGCCGATGGTATCAACTGGACCTTTTCTCCCATGGTTGATATTTGTCGCGATCCCCGGTGGGGAAGGATCTCCGAAGGAATTGGCGAAGATCCTTATCTGGGTTATCAAATCGCGGCTGCCATGGTGCGCGGTTACCAGGGTAAGGATTTATCATCACCCAATACCGTTGCTGCCTGTGTGAAACATTATGCATTATACGGAGCATCAGAAGCTGGTCGCGATTACAATACTACCGATATGAGCAAACAACGCATGTACAACGATTACTTCCCTCCTTACAAAGGAGCCGTTGATGCCGGCTGTGCCAGTGTGATGGCTTCATTCAATGAGATCGATGGTGTGCCCGCAACAGCCAATAAATGGCTGTTGACAGATGTGTTGCGAAGACAATGGGGTTTCAATGGTTTTGTGGTCACCGACTATACCGGCATCAATGAGATGATGGACCACGGCATTGGTGATCTGCAAACCGTAACAGCAAGGGCCCTGGATGCAGGCATTGACATGGACATGGTTGGAGAAGGGATGCTCACCACACTTGGCAAATCTCTCAAGGAAGGCAAGGTGACCGAAAAACAAATCAACGATGCATGTCGCCGCATCCTGGAAATCAAATACAAGCTGGGCCTGTTTGATGATCCATACCGTTACTGCGATGCTACCCGTGCGAGCAAAGAAGTTTTCTCCAAAGAACACAGGGCTGAAGCCAGAAAACTGGCAGCAGAGACCTTTGTGCTAATGAAAAACAATAACAACATTTTACCCCTGCAGAAAAAGGGAACCATTGCCCTCATCGGCCCATTGGCCAACAACAAGGTCAACATGCCTGGCACCTGGAGTGTAGCTGCCAAACACGATCAGTCGATCTCTCTGCTCGAAGGCATGAAGGAAGTGGCAGGCGATAAGGTAAATATCTTACATGCCAGAGGCGCTAATGTTGACAACGATCCTGCCCTCGATGAGCGTTATGCCATCTTTGGTAAAAATACCGGCAGAGACGACCGCTCTCCCGCTCACATGATCGAAGAAGCCTTAGACCAGGCACGCAAAGCCGATGTCATCGTAGCCGTAGTAGGTGAATCTGCAGAGATGACAGGAGAAGCATCGAGCCGTTCTTCTTTAGATATTCCGCAAGCCCAGAAAGACCTGCTCATGGCCTTGAAAAAAACAGGCAAGCCCATAGTAGTGGTTTTGTTTACCGGCAGACCCCTCACCATTTCATGGGAACACGACAACATGGATGCCATCCTCAATGTATGGTTTCCCGGCAGCGAAGCTGGCTACAGCATAGCCGATGCCTTGTTTGGTGATGTCAATCCTTCCGGCAAACTTTCGGCTACCTGGCCCCAAAATGTAGGACAAATTCCGATCTATTACGCACACAAAAATACAGGAAGACCCCTCCCCGAAGGTCAGTGGTTCCAGAAGTTTCGCAGCAACTACCTCGATGTGAGCAACGACCCTGAGTTTCCTTTTGGCTTTGGCCTGAGCTACAGCAACTTTGAATATTCAGATATCAAATTGAGTGCAACATCCCTCAAAGGCAATCAAACCTTAACGGCATCGGTCACTGTAAAAAATACCGGTAAGTACAAAGGAAAAGAAGTGGTTCAACTTTACATACGCGACGTCGTGGGTTCTGTTACCCGCCCCGTCAAAGAATTGAAAGGCTTCCAAAAAATAGAATTACAAGCCGGCGAAAGCAAAGAAGTAAAATTTGCCATCACCCCGGAAGACCTCAAATTTTACAACTACGACCTCAATCACGTATGGGAGGCCGGTGATTTTGACATCATGATTGGCACCAACAGTGCTGCTGTCAAAACGAAACGAGTGAATTGGTCTAAGTAGCGTATTGCGTATAGCGTGGAGCGCATAGCGTATAGCGCAGGGTGTTCCGCCGCTCTGCGCGCTCCGCGCTCTGCCTCTTCCCCATGCTATGCAACGGGACAAGCTCCGCTTCGCCGCCAACCACGATGCAGATGGGAGATAGCACTGAGGATATATCCCAACATGCCAGGGTAGGTACTACATTTTTATCATCATTGTCCTCTGATTCTTTAGCTCACTAGGACCTGAAAGTGTTAAAAAATAGACGCCTGAGGGCAAAGATGAAGCATCTATTTTCAATTTTTCAGTCAAATTTCCTTTTAAAACTTTTCTGCCATTCAGATCTTCAATGCTGAATTTTTCATAGTCTTTTATGTTCTCAATAATGATGTTGTCAGTAAAAGGATTGGGATAAACATAGGTTGATATCAAATCCAAATCTATTACATCATTGGTCTGGCAGGACAATGGTACGTTTTCATATTTTAGTTCATCGTTGATCCAAAATTTACAAATTCTCCATTTAGGAAGGGTTGAAGATGGGTTGTGTCCATCAAAGAAAAAATCATCTACAGATCCCATTCCATTGTACCAGGTATATGTTTTTTCCCTATCATTGATTTCATTAAAAATAAATTGTTTTGTTCTGTACCCATTGCCAATGACAACAAATTGACTGGTATCCAAAATGAGATTGGATTTCCATTCTTCTTCGGGAAACAAAAAATAATCAAAAACCAGCCTTTCACCTGCT
>JAGNSQ010000210.1 GCA_017987975.1 Saprospiraceae bacterium
GGCGTATAAATGTCAAAGGGTAGGAAAAGGTAGCCTGGCTGGTAATGGTGTTCTTCTTTTTCATCAATGATGTCAATTTGCCATTCCTTTTTATCCAATTCATGCTGCAGATGGTTGGCCATCATGGTGCCAGCGGTACCTGCCCCTAATATTAATACTTTTTTCATCCTTATAATATTTATACCAAAGTTGGGACTTTGCTGTAGTATTAAAAACGATGGGCATCATGGATATTTGTGACTTAAGGCCGTCAATTGTGTAACATAAGTTACAATGTAACATGATTAGGAACAGGGGCAACGAAACGAATGACGGAGGATTGATGATCCGTAAAATAATGTTTATTCTAAATCAAACAACAACACCTAAACCAGAGGATATTGACCCATAATCCAGTGTTGGCTTTACTGAATTTGTCGTGTCTGAAGTAAGTTATTCGGTGAGATAACGATTGGTTTTATTTAATTGCGAGCCGCATATTTACTTCGGTACTCGATAGGAGTAAGACCTGTTACTTTTTTAAAGACGTCTCTAAAGGCTTTTACATCACTGTATCCGACCTCATACATTACCTGATTTACATTTTTTCTGCTGAGTTCAAAACTGCGTTTTGCTGCTTCAATCCTCACTCTTTGCAGGTAAGCCACAACTGTGTTGTTGGTTGCATTTTTAAATCTGCGCTCCAGACTCCTTCTGCTGGTACTGGTCATACCAGCCAACTCGTCAATAGTGGTCTTTTGAGCATAATTATTTTCGATGTATTGTTGAATCATCAATATGTCTTCATCATTGTGTCTTTTCTGTCCGGTGAAAATAGTAAATGGGCTTTGACTCTTGCGATCCAGATCAATGGCAAAAAACTTAGCAGCCTGTATAGCCAAATCCCTATCTGCGTATTTTTCTAATAAATAAAGCAACAAATTCCACAAAGAATTGGCACCGCCACTTGAATAAATCCTCCCATTTTCAGTGATAATATCGCCTTCAACCACCTCCGAATGAGGGTATCTTTCTCGAAAGGTATCATAAAAGGCCCAATGTGTTGAACAAGCTCTTCCATTGGCAAGTCCACTTTCGCCCAAAAGGAAAGCTCCTATGCAAAGACTGGCAATTTCAGTCCCCTCATTGTACAAAGCATTTATCCATGGATAGGCCTTTGCATTATTGCGCAAGGCAGTGTCAATATCACCATAAAAAGCAGGAAGGATGAGCAAATCTATCTTTGGTGCCTGCTCTAGTGTAAAGTGGATGTTGATTTGGTATTCTCCATCGTTGGCTGCCATCTGTGTATGAAGCCCTGCATAAAATACTTGAAAAGCAGGGGGCTGTCCGCGCATAGCAAGAAAATCATTGGCCGTTTTGAATAAGCGGTATGCAGGGGTTATGGCTTCAATAACTCCATTCATGGGTACATAAACGACTATGTTTTTCATGTAATTTTTAATTTAATTCAAAAATACAAAAATTGTCGTTTTCGCCCCCTTAAACAGGCAGAATTGCACATGCGATGTTCGAACCTCTTAATTTACCTTTGTTTTATCAAAACCATAGATTATGCAAACTTCAAACAAAAACAACACCATTACGATTAATGCGATTGTACACTCACCATTAGAAAAAGTGTGGGAATGTTGGAATACCCCGCATCACATTATTAAATGGAATGCTGCAAGCCCGGATTGGCATACTACTTACGCAGAAAACGATTTAAGAACCGGTGGAAAACTCAAATCCAGGATGGAGGCAAAAGATGGTTCTTTTGGATTTGACTTTGAAGGCATTTATGAAGAAGTAGTACCCATGCATAAACTTAGGTATGTATTGGAAGACGGCAGGGTAGTGACCATTACTTTTGAAGAGGCGGCTGGTGGTACCTGGGTAACAGAAAGTTTTGATGCTGAAAACGAAAACTCCCTTGAACTCCAGGAAATGGGCTGGATGGCGATCTTACATAATTTTAAGGCATATGCTGAAAAGAACCCCAACCCGCCGATG
Organism: Saprospiraceae bacterium; assembly: GCA_017987975.1. GTDB lineage: Bacteria > Bacteroidota > Bacteroidia > Chitinophagales > Saprospiraceae > JADKBO01. The sequence goes on from JAGNSQ010000210.1 coordinate 1,996, forward strand.
ACCTTTGAAATTGAAATACCAGCCCCTGTTGCAAAAGTATATTCAAGCATGATTGACCCCATTCATTACAAAACCTGGACAGCAGCTTTTAATGAAACATCTCATTTTAAAGGTTCATGGGATAAGGGAAGCGATATCCATTTTATTGGTCAGGATCAGGAGGGAAATGTTGGTGGAATGGTGTCGAGGATCAAAGAGAACAGGATGAATCAATTTATTAGCATAGAGCATTTGGGGCTGATTCAGGGGGAAGAAATAATAACTGAAGGTCCCATGGTAGAAAGCTGGGCGGGGGCCCTGGAAAATTATTATTTTATTGATAAAGGAGAATCCACCTTACTAAGGGTACAAATGGATACCAATGAAGAATTTAAGGGCTACTTTGAAACAACCTGGCCAAAAGCTTTAGAGGTATTGAAAACACTCTGTATTTAATTGACAATAAAAGAATCTCTGTTAACTCGTAAAAAAAAAACTAATAAAATGGCATCCGTTAGTACCTATTTAAATTTTTCTGGTAGGACAGAAGAAGCATTTGAATTTTATAAAATTGTTTTTGGAAGTGAATTTGAAGGCCCGGTATCAAGGTTTCGGGATATACCGCCATCTCCTGACATGCCGCCGATGCCTGAAAGTATCCTGGATCAGGTAATGCACGTCTGTCTGACAATTACAGGTGGTCATAAATTGATGGGTACCGACGCGCCCGAAGAAATGGGTTTTCAATTGGTAATGGGCAACAATGTCTTTCTAAATTTACAGCCAGATACGAGAGCCGAAACATTGCGTTTGTTCCAGACTCTCTCTGAAGGAGGTGTCGTGCAGCAAGAATTACAAGATATGTTCTGGGGAGCATATTATGGGTCGTGTACAGACAAGTATGGCATCCAGTGGATGTTTAATTGTGAAGAAACAAAACAGTGAAATCGTGAATAGATCCATCTATCCCTGTCTTTGGTTTGACGGAAGAGCGCAAGAAGCCACTGAATTTTATTGCCATATATTTCCCAACAGTAAAATATTGGAGTCGACCGAACAGGTGGTTCGTTTTGAACTCAAAGGACAATGTTTTATGGGGCTGAATGGCGGCCCAATGTTTACCTTTAACGAAGCGGTCTCTTTTGTGGTTGAGTGTGATAACCAGGAAGAGATAGATTACTACTGGGGTGAGTTGTCTTCTGGGGGATCCACTAGTCAATGCGGCTGGCTTAAAGATAGGTTTGGAGTGTCATGGCAGATAGTACCTTCTTTCCTGTCTTCCCTGATGGCCAATCCGGATACTGCGACCAAAACCAAGAAAAGATTTATGTCCATGACAAAGTTTGATATTGAACAATTGCTGGCCGATGATTAACTGTTGTTGAAAGATGTGATTTTGTCATTATTTTTTATGTTTTTGTGTTGACAGTCTGTAATATCGTGAAAGGCTGTTCTCATTGTAGTAACTGACAATAATCAATGAAGTTATATTAGTATTGAAGTATTTTTATATAAAAATATTTCATGATAATAGAAGTTTCAGGAGACATCCTCCTTACAAAAGCAAAATCTATTGCCCACAGCGTGGCTCCGCTGGATCATTTTGAATCTGGGTTGGCTCTCGGTCTGCGTGAAAAGTATCCAGAGATGGTGAAGGATTTTCGTCATGAGGGTCATGTACATCATATGAAGTCGGGTGAAATTTATGAATGGACAGGTAGGGATGGTTTTAAAATATTCAGCCTTTTGGTTCAGGAAGCAGCGCCTTCCACTCACTCACATGGATTGCCGGGTAAAGCAAGCCTGCATAACCTCGATAGATGTTTGAAACAATTGGCATCCAAACTTGAAAGTGAAGGTATCACTTCTATTGCACTACCCCGTGTTGCCACCGGCGTTGGTGGCCTGGACTGGGACGATGTTCGTCCTCATATTTACAAGTACCTGGATGT
>JAGNSQ010000211.1 GCA_017987975.1 Saprospiraceae bacterium
CCTGTTCACCAGGTACTTCCACAATCGGGCCGGCAGGCTCACCGGACTTTGTCCGCCAACAGTGGCAGCTCCTTTACTTTTTCTGAATCCCTCTATGTCGGATTTTGTTATACCCATGGCCCACGTGATGCGGATGTCAAAATGGTAATTTTTCTCATGGAGGGTCCGGGCTGCAATGGCACTCATCTTTAATACAGCGGGCCCACTTACACCCCAATGGGTAATGAGCAGCGGCCCCTTGGTTTCGATTTTGAGTTCCGGGTATTTAACCACGGCCTGGCCTACAGATAAGCCCATCAATTCGTGCAATGCCTTGTCGTGGATGTGAAAGGTAAAGAGCGAAGGTACTGGCGGTACTATGGCATAACCCATTTCTGTAAGCAGCTTCCACATTGCGTTGCTGCTGCCTGCAGCCATGAGGATGCGGTTGGCCTTCCAATTTCCCTTTAGAGTGACAATCTCATAGCCAGTATCAATAATATTCACACTTACTACTTTACATGAAGTGTGTATCTGTACCCCGGCCTTCTGACAACTCTTCATCAAACAATTAACAATGCTGCCACTGTCATCACTTTCCGGAAACATCCTGCCATCTTCTTCTATTTTTAAGGGCACTCCGCGGTCTTCAAACCAGGCTACGGTATCACCACACGCAAACTTATGAAAAGGACCCAGCAACTCTTTCCCACCCCTGGGATAATATTGCACCAGCTCGGCCGGCTCCCAACAGGCGTGGGTTACATTACACCTGCCACCACCCGAAATTTTTACTTTTTGCAGCACTTCTCTGCCTTGCTCCAGAATGACAATCTTCCACGCAGGACATAACTCTCCCAGATTGGCAGCGGCAAAAAAACCGGCTGCTCCGCCACCTATGATGACCACATCTGCATGCTCTGCCGCCTTATCTCCTGATGAAGACATATTTATCCTTTTTGTTCAAAATAAAATGGTATTCCATACCATCCAGCTCTGCCTTTACTATGTTGACCTGATCGTCAAACTGGTCTATAAGAATTTGATTGTCCAAACGAATTTCTTTGGCATTGCCCTGCGGTCCTTTTACTTCCAGATAGACCCAAACTGCAGGCAAAGCCGACTTGCTTTTGATGTATTTGGGTTTTATTGCTTTACCGTCAAAAGTCCATTTCAATTGGGTGTTCAGGTATTTTTCTATCATTTCATCAGCGTTGCTATATTTTGACGGCAAAGGCTGACCCGGCTGCAAACCCATTGCCATTTGCAAATCGTCGTAAAAAATTCTTACTATAATGTCAAGGCCTCCCTCCGCAGTTTTTTTGATTTCTGTTTTGGATACATGGATATCATGTACCGGCATCCAGCTAGTTAAGGTTAGAACCCATGTTACGAGGTAGGTGGCCAGCTTTAAAATTGTTTAAACAATAAGTAAAAAGCCACCCAAAATGCCAGAAATGAAATGATGCGGATCCAAATGTAATTACTGAGCCCCAGCCATCGGGTCCAGATCCAATTCAGTACCATGGCCATGGCAACGATGAGGATCTGACCTCCTTCTACACCCACGTTAAAAGCAAACAGCGGCAATAACAAATCATCCTCTCCACCCAGCAGGGCTTTGAGGTAATTGGAAAATCCCAGGCCATGGATGAGGCCAAAAAATCCGGCCATGATGTAAAGCCATCGCATCCGGTTGTTGCCTTCTGCTTTCCAGAATACATTGGACAAAGCGGTGACCATGATGGTAACGGGTATCAGTTTTTCAATCAATGAAGCAGGGATGCTGACCAGTGAAAATACCGACAGCGCCAGGGTAAGGCTGTGCCCAACCGTAAATGCGGTTACCAACCACAGTACTTTTTTCCAGTCTGCCAGCACATAGATGGCACACAGGGTCATTACAAATAAGATGTGATCGTAAGCATTAAGATCTAATATGTGATCAAAGCCCAGCTGTAAGTATATCCCAAACATATCTTCTGTTTATTGCTCATAACAACCCAGGTCCGGAGTTGTTGCACTCCTGCCTGCGCCAAGTATATCTCTTTGTATTCCGACAATGGGTACGCCTTTGTCTAATACAATGGCCATGGAATCGGGTCTGAAATTGAATTTATCCTCATCTGCAAAGATGCGGTCGGTTCTTTCCGGTTCTATGCAGGATTCGCATTCGGTTAAAAATTGGGGAAAGGCATCTGCCTTAATCAGGTCTTTGACCCGCACCAGGCAATGTGAAAAACGGTAGTTAAAAAGGGTACCAATGTCGCTCGTAGCCGAAGGCAGCAGTGCAATTTCATCTTCCGATGCCCCTGTAATAATGCTGTTGTTGATCTGAAAATCAAGTGCATTGACCAAAACCAGGCCCAGGCACAGGGGATCTGTACACAGGTAGTTGGACATCGACAAGGATTCATCTTGATTGAGCGAGGTAGAAAAAGTACAATAATCATACTTGTGCTGGCCCCCTTGGATGATGGCTACTGCATGGCTGCCCGTGTTGTGGATCAACACATTCTCTGCCCGGGTGGTGGCATGTCTGGCATAAATGCCATAGATGGCACAATGGGAAATCTCTACCGCGTTTAATGCCACTGCCGAGGCAGAATCGGCTATCACCCCTACGATGGCGTTGCGGATGATGGCGTCATTGAATTGATTGCCGGTGGAGCCCGCTAAAAACCGGATACCGCCCCACTGCCCTGCTTCCAGGCTATATTCTTCTTCGGGTCGGTCACTGGTGATGATTACTTTTTGATCCGGACTGCCTTCTACCCTGAGGTTGCCGTTTCGAAGCACAATGATCTGACCATCGTTGTAAACCTGGTCTTCATTGACCACAATGCCTCCATGTACGTAGACCTTGCATGAGGGTGGCAAAACCAGGGTACAGCTGTCAATGACCAACACCCCGTAAATCACATAGGGCTTTTGATCAGACCAGGTGATGGTACCCAGGTCGCAGCTCAACAGGCTGACACCTCCTTTGGCATTGTATGCGGGTATATAATTGGCATTTTGACCGTAAGCCACCAATTGAACTGGTGTTTGTTGGTCTCCCTGTCGGATGATCAATTGGTCTTCAATAAAAAACGGACTTACAGAAAGTGGGGCATCCGGCTGGATGGTTACTTCAACAAATACATAGATGCTGTCATTGGGTCCTATTTCATACGGACCGTCATCCAGACCAACATTGCCATTGACATTGAAGCGGTACTGGCTCATGCCCTTTTGTAGGCTGAGTTGCACCGCTACCGGTGATGCTTCTCTGTTGTATATTTTTACAAACTGGGTGGCACTGCCTACCTGGGTAAAGAGGGTGTCGAAAAACAAGGTATCGGCAGAGACTTCGATCCTGGCATTGCCTTCAAAAAAGGCATCGTCTTTTCTACACGCTGAAAAAAGTAAGATCAACAAAAATGTTGTTCCCAAAACCGGAAAGGCAAAAGAAAAACGATGGTGAAAAGATGGATGGATCATTGGTAACAAAGATAACGACAATGTGACAACTGTTGTTGCCCAAAACAATTAATCCAAAACAATCTTATCGCCATTGGCGTCCCTGAAAACATACTGTAGCAGCTGGAAGGCACTGTCTTCACGGATAGAAATCCAGGAAGAGTGTTTCACATACCATTTGCGCTGTTGAGCGTACAAATGTCTTTGCAGATAAGCCCGAATGATGGGATGCACTGTAAGGGTAAGTTTGGGCTTCGACATGTTTTGCATGATAAAGGCCAGGTCTCTTTCGATGGCATCGATCACCAGTATGCTGGCTGCCGATTTGCCGGTACCATTGCAGGTAGGGCAAACCTCTTGCGTTTCTATGTGGACCGCAGGTTTTACACGCTGGCGTGTAATCTGCATCAGACCAAACTTACTCAATGGCAAAATCGTATGCTGGGCACGATCGCTGAGCATAAACGACTTCAT
>JAGNSQ010000212.1 GCA_017987975.1 Saprospiraceae bacterium
AAGAATGCAGAAGACTATGTGCACAGGGTGGGCCGAACAGCCAGGGCCGACACCACGGGGGTAGCGCTGACCTTTATCAATGAAAAAGACATGTTTGACTTTGCTCAGATAGAAGCATTGATCGAAGCTACTGTTCCTAAAATTCCTGTACCGCCGGGCATGGGAGAGGCGCCTGAATGGAAGCCTGTTCGTCAGCGAAGACCTATGGGACCAAGGGGCGGAGGAAGAAATATGAAAGGCAAACCCAGGGGAGGTAAAAAATAGGTCGCAATATAAAATTTGCCACACAAGTTTTATGTTTTTAGTGATTTTAAGGGAGGACTGTTTGAAAACCCGAGTTTCTCGAAATTTTATTCTGCAAAACCATCCTTTCAAAATTTAACCGTTTAGTTACCAATCTTTTATCGACGAAAATCGACACAATATTTTGTTGTTTTCTTTTTTTTGGAGGAAAATTCTGCTTACCTTTGCCCACGTTTTGCAAGACCCATCGAAGATCATGAGCCAAAAACATATTTTCCAAGTAATATTTGCCCTGTTTTTCGCGATTTCTGCGTCCGCACAGGCCCCTACCAGTCATGGTACAGACACCCTGATGCACACACAGGACGCTGCCCACGCTCCTGAAGCGCATGCTGTAGATTCAGACAATCACGGCACAGAAGCACACGCTGCGGAAGAACATGGCCATGCAGAATACGATCCCGCCGCAACAGCCATTCACCACATAAGCGACGCCAATGTTTATAGCATCCTGGATTTTGTAAGGATTCCACTACCCATGATTTTGTATGCACCCGCAGACGGATGGGATGTGTTTTTATCCAACAAATTTCACCCTGGTCACCACGAAGATGGCCACATGGCGTATAAAAAATATGTAATGCACCACGGCAGTGTTTTTCGCATTGCAGACCCGGCCTACAATCAGGAAGAAGCAGAAGTAGAAAGATTTATCCACAAGATTGAAGAAAAAGACGGCAAGCCTGTTGACGTATATTTTGCTACTATTGGCGCAAATGAATACAGACTGGATGCCAGAACCACCCTGGATGGTGGTGTTTTGGGAGGAGGAGTTACCCCTTTCCAAGACTACTCCATTACGAAAAATGTAATGTCAATGATCCTGGTGGCTCTGCTGCTTGGATTTTTCTTTTTTAAAGCAGCAAAGGCTTATAAGACCAACCCAAACACGAGTCCGAAGGGAGTTCAAAATGTTTTGGAAACCATGTTTATGTACATCAGAGACGAGGTAGCCATTCCCTTTATCGGTAAAGACAAGTACATGAAGTACCTGCCCTTGTTGATGAGCATCTTCTTTTTCGTATTGGGCTTAAACCTTTTTGGTCAGGTTCCCTTTTTAGGCAGTGTCAACGTTACGGGCAACTTGTCAGTAACCATGATCATAGCCCTGGTGGTGTTTGTGATTGTGAATATCAATGGCAACAAGCACTACTGGCAACACATTTTCTGGATGCCGGGTGTACCGGTACCGGTAAAAATATTGCTGGCGGGCGTAGAATTTATGTCATTATTCATCAAACCATTGACACTGACTCTTCGTTTGGCCGGAAATATTTCTGCCGGACACATAGCCATTTTGAGTTTCATTGGCTTGATTTTTATTTTCGGAAAATCGGGAGAAAGTATGTCGGGAGGTGCCATTGGTACCGCTATGGCCATACCCCTTACCTTGTTTATGATGGCCATTGAGTTGATCGTGGCCTTTGTACAGGCTTTTGTATTTACCATTTTGACAGCCTCTTATATAGGAGCTGCCATAGAGGATGCACACCATGGTGACGACCATGCACATGCACACCATTAATTAGAATATATTTATCATTCAAATAATTTAAACAAATGACTGGAACATTAGCAGCAGTTGGAGCAGGTCTGGCCGTAATCGGAGCTGGAATCGGAATTGGTCAGGTAGGTGGAAAAGCAATGGAAGCCATTGCCCGTCAGCCAGAAGCATCCGGAGACATCCGTTCAGGTATGATCCTGATGGCCGCCTTCGTAGAAGGTGCAGCCCTGATTGCCATCCTACTTTCAATCTTCGTAAAGTAAGAAGGTCTTCAACCAAAGAAAAAACAGACCGGCAATGCGGTTGGCGGAGCGGTCTGTTTTCCATTAAAAAACCTAAAACAACATCATACATATGTTTGTCTTATTAAGTTTCACCCCTTTTCAACCTACACCGGGACTTGCCATTTGGTCATTGGTGATTTTTGTTCTCTTTTGGGTTATCATGGGCAAGTTCGCCTTCAAACCTATAGCCAGAGCATTGGAACAAAGAGAGGCAGATATTCAAAACGCCCTTGATTCTGCTAAGAGTGCCAAAGAAGAGATGGCAACCTTAAAAGCGCAAAACGAAAAAATAATGGCCGAGGCCAGAGAAGAAAAAGCAAAAATTCTTCAGGAAGCCAAGGAGATCAAAAATCAAACCATTAACGAAGCCAAAGAGAAAGCTAAGGAAGAGGCTTCTAAGATTGTTGCAGCTGCCAGAAATGAGATTGAGAATCAAAAGAAAGCAGCTATCGCAGAAATCAAAACACAGGTTGGGGGAATGGCCATCGAAATTGCCGAGAAACTGGTTCGTCAGCAGCTGAAAGGACAAGCAGACCACGAGGCCTATGTGAAAAAATTGGTTGACGAATTCAACTTAAACTAAAATCATGTCTGCCAACAGAATTGCCACAAGGTATGCCAAATCATTACTTGACCTCGCGGTTGAGCAAAATGTATTGGAAGCCGTAAAGTCAGATATCGAGACCTTTGTGAAAATGGTTGAGAACAGAGATCTCTACCTATTATTGAAGAGTCCCATCATCAATGCCACCAAAAAGGAAAGTGTATTTGAAGTCCTTTTTGGCGCCAGGTTCAATAAGTTGACCAATGCTTTTTTCAACATCGTTTTGAAAAAAGGAAGGGAAATGTATTTGCCGGAAATAGGAAGAGAATTTGTAACCCAATACAAGAAGTTAATTGGCCTCACAACAGTAACCCTTACAACAGCTACTCCGGTTGATGCGGGCAACTTGTCTGACATCAAAACCAGACTGCTGGCCAGTGAAGAAACCGCCAAAGATGTAGAAATAATCACCAAGACCAACCCAGACATCATTGGGGGTTTTGTGCTACAAATTGGAGATAAGCTGTATGACAACAGCATCGCATATAAAATAAAACAAATCCGCAAGAACGTGGATAATAAAGACTATATCAAAGAATTTTAAAAACAATAACTCAGTATAAAATTTTGTAAGATGGTGGATGTAAAACCAGATGAAATTTCAGCAATCCTCAAACAACAATTGTCAGGATTCAAATCACAGGCAGAACTGGAAGAAGTAGGATCTGTACTTCAGGTAGGTGATGGTATTGCCAGGGTTTATGGCTTAACCAAAGCACAGGCTGGAGAATTGGTAGAATTCGAAACCGGAGTTCAGGCTATCGTATTGAACCTGGAGGAAGACAATGTCGGTGTGGTATTGTTGGGTGCCGGCGACGGTATCAAAGAAGGCTCTACAGTGAGAAGGTTGGGAAGAATTGCATCCATCCAGGTTGGAGAGGGCTTTGTGGGTCGTGTTGTAAACCCATTGGGTCAACCAATCGACGGCAAGGGTCCTATTTCTGGTACAAGATATGAGATGCCACTTGAGCGCAAAGCGCCGGGTGTTATCTACCGTCAGCCGGTTACTGAACCACTCCAAACAGGTATCAAAGCGATTGACTCCATGATTCCAATCGGAAGGGGTCAGCGTGAGTTGATCATTGGTGACAGACAAACGGGTAAGACCGCTATTGCTGTGGATACCATCATTAACCAAAAAGAATTTTTCGACAGAGGTGAGCCGGTATATTGTATCTACGTAGCCTCAGGACAAAAAGCATCAACCGTTGC
>JAGNSQ010000213.1 GCA_017987975.1 Saprospiraceae bacterium
CTATAATCATCGAGGATATAAAAACTCCTGCCAAAGCTGGCACCTACCAGGTCGTTTTCTCTCTTCTGTATGGCAAGGTCTCTGAAGGGTATGGTGGGCAATCCTCCCTTGAGTTGGGTCCAACTCTGACCTCCATTGATGCTAAAATAAATGCCCCATTCAGTGCCAACAAACAACAAATCTTTTTTTACATGATCTTGTACCAATCTCCAAACAAGGGTACGATCAGGGATATTGTTGGCTATGGATTTCCAGCTTACTCCTTTATCCCGACTCACATATAAATACGGTTTAAAGTCGCCACTCTTGTGGTTGTCGAGGGCCAAATATACAGTGCCTGCATCGAATAGGTCTGCTTTGATGTCATTGATAAATGCGGTAGCAGGTACTCCGGGCAATGCGGTAATGTCTATCTTTCTCCAGGTTTTGCCTCCATCTTCGGTTATCTGGATAAGGCCATCATCGGTACCGGCATACAAAAGATCTTTTTGCGCCGGTGATTCAGAAAGGGAGGTAATGGTATTGTAATTGGACATAGCCAGCAAATCCCATGCATTGTCATAGCCCTGCGTAGTTCCCATGATTGGGAGTTGTAATCTGTTTTGATTTTTGGTCAGATCCGGTGATATGGCGGTCCACGCATCTCCTCTGTTTTCTGACTTCCATACTCTTTGCGATGCAAAATAAATGGTCGTTGGCTTGTGCGGACTCACCAGTATAGGAGAATCCCAGTTAAATCTTTCGTAAGGCTCTCCTTCAGCCGGTTGTGGTTGGATGTCTACAATTTCGCCCGTTTTCATATCTATCCGCGAAAGAGTACCTTCCTGCCTTTCTCCATACATGATGTCCGGATTCCCGGGTTCGGTTGCCGGTTGGTGGCCATCCCAGTCAAGTACCACCTTCCAGTCGGAATTCTGGATGCCCTGTGCATTGTCGGTTCTGCTGGGACCTCCTTCGGTACTGTTGTCCTGGGTACCACCAAATACATTGTAAAAAGGAGTAGCATCATCAACTGCCACTTTGTAAAACTGGGTAATGGGCAGGTTGGATACAAAGCGCCAGTTGTCGCCATTGTCAAAAGATTCATACAGCCCACCATCGGTACCCACCAACATCCAGTTGGGATTGTCTTTTCGGAATACGATGGCATGGTTGTCGGAATGTTTGTTTTCTTCTTTCATCCTTCCAAAGGTTTTACCACCATCATTGGAAATTTGCACGCGCACATCCATCAGGTACAACTTGTCAAAAACATGAGGAGAGGCATAGAGTTCCTGATAATAGTGAGGTCCTGTGGCTCCTGAAACGGCGTCCGATTGTTTGGTCCAGCTTTCGCCTTTGTTGGTACTTTTATAAACACCGCCCGTGCGTCGGTCCAGCTCGATGGCTGCATAGATAACATCGGGTTGCTGGGGTGAAATGGCGAGTCCTATTTTACCCATATTTGATGTGGGCAAGCCGGCCTTCAAGGGGGTCCAGGTATTGCCCCCGTCGGTACTTTTGTGAATTCCCGAGCCGGGTCCACCACCCAAATAGGCAGCAGCACTTCGGTGTCTTTGCCAGGTAGCAGCATACATGATATCAGGATTTCTGGGATCGAGGGCCAGATCGGTTGCTCCAACCCATTCATCGTCGCCGAGGGTACGTTTCCAGGTCTTTCCTCCATCTGTTGATTTGTATATGCCTCGTTCACCACCCTTGCTCCAAAGAGGTCCCTGCGCTACCACCCAAACCACATCGGAATTGCCTGGATGGACTACAATCTTAGAAATGTGTTCGCTGGCCTTTAATCCAACATTGGTAAAGGAATTGCCTCCGTCGGTACTTTTATAAACGCCATCGCCAAAGCCTACGTGTCGTCCTCCCACATTTTCTCCGGTGCCTACCCATACGATGTTTGGATTGAGGGCATCATAAGTGACGCAGCCTATAGAATAGGCGGTCTGATTGTCAAATACCGGAGTCCAGGTAGTGCCACTGTTCTGTGTTTTCCAAACCCCACCTGAGCCCACTGCCACCAACCAGGTGTTGGGGTCCTGAGGGTGAATGGCTATATCGGCAATCCTTCCCGCCATAAACGCCGGACCTATCGACCGGAATTTCAGATTGGAAAAAACATCCTCTTTCCAAAGCACCGGCTTTGTTTCTGCCACAGCCGGTTTTGTACTTTTTTTCTGAGCCATCCCGGCAGTTGCTGCCAGTAACAGGAAAATCACCACAATTCTGTTCATATCACGTATTTATCATGTGAATATAGATAATTTTCAAGATGTACCGTATTTAAGGATTGAAGTAAACACCACCCATTGTAATCTGCTGGTGAGACACTTCAAATGCAATAAAACTCTTTAAAATTTATGTCCCTTGATTAAGGTCGTTCCATCTAACTTTTAGGGAAATCAGTTATCCCAACCACCCCATTTTTTTAAATTACCCTTACTTTACACACATTATTGACAATAATTACCCTAATTATTCACGGAAAATGGGTAAAAGTTAGGGTAATTTGTTATTTTTGTTCCTGTCAAAGCCTAAATAAGCTGTTATGATATTAAGAAATGCTTTGTTGGAGTTACAACAGTGGAAATCATCTCCTAATCGCAAACCATTGATTATCAGAGGAGCAAGACAAGTAGGTAAGACTACTTTGGTAAATGAGTTGGGTAAAGAATACGACAATTACCTTTATTTTAACCTGGATGAGTACGAAAACAAAGAGCTGTTAAAAAATGCGAAGCGGTTTGAGGATGTATTAACCTTGTTGTTTTTGGCAAAAGGTGTAAAAAGAGATGATACATCAACACTGATTTTTTTAGATGAAATTCAGGAGATTCCTGCACTCATACCCATGTTGCGTTATTTTTATGAAAAAGCTGGTGACATCCATGTAATTGCAGCGGGTTCGTTGCTGGAACATGTGTTAGGTGATGTAGACAATTTTCCGGTTGGAAGGGTAAGCTATTTGATGCTTCATCCTTTGAACTTCGAAGAGTATTTGCGGGCATTAAAACTTGACCAGCTACTTTTAAAACTAAATGAAGTACCGCTGGATCCCGTTGCTACTTCTTTGCTATTTGATGCCTTTCATAAATTTGCTTTGGTGGGTGGCATGCCTGAAATTGTTTCCAATTACAGCACAAGACAAGACATCAATGATTGTATGTCCGTTTATGAAGCCATTATTTATTCCTATCAAAACGATACCTTAAAATATGCTAAAAACCTTCGCCAGGTAAATATCCTCACCCATATTTTGCAAAATGTGGCAGCGGTAGCAGATCAAAGAATTAGCTTTGAAGGCTTTGCCAGTTCTTCTTTCAGATCACAGGATGTAAAGGATGCAATGATGGAGCTTGAAAAGGCAAAAATCATACAATTGATCTATCCAACCCATGAGTTTCAGCCACCTGCAATACCAGATAAAAAAGTGAAGCCCAGGCTACAATACCTGGATACTGGACTGATGAATTTTTCTTTAGGAATCCAGCAAGAATTTTTAACAGTGAATGATTTAAATGACCTGTATCGGGGAAAAATTATTCAACATTTGGTTACACAAGAATACAATGCCTTTCATTTCGCCCCCCTCTTCAAACCCATGTTTTGGGTGCGTGAAAAAAAATCATCCAATGCTGAAGTAGATCTTCTATGTTCATTTGAAAAATACCTCATTCCGGTAGAAGTTAAATCTGGTGCCACCGGTAGACTCAAGTCACTCATGATGTTTATTGACCAATGCAATCATTCCTTTGCCGTCAGACTTTACAAAGGCCCACTCTTAGTACAGGACGTTATCACTCCGGCAGGAAAACCATTCACCCTACTCAATCTTCCCTATTTTCTAGCCTGTAAACTGGATCTTTATATCCAATATTATTTTAATAGTACATCT
>JAGNSQ010000082.1:0-12893 GCA_017987975.1 Saprospiraceae bacterium
GCTGTCGGCTTACCGCTGTCGGCTTACCGCTGTCGGCTTACTGCTCACGGCCTACGGCTCACTGTAATACGAAATCTGAAATTCGTAATTAAATACAGCTTACTCGTTTTTGAAATCGCGAATAAGTGGTAATAAACACCTTTGTCCCTGTTTCTTCCATGAAATAAAATCACATCATCTCGTCAAATATTCCCAAATTTGCAGGGATTTTGAGCGCTTAAATGTAATTATGGGTAAAAAAAAGTTATTCAATGATCCGATCTACGGCTTGGTAGATTTCAGAGATGAGTTGGTGTATGAATTGATAGACCAACCCCATTTTCAGCGACTCAGAAGGATCAAACAAATGGGGCTGAGTGATTATGTCTATGCTGGAGCAACCCATCCCCGATTTCAACATGCTCTGGGTGCCACCCATCTTTTATACAGAGGCCTTGATACCCTGGCTTCGAAAGGGGTGGAAATCAGCGATGATGAGAGGCAGGCTGCGGCCATGGCCATTTTGTACCATGACATTGGTCACGGACCCTTTTCCCATGCACTTGAAGGAAGTCTGGTAGGAAAACACCATGAAGAATTAACCCTGGCATTTTTGAGGAAAGCAGCACAAAAGTATGGGATAATTGGGGATTTAGCTCTTGACATTTTTGAAGGAACTTATACCCGTCCTTTTTTTCATAGTCTGATTACCTCTCAGTTGGATGTGGACAGGCTCGATTACCTAAGCAGAGATAGCTACTACACAGGAGTGGCAGAAGGCGTTGTGGGTTATGATCGCATCATTAAAATGCTGGAAGTTCGAAATGATGAGCTGCTGATTGAAGAAAAAGGTCTGCATTCCATTGAAAAATTTTTGGTATCCCGCTACCTGATGTATGCGCAGGTTTATTTGCACAAGACCAGTCTGGTTGCAGAAAAGATGTTGAAGATGACCATTGAAAGGGTTAAATATCTGCTCAATAATGGTGAGGATGTTGAAATGGGTGGCCAATTAAAGACCCTGTTAACAGGAGATCCCATTACCAAAAGTGAGGAGGGCATCATGGAGTTGTTTTCAAGTCTTGATGACATCGACGTTTGGGACCTTCTAAAGAAAAACAGACATCATCCCGATCGGGTTTTATCTTATCTGTGTGAAGGCCTGGTTGACCGTCGATTATCAAAAATTGTGATTGGGGGAGGAGAGGCAGAATGGCCGGATAAAGAAGAACACGCCATTAAGGTTGTAAAAGATATGGGGTTAAATGATAAAGATGCTGTTTTTTTAATTGCATCGGGAGAAGAAAAAATTACTGCGTATTCGGAAGCTAAAACCTCCATTCGTTTTTTACAAAGGGATGGGGCTGTAGTGCCATTTTCTCAACAGACCGGACTTTCAGAGGCTTTGTTTAAAGACAAGCCGATGAAATACCTGATCTACCCCAGAAATTAATACCAGATAGAGAAATAATCGGGGCTTTTCATACCTTTGCGCCGGATAAACAGACCAATTTTAGTATGGATACAAAGGTTTTTGACCTCATTCGCAGGGAGGAAGAAAGACAAAGATCGGGCATTGAGCTCATCGCTTCAGAAAATTTCACCAGCAAGTCCGTTATGGAAGCCATGGGCAGCTGTCTCACCAATAAATATGCAGAAGGATATCCCGGGAAAAGATATTATGGTGGTTGTGAAGTTGTAGATGAAATTGAAAACCTTGCCATTGAAAGGCTTTGTACCCTTTTTGGTGCAGGTTATGCCAATGTTCAACCTCATTCAGGTGCCCAGGCCAATGCAGCAGTATTTTTAGCCTGCCTACAACCCGGTGATGCCATTTTGGGATTTGACCTTTCTCATGGCGGACACTTATCGCATGGATCTGCTGTCAATTATTCCGGGCTGGTTTACAACGCTAATTTTTATGGTGTTGAACAGGAAACGGGTCGCATTGATATGGACAAGGTGGCTGAAAAGGCCAGGTCTGTTAAACCCAAACTCATTATTTGCGGTGCTTCCGCGTACAGCAGAGATTGGGACTATGCAAGATTTAGGGCCATTGCTGATGAAGTGGGAGCCTTATTAATGGCCGATATTGCTCACCCCGCAGGACTGATTGCTGCCAAAGCCTTAAACGATCCTTTGCCTCATTGTCACATCGTCACCAGTACAACCCATAAAACACTGAGAGGTCCCAGAGGAGGCATTGTTATGATGCAAAAAGATTTTGAAAATCCATGGGGTAGAACCACAAAAAAAGGTGAACCCATCATGATGTCAGCCATCCTCAACAGTGGAGTGTTTCCCGGCATGCAGGGAGGACCACTAGAACACGTGATAGCTGCCAAAGCTGTGGCTTTTGGCGAAGCCCTTCAACCAGAATACAAAACATACATTCACCAGGTGATTTCTAACGCATCCGTGATGGCTACAGCGCTGCACGATCTTGGCTATGGAGTCATTTCCGGAGGCACAGATAATCACCTGATGCTGATTGACCTGCGTTCCAAACATCCAGATCTCACGGGCAGAGAGGCCGAAAATGCATTGATCAAAGCAGATATTACGACCAACAAAAACATGGTGCCATTTGATTCACGCTCAGCTTTTGTCACCTCAGGTATCCGATTGGGTGTAGCAGCTATAACCACGAGAGGGTTCAAAGAAGTTGATTGCCTTAAAGCTGTAGAATGGATTGATGCCATCCTGAGCCAACCCGCGAATGAAGAAATGATCAATACAATTCGTAAGGAAGTAAATAAGTATATGGATCAGTACCCTTTGTACTGATTATACCATTGAAACGGGCGGTAAATAAGTTTTACCATAATCCACACTATGAAGGGTAAGTCCATCAGCAGGGGCGCTCCAGGGCATTCTGAGTGCTTGTTGCTCGTGAAGCGAGGCTTTTGCATCTGCTATATTTAATTTACCCCTTACTACATTGATCATCATGCCAACCAGAAGTCGAATCATACCTCTTAAAAATCGATTGGCTGTTATATGAAAAAATAGTTCACCTGTAGTCTTATTCCAGGTCCAATAACTGCTATGTACCAGACAAATGCAGTTGCTAACATCTGAACCTGTTTTGCAATAAACGTTGAAATTGGTGGCTAATTTGATTTCACCTGCCAGCTCATTGAGCATTGTAAACCCGGCCTCATCTAATTTAAAGTGCCATTCTGTATGAAAGGGCAGAAATGGATTTTTATTCAGTTTAATTTTGTAAATGTATGACCTGGTGATAGCGTCAAAACGGGCATGCAATTTATCTTCTACGGGTGTGATGTGGTGAATTACAATGCCTGAAGGGAGTATTTTATTGATTTGATATATAATAATATTATAATCGAATGTTGTATGATGGTCAAAATGAAAATAATAGCCTGCTGCGTGAACCCCGGTGTCTGTCCGACCACAACCCGTGGTAACAATTTCAGCTCGTAATAGAATAGACAGGCATCTGTCAATATATGATTGTATGGTTTCTGGTGTTGTTTCCTGCTTTTGCCAGCCATGGTATAAACTACCATCATATGAAGTGCATCCGAAAAAGCGCATTGATCCTTAATCCTGAGATTTCCATATAATTTCCGGAACTCCTGCCATGTGTCCCAGGTAACGTGCTAAAACAAAAAAATAATCAGAGAGTCGGTTGAGGTAGATGACATTGATTTCACTGATGGCACTTTCATGGCTCAAAGTGACCAGTCTGCGTTCAGCCCTTCTGCAAACAGTACGGCAAACGTGGGCAGCACTGACCATAGGATGACCTGAGGGGAGGATGAAGTTTTTTAATTCTGGCAAAACGGCATCCATGCTATCCATTTTATTTTCCAATTCTTCAATGTGTTTTGGCTTTATGCCGGGCAAGGAATAATCTTTTTCGGGATCTGAAGCTAGCACAGAACCCAAATTGAACAATAGACTCTGAATTGCAGCCAACGTACTTTTTACTTCTTCATACGGACATTGGTCGTGTAACACAGCTGTAAATGCGTTGAGTTCGTCAACGGTGCCGTAGGCTTCAATTCGCAGGTGGTCTTTGGCAATGCGTTTCCCACCAAACAAAGAAGTTTGACCTTTGTCTCCCGTTTTGGTATAAATTTTCATAGTCAGGTTATTTTCAATTTACCCTCTCTTACCACAACCATCTCTTCGGTAGTGCAGTCCAGAATGGTTGATTCCACAGGTGGTTCAACCTCACTATAGATTAACACATCAATGGTGTGTTTGTAGGTTTCCAGAATATATGAGGCTGTATCGCGGGGGTCAAGTCCTTCTGGCAACGGAATTGAAGTGGAAATGATGGCTTCTTTAGCGTTCTGCAAAAGGCCTGAGGTAATCGGATGGGATGGAATCCTTACACCGATTTCTTTTTTACTCGTTTTAAAGAATTTTCCAAGGTGGTTGTTGGCATTCAAAATAAAGGTGCAAGGCCCGGGGCTATATTCTTTTAAAGCCCTGAATACCTGCGTAGAGTAGGGGAGTACAAATGCGGCGATTGATTTGATGTCTTTGACCAAAACCGAAAGCCGCGTTTTTTTCTCTTCCTTACCGGTTGCTTTTAGAATGCGCTCTATCCCATCTTTGTTGTAAAGAGAACAACCGAGCGCATAAACGGTGTCTGTAGGAAAAGCTACGATCTGCCCCCTGTCGAAATGAGCAGCCGCCTCATTGATGTCTTTTTGCAGCGGATATTCTCCATCTATGTAAAGTACTTCTACCATGGTTTATTCTACTACTTTTTTAAAATACTCATAAGTTAATCTTAGACCTTCATGTCGGTCGATTTTTGGCTCCCAACCCAGGATCTGTCTTGCTTTGGTGATGTCGGGTTGCCTTTGTTTTGGGTCATCCACAGGAAGCGGGTTATATGAAATATAGGCTTTTGGATTATCTACGAGAGACATGATTTCATCCGCAAACTCTTTGATGGTAATTTCAGCCGGATTGCCAATGTTTACGGGCAAATGATAATCGCTGAGCAAAAGTCGGTAAATTCCTTCTACCAGGTCATCGATATAACAGAAAGACCTCGTCTGACTACCATCTCCAAAAACGGTAAGACCCAAACCTTTGATGGCCTGGTAAAAAAAGGCTGGAAGTACCCTGCCGTCTTCGACCCTCATCCTGGGACCATAGGTGTTAAAAATGCGAACTATTCTGGTTTCGAGCCCATGATAGGTGTGGTAGGCCATTGTGATGGCTTCCTGAAAACGTTTGGCTTCGTCATACACGCCTCTTGGGCCAATGGGGTTAACATTGCCCCAATATTCCTCCGTTTGAGGGTGGACCAATGGGTCGCCATAAACTTCCGAAGTGGAGGCGATCAATACCCTTGCTTTTTTCACACGTGCCAGACCCAACAAATTATGGGTACCCAATGATCCCACTTTTAAGGTCTGAATGGGCATCTTCAGGTAGTCGATAGGACTGGCAGGTGAGGCAAAATGCAGGATGTAGTCTATTTCCCCCGGTACATGCACAAACTTTGAGATATCGTGGTGATAAAATTCAAAAGTGGGGAGCGGAAACAAATGTTCGATATTGGCCATATTGCCGGTGATAAGATTGTCCATGCCTATTACATGAAAACCTTCACGGATGAACCTGTCGCACAGGTGTGAACCAATAAAACCGGCAGCTCCGGTAATCAAAACCCTTTTCATACAAAATTTATATTGGGTAAAGATATCCAAAGACACTGGCTTTGCCAAGATATTGTGTGCTATTGTCGTCATTACTATCATAGGGAATCATGGCCGTGATGTATCTTTGCGTTATGCGTCATATCATTTATGCTCTCTTGCTGCTCTGTGTTCATGGTATTTGGGCCCAAAAAGATACCTCTGTATCTAAGCTTAATCTACTGACCCTCAATCTGGGTTATGGCATTGATTGGCCCGGGGGTGACCTGTCAGACAGATTTGGACAGAGCCTGAGTTTTCACACTGGTCTTGACTTGGTAAGGAAGAGTAGTTTTACAATAGGAGTTGATTTTAGTTATCATTTTGGTGACAAGATCAGGGAAGATGTATTGGCACCTTACCGAAATGAAAATGGATTGGTAATGGGTATTAGTGGGGTGGCTGCTGATTTATTTATCAGAGAACGAGCTGCGTATCTTGGTCTCAATGCGGCCAGGATTATATACCATACCCAAGAGCATTCAGGGATAGAGTTGGGACTAGGGGCCGGTCTATTGTATCACAAATTGCATTTTGTGGATGATTCCAGATCCGTGTTATTGATTGAAAACCCCTATGGAAAAGGACTTGACCGATTGACACGAGGTTTTGCCTTAAAGCAGGAAATTGCTTATCAATATCATTCTGCCAAGAGCGCCCTTCACTTTCAGATGGGCTTTTATGTTATGGAGGCCTTTACCCGCCAGATAAGAGAATTTAATTTTGATACCGGGTTGCCCGCATCCACTGCCAGTAGATTGGACCTGCTTTATGGCTTTAAGTTGGTTTGGATGCTGCCTTTGGTCAAAAGAAGTACTGTACCCAGTATTCGCTATTTTTAATGTGGTGGACTCCCTTTTATAATATTGGCATGCACCTCTTTGAATGGGGGCTAAAGATTAGGGCTTGGTGGAACAAGGAAACACGAGACTGGAATCAATTGAGGATCCGGCACCTCAACCAGCTTGAAACCATTCGAAAAGAAGCAGAGGACAAAGAACTGGTGTGGATGCATTGTGCCTCACTGGGCGAGTTTGAACAGGGCTTGCCGGTATTAAAAATGTTAAAGGCGCAAAAAGGCGACAAGGTCTTTTTTGTTGTCAGTTTTTTTTCTCCGTCGGGTTATAGCCAGCGGAAGAATACCGATGTTGCGAATGCAGTAATTTATATGCCAATTGATACCCAAAAGAATGCCCATCTGACAGTTGCCCGTTTACAGCCCGACCTGTTTATTGGGGTTAAATATGAATTCTGGTGGCACCATTTGAAGGCTCTCCTCAACCAAAAAATACCAATAGTTTATATTTCGGTAAAATTAAAGCAGGATCATTACCTCCTTCAAAAGGGAGCAGATGAATGCAGGAAAGTATTGTCTCAAATGAAAGTTATTTTTACCCAGGATGAACAGACCAGTAATGCATTGCAGAAAGTAGGTGTAAGCAATGTAGTATTGGCAGGAGACACGAGGGTTAGTGCCGTTTTGGATAGAAAAGGCAGGGTTAGACAGATCCAACACCTTGAGTCGTTGAATCAGGATGATGGGTTTGTCATGGTTTATGGCAGTGTTTATTTATCAGATTTATCTGTTATAAAATCAGGGTTTAAAAAACCTTGCTGGAAACACATTGTTGTTCCGCACAAAGTGGATAAAAATAATATAGATGCACTGACCAGGTCAATGGGTACCGATTATCATTTATGGTCGCAATGGAATGGTAAATGGGAGCATAATATGCTGATAGTAGACACCATAGGGTGGTTGTTCGATATTTATCAATATGCTGATGCCTGTTACATAGGCGGAGGTTTTGAACGATCGGTTCACAATACATTAGAACCTGCAGTATTTGGGTTGCCTATGGCCTTTGGCCCCAAGAATAAAGGCTTTGTAGAGACTCAATATTTTTTGGATGAAGGTATTGCCGTTGAAATAAATGATGAACATGATTTTAAACGCTTTTTATCTGATTGTCCGGAAAAAGCACAGAAAATTCACAACCACATAGATAAATATTTCAACAGTCATCAGGAAGCAATGAAGCGGATAGAGTCATGGTTTGTGAAATAAAATTTTACAAAAAGAGGGTAAATGCAATTTTTTTATGTTGGTGTAATGAAAAAAATAAAAATCGCCATTTTAAATTTTGTTTTTCGAAAATTTATTTTACCTTTGCACCGCTTTAAAAGGCAGATTCCGTAGCTCAGTTGGTAGAGCATTACACTTTTAATGTAGGGGTCCTGGGTTCGAGCCCCAGCGGGATCACATCAAGTAGAAAAGGGTGGACTTAGGTTCATCCTTTTTTTTTATCCCTAAGATGGGAAAGCTCTGAAATTTATAATCCACCATTTTGTTTTTCAAATAGCGTGTTTAATTTAAATTAGTCATTTGTGGACTGATGTCAGGATAATTTGTCGCCATAAAGTTATTACAGTGAATTTGTTGGCATGATTGCTGGAATTGCAGAATTTATATTTAGTTTTATCGACTTAATCAATACCTGTCATGGAAAGACTTACCCTTATTGTTGTTTATTGCTTTTTTACCTTTGTAGCCATTGACCCTGCATCGGCAAAAGATTTAAGCCTGAAAAAAACAGATAATCTTAATTCAACGATTGTTAGCAATAAAGAAACCAGACCAGGATTGACGAAGGAGTCTATCAAACATAAGCCTTTTGAGATCCTAAAATCTTCATCAGCTTGTACAGGAGCAGAAACTTGTTTTGACGTAACAACAGAGCTGCGACCCGTAAGTGACGGTGGCTTTTCCTGTGCTTCCTCTTGCAATGATATGAATGTATCGGAGTCTGGCGATTGTGATATGAATGGGGCTTCGGTATGGTTTAAGGTAGTAACAGATGACCAATCGGGTTCATTGATTATTGACCTTTCTTCCGGATTTTCTCCCTTGATTAGTGTGTATAGAGGCAGCAGCTGCAATGCACTAGAACTCGTTCCGTCTTCCATGCCATGTGAATCAAAAAACACAATAAAGGTAAGTTCAAACACCAATCAAATTTTTTGGATTAAGGTAGAAGCAAAAGACGGACTTAATCTTGGTACATTTGATATTTGTGTTGCATCTTTTTATAATGCCTTTGAATGTTATTCAGCTGACATCGCACAAATAACCAGACCTGCCTACCCCAATGAAAGTCCGGAAGGCCCCTTTCATCCGGGAGAAATAGTAAATTTTTGTTTTAATATTGATTTTAATGTTTCGGCACCACCCCCACCTGATGGTAACAACTGTCAGTGGATTCAAGGAATTATACCCAACATTTCAGGAGCCTGGGATTATGCAGGATCCAATCTAAGTGCACAGTCTCCGGCAGGTGGTTGGTTTTGGCTGGATGAGGGAAGTGTAGATTACAACGTTAACTCGAACATTTATGCCATTGAATCGGTGGATGGCAGAAAGTACATGAAATATGGAGGCCAGAATGCCGGAATGCCTGCAGGTACTACCTTACCTGGTGGCTGGTGGTTTGTGTCCAATGCAGGGTCTCCTTCATGCAGCAACGATGGTGACCCCGACAACATGTGGGGTAAGCCATCCTCGTGCACGGCAATCCAAAACATCAACTTTTGTATTGATTTAAAAGTTAAAGACCTGGAGGATTTGCAGGATTGTGAAAATCAGAAACTGGATATCACTTTAGCAGTTACTGCGGATGGCGAAACGGGTTGCTGGTCAGATATTGCTTGCAGTCTTTCTACTCCTTTGTATTTTGAGACAGCCATTGATTGTTCATCCGAGCCCCTTCAGATTCAGATAAGCGATGTAGAAATTTGTGAAGGAGGGTGTATTGATTTAGTACCTGTGGTAACCGGTGGTTCAGGAGTTTATACCCACTATGATTGGAGCGATGGTTCGAATTCATCTTTGTTGAGAGTTTGTCCAATGGTAGATGCCATATATCAATTAACGGTAGTTGATTCGAATGGTGATACGGCAATCGCATCTGTGTTGGTAAAAGTGAACCCTACCCCGGCTGGTGCTTTGTTGCCTAACATCGTTTCTTTTTGTACTAAAATAGTCAATGATGAACAAGCATCACTTACAGCTTACTTGTACAAAGGTACAGCGCCTTATCTGTTTTCCTGGCAGCTTCCCACCGGCTTGCAAGGTAACCAAGATAGCTTAAATTATACGAATGATTCATATGACATCAATGAAGCAACAACAGCAGGCGAAGGGTGGCCCCAACCGATCTGCGTGACCATAACAGATATCAACGGATGCAGCAATGTATTTTGCAGTAACCTAAAATACAATGGCATTTGCAAAGATTCCTGTTATGTGGTAGTTTATGACACCATTCACACACAAATAGTAGATACTTCATTTGTCTTGATTGAAGATACCCTGAATATTTTTGTTTTGTTGAGCAGCGACGATGAACAGGAAAAAAGTTTTGAAATCAAATGTTATCCTAACCCTTCTGGTGGCAATTTATACATTGACATTGGTGAGGCAATAGAATTAAAAGGGCTGAGAGCCAGTTTAATTAACGAATCCGGAATCGAAGTATTGGGTCAAATTATATCCGATCAGCTTACTAGCTGGCGCGTAGCTAATTTGCCAAAGGGATTGTATTTTATTACATTGGCTGATGATGAAGGTTTTAATCTTGTCACCAGAAAAATTGTTATCAAATAGGATTTTAAATTTTATTTAATTGTGATTTAAGGAAGGGACAATGCTAAGTTTGGGCAGGATTTAATAGCTGCTAACTGATGTTATAAATTTGTTTTACATTTTCGTAGGCCCAGCCCAAACTTGCTGTCATGCCCTTTCCACCAATGGCTGTGATTACATGAATGTTTTCATCAGGTTGACTATGGCTTATATCTCCCGTAGCAAGCTGAGTGTAGAGCCCGTTCCATGTTTTCACTATTTTATATTGTCCAATGTCTAATATTTTAGACATCTCACCCAGAATCAACTCATTGATATGTTGATCAATTAGGTAAGGATATAGGCTGTCTTTTTCTGTATAAGGGGCATATTGATGAGAATCGCCAACTATTAGATGACCTTCATGGGTTTCTTTAAAAAGCAGGTGGATACCCAATTGTAAACATTCGTCTTTGGTATCTTGGTTAGCAACTATTCTTTGATAGGAAGGGCATTCTTTAAATGATTCATATCTACTGATGGTGCGTCCTGTAAGCAACGAGCCATTTAAATTTAATCTTTTGCCTGGCTTAATTTCCAACATCTGGAGTTTGACAGACACCAATTCTTTCAACTGGTTTGTAACCATTGGAACATTTTCCAAATCATGGCCCGGGCAAAAGAGGAGTTGTTCGCAATGGTGTTGACCTAAGTTGGAGTTGACCACTATATGATCTATACCTTTTTGGTAATTATAAACATGACAGGCAGGAAGGTAATTGAGTCCCTTTCGCTCTACCAGGTATTGGGTAAGGCGATGCATGGTATTTACAGGATCTGCTACCCATTCATTTTCAAAATAAAGTCCTCCTACTACATATTCTTCTTTTAGGCCTGGTGTTCGATTGATACATTCTTGCGCAGTAAGGATTATTGACGGATATTCATTTTCGGCATTTATTTGATGTAGTTCATACAAAAGGGTTAGTTCTTCTTCGTTTGAAGCCACGTATAGACTGCCTTCTTTTCTCAAACTCAGATCCCATTCTTCGTGGATTTTTTGATAAATGGCTGCTGACTTAATGCCATATTTTTGCCACTCAGCTGAGAATCCGGAAGGGACAATCTGACCAAAATTGCGCACACTGGATCCTTGCAAAGGATTGTTTTTCTCCATTAAAGTAACCTGCATGCCTGCTTCAAGTAAGTGATAAGCATGGGCAAGACCCAAAATACCTCCACCAACAATAACGATTTGACTTTTCATGATAAAATTTTAAGTAAAACTGACTATAGTATCTCTGTTTTTAAGTTTGTAATAAAGATGGAACAAAGTAATACAAAGCACAATAGTTAATATCACTCCCCCTGCATATGATATTTTAATGTAGTAACTCAGCCAGTCAGCCGAAGCATCCGTGATGTTTTTAGACAGCATAATTAGTGCACTTGCCAAATATCCAAAAGCGTCTGCTATGTACATAAAAAATCCTGTATTGCCATTGATCTTAAAAGTAGCAATGTAGCGATCAAATAAGATGCCATTAAACAGAATATAAGGAATAAAAAGTGCGCTGCCTGAAACAATCATCCAAAATGTAGGATTTAAATACCCGCTATCAAAAAGATAGGTAGATGCCAACAGGATCCCAATACAAAAAAACATCATGGTGTAAATAGTCTTTAATGCCGCATCATTATTTTTAATTCGGTAAATCAAGGCCAGACCAATCAATAGGATGATGGCAACCGGTAATTCAGTCAAAGTGTAAATTGACCTATTGTTATGCACTCCTGTTACACTCCAGATCTCCACAGCAAAATTATCGCGAATATCTCTGATAATAGTTAAAAAGACATAGGTTAAAGTAAATAGCAAAAGTGCAATACCATGTTTTTTTATAATCCATTTCCGGTCAGTTTTATTCATGGGTTTTCTTTCCACTCGTAGGTGTTGGTCTTTATTGTCTGGTGCGGGGGTGAGTGATAGCAGATAAAAGCTAACCAATGCTATTGGAAGAAAAAGCAGAGCACAAAAGAAAGGCATCGCATTTTCATCAATTCCAGATGCAACTACATAACTTCCAAGAGATTTGGCAAAGCCCGAGCTAATAATAAAATTGCTACTTAACACAGCTGTTAAAACTTCAGTGATTTTTCTACCTTCAAGATAGGAGAAGACAATGCCCCATATCATGCCTAAGGGTAAGCCGTTAAGAAAAAAGAAGACAATGGCATAGGGTAGGGGGACAAGATAATAAATACCAAGTGAGGAGGTGGCTAGGACCATTAGTAAGCAAAAGAATAATAGTCTTCTTTTGGGGTTAAGGGTAGAAATAACCTGAATACCTATAAATTTAGATAAAGCATATCCCAATACCTGTGCAATGATAAGCCATATTTTGAGTTCTATACCCCAATAGCTTTGCTCATGAAAAGTGCCGGCGGTAAATGGCTTTCTCACCATGTACATGCATAGGTAGGAAATGAAACTAAAAGTGCCTGCCCACAATGCCAGAAATAGAGGAGATCGATCCAGCTGGTGCCGGATGATGGCCGTATATTTATTGAGCATCATTTATTTTTTGTATAATGGGAATGAG
>JAGNSQ010000082.1:12993-14373 GCA_017987975.1 Saprospiraceae bacterium
TAGACCAGGTTGTTTTCTTCTATTGAAGTACCTGCCATATCAAACACAACCATTTTTATCATTGGTAAAAATTTTTCAAATATCCATTTTGTTCGTGTTTAGTATATTGCACTTTTGGTTATTAAATTATTATCTGAATATTAATTCAGAGGGAATCAATTTTTAATGAGATCATTAACCTTTTAGTAAGCATAGCTTGACAATTACTTTACTTTTAAGTTGGATTTTTGCATCAAAGATCACACATGGAAAAAAGTCATGTCAAGAATGTAATTGATAAAATCATGTATCTCTATCAAAAACATGGGGAAGAAAGTTATTTTGGAGAAAAAGTAACCCAGACCCAGCATGCATTCCAAAGCCTTCACCTGGCCCAAATGTTGAGTGATGACGAAGAAGTTCAATTGGCAGCTTTTCTTCACGACATAGGCCATCTTTGTGAAGATGAAAATCTCAGTAACGGCATGGTAGGATATGGAATCATTAATCATGAATCAGAGGGAGCCAGATATTTAATGGAGTTAGGGTTTTCTAACAGAATATGTCAATTGGTTGAGCATCACGTGATGGCTAAGAGATATCTTGTTTCAGGAGACCCTCTATATTTTGATGGCTTGAGTGAAGCCAGCAAGAAGACATTAGAATTTCAAGGAGGTAGATTATCACATGAAGAGTTGCTTGATTTCGAAGCCTGTTCTGATTTTGACAATTATATCCTATTAAGAAAGTGCGATGATTTGGGAAAATCAGCTAATATGGAGATGGAGAGTTGGGAGGGTATTAAGGCTTTGATAAGTAGACATCTGAAGAATGAATTGTACAAAAAAACAGTCACTTCCTCTTAAATAGTGAAGTACAGCATTTTTTTACCGCAGACAGGCGGACTCCTATTATAAACCCTTTTTAAATGAAGCCACATTATTTTTCCTGCAATGACAGGGACAAACTAAAGCTAACACTGAGGTAAGGTTAACTTAACATACGTTTGCAAAGCCGTCACTTTGTTTATTATTAATTAACTTTTAGCAAATATTTTCTTTTCATTGGATGTCTACTTTTGCGACAAACCTATTTGATAAAATATACCAACATGATACAAAAATTACTTTTTTCAATTACCCTGTTATTGGGTGGCCTGTGTGCAGAGGCTCAAAATGTGGTAAACATTACTGACAGCGACATACAGCCTGGTCAGACAGTAAGCTGGACCAATGAAAACGTTTACTTACTTGATGGACTCGTGTTTGTTGAAGAAGGTGCAACTCTCAATATAGAGGCTGGCACTGTAGTAAAATTTACACCTAGGGCAGATATTGGCAATCCATCTGCTTTAATTATTTCAAGAGGTGGTAAAATAAATGCAGAAGGTACTTTGAATGC
>JAGNSQ010000083.1 GCA_017987975.1 Saprospiraceae bacterium
AAAAATAACGCCCCAATACACATTTGTACCAGGGCGTTCAAAACAAAGCTGTTCTTTATCAAAGCTTTACAACTCTATGAATCGATATTTTACTAACTCCTTCCTGTACTTCCAATAAATAGGTGCCCGGAACCTGGTCAAAGCTTAGGTTGATGATTCCTTCGGAACTTAATTTTTCAACTTCTTTTCCAAACAGGTCAAAAAGTCTTGCTGTAATCGCTCCCTGATTTTTAGACTCAATGTTTAATCCTCTCATACTTGGATTGGGATAAACAGTAACATCAGATATTCCATCGACGTTATTGGTCGCACTTGGCGGTAACAAAACAGCATCAATTACATGTACTACGCCATTGTCTGCCAATACATCGGCCACTGTTACTTTGGCATTGTTGACAAATACACCATCCGCGTTGATAGTAACTGTGATTTCTTTGCCATTGATGGTCGCTATGGTTTGTCCATTGCTCAAATCGCTAGACAATACTTCGCCGGAAACAGCATGGTACAACAAAATCTGGGTGAGCAAGCCCTGAGGGTCTGCCAGCAGGGCTTCGATGGTTCCTGCAGGTAGTGCGGCAAAGGCAGCATCGGTGGGTGCAATAACGGTGAAAGGACCATCTCCCTGGAGGGTAGAAACCAGACCGGCTGCACTCACAGCCGCTACCAGAGTGGTGTGAACGGGAGAATTTAAGGCAATGTCTACAACAGTAGAGGGAGGCAAAATCACAGCATCGATGACGTGTACAACCCCGTTGTCGGCGATGACATCGGCTACGGTGACTTTGGCATTGTTGATAAAAACGCCATCAGCATTGATTTTTACGGAAACAGACTTACCGTTGATGGTTTTGATAAATTGGCCATTGTTAAGCCCTGAGCTAAGCGCATTGGCAGCTACCGTGTGGTAGAGCAGGATGTCGGTAAGAGCTCCCTGAGGGTCTGCCAGCAGGGCTTCGATGGTTCCTGCAGGTAGTGCGGCAAAGGCAGCATCGGTGGGTGCAAATACGGTAAAGGGACCCGGACCTTGGAGGGTTGTAACCAGGTCTGCTGCAACAACCGCTGCTTCGAGGGTATTGTGATCAGGCGAATTAACAATGATGTCAACGACACTTTGACTTTGGATTTTTAAAGTGGTCAACAGAAGGGTGATAAACAGTAAAAGTTTAGATTTCATGTTCCATTTTTTTAGGTGAATGATGAACGATATATGCATCATTTTTAAATAGGGTTGCTTTTGTCTAATTAATTTTAACAATTTCTTAAACAAAAAACCATGATTTATGTAATTATCCCGATATTCCTATGGAAAGAATCTAATTTTTTTATCCATTGGGCAACTCTTATTATTCAAAATGCATATCTCGGATATGGAAAACAAAGCTGTCAGGGAAGAAGAAAAACATATCCTCCTTGCCTTGGATGGGTCCCAAACTGCATTCAGGTGGCTGTATGATGCGTACAAAAAATCTCTTTTCCTGATCTGTTTGAGATATTGTGCAACCAGAGAAGAGGCAGAAGATATGCTTCAGAACGGCTTTATTCAGGTGTTTAATGAGTTGTCAAAATTTGACCGCATCAAAGGCAGTTTTTACACCTGGGCTTCCAGAATAATGGTAAACATCTGCTTACAGGAATTAAGAAAGAAAAAGATCTCGATTCAGCCGGTTGATGATCCAGTGATACATCAAAAATTAAAAGACGATTTCGATGCCATAGCCCATTTAAGCCTGGAAGAAACATTAAAAACATTACAAAAAATGCCAGCTGGCTATAGAACCATATTTAATCTTTATCACATAGAAGGTTACAACCATAAAGAGATTGCTGATATGTTGAGCATAACGGAATCAACGTCAAAGACACAGTTGATGAAGTCCAAAATGTTTGCGAAAAAGTTATTGACCAATGAAATCGAAATGACAAAATGAGTAATCATCCTATACAATTACTAAAAACATATCAGGAAGACTATTTTGGGTCAGGTCTTGATCTCGAACCTTCTGAGCAGGTCTGGGATGTGATACAGGCAAATTTGCCCAAAAAGAAAAAGAGAAGATTCTTGATTCTCTGGTTCTGGGCCGGGCTACTTTTAATAGCTGGCATCTTTGTTTCAAAACAATTTTTAAATAATACCCTAACTCATGCTAAACAGAACAATAGAACAATTGTCAAAACAACACACACAAGTCCAGAAATTCATAACAAAATCGACTCAGGTACGAATCAATACAATGTAGGCTCACATTTACCCAAAACCAAAATTAAGGGCACTGTGACTTCAGCTGCTTCTGATTTCGGTAGTAGTGCATTCTCGCAATTTGTGAGCAATGAAAATTCGGGAAATATTATAAATTCGGCAGTCAGCCCTGCTAAAGATCCCTTGGACCTGGGTAAAGCAATTCAAGCATCGACTGGTGGTGACATTAGGACGAATGTGTTATTAATGCCCATCTCCGGCAATTCAAAAAATGGCATACAATATTCCAACCGGGAGGTGACTTGTGATCTTCCGGTGGAGAAAATTCAAAAAATGAAAAATGAGGCATCACACAAGATTTGGCTTGGCTTCCATTATGCTATATCACCATTCAAGCAAGACAAGGCATTTAATCTGGTAGCCCCCTTAAGTGAACTCATTGTTGGTTCCTATTACAACCAACGACAAAATATAGGTTTTGATTTGTGTTTGCCATTGGTCAGAAATTGGTCAGCAGTAATAAGACCATCGGTGACAAGTGAAAATTTGAAGACTGATTACGATTTGAACATCCCTTACGACTACAACTCAGAAAAGTATTTTGGAGCGTACAATGAAAATTATTTTTCTCATTCTCTTCCTACTGATATGGGAAATGTTAAAACCAATTTGGTGGTAACCCGATCTTCTGACAGCCCGGTCGGACACAATGAACTGATTTCCTTAGATTTCAGATCCAACCAATGCCTTACGTATTTATCGGTGCCTATGGGTCTTGCCTTTGGCAATGGATTGCGGGAAAATGGGCTAAATGCTGCGTTGACTTTTGTTCCCGAATATCTTATTCACCGCAGTGTAAGTGTTGATTTCATCCACTCCAATCATATCTTTGTTTCTCCCAAAGAAGTTAGTCTAAGCTCTGAAACAACGCGAAGTAAATGGCACTTAGGTATTGGTATTAATTTGGAGTATCGCCTTGCATTATACCAAAATTGGTCACTCCAGTTGCAGGGCAATTACAACCATTATTTGACACAAACGGGTAGAAGTAATCTTTATCAAATGCAAGTTGGATTTGGAAAACTATTTTAGTACATCGCTACTCGATAAAAAGGAATTTTGGAGAATAAGGTGAAACTTTTACTATTTCAGCATAACTTTATAAATTGTAGATTCAAGTCACAAATGCAACTTTTGGGGTAGAAAGAACTTTGAGGAAATCGAGCGATGTTTTTCGTAGTGATCAGAATGCTCTTTTATTTAAATTGGATGCCAGATATTAAACCATCAATTTTTTTCTATAAAGTTTTGCATCAGTAAGGAGATTTAGAACGAGAATGAAGTACTGTATAGTGAAAATTTGCATTTTTTTTCAGATGGCGTAGGGGAAAAAGTGGGCTTTGTTTACATAGGTACAAACAAAGCAAATATGAAATTGAAATATATAGGAATCTGGCTTTTGATGTTGATTTTTTTTCCAAAACTCTATGCCCAGTCAGGTGTCTATCATCTCAGAGGAAGTGTCTTGGATGCTGTATCACAGCAACCTTTGATTGGAGCCCATGTCAGCGTTTCTGAAAATCCCAACCTGCATGCGATCACAGATGTGATGGGTGAATTTGTAATAGAAAACCTCTCACCAGGCAGGTATCATATAGTGGCCTCCTATTTAGGATATAAAGAGACTATTTCACTGGTTGAGGTGACCAGTGGCAAGGAAAAAATTGTCACGCTGTCAATGACAGAAGATATTCACTCACTGGAAGAAGTGGTAGTAACCGCTCAAAATGATAAACAGAGGCCTGTTAATTCAATGGCCTATGCCAGTACACGAACCTTCTCAGTGGAAGAAACCAATAAATTTGCAGGAGCGGTCGACGATCCGGCCAGAATGGTGCAATCGTTTGCAGGCGTAGTTCCTACCAATGATGGGAGCAACTACGTTTCTGTCAGAGGCAATCACCCGTCCGGTCTGCTTTATCGATTGGAAGGTGTAGACATTCCCAACCCCAATCACTTTGGAGATGCGGCTTCCTCAGGTGGAGGGGTCGCAGTGATTTCATCTCAGCTCTTATCCAATTCAGATTTTTCAACAGGTGCTTTTTCGGCAGAATACGGTAATGCCATCGGAGGGATCTTTGATATAAAGTTAAGAAAGGGCAATAACCAGAAAAGGGAATGGACCGTGAAAGCAGGATTTTTAGGACTGGAAGCGGCAGCAGAAGGTCCAATATCCAAAAAGCACAAATCTTCCTACCTTATAAATTATCGGTATTCGACACTTTCTTTGATAGATAAGTTAGGGGTAAAATTATCGGGCGTCTTGGACTATAGTGACCTCTCTTATAATGTAGTTTTTCCGTTAAAAAATAATGCACAACTGTCTTTTTTTGGGGTCAATGGATGGAGTAGTCAATTGATCGAAGAAGATACGGCTGATGTAGCGTTTGAAGCTCTTTCTCATCGCTATTCTGCCAAATTTATAAGCAATGTTTATACCAATGGGTTGAAATACCAACGCAGTCTTGGAAGAGGATTTTTATCAGCCATCCTTGTCAATGGCATCACACAATCAGGGTATAAGGAAGAAACAAACACTTCGTTTACAGATCGCAATTATTTTAACAAATTTGATACCCAGAATGAGGTTTCCAAATGGTCACTTGCCATTGCGTACACGCAAAAAATTTCTCCATCTTGGGTTATAAAGGTAGGAGCATATGCCGACAGGCTATCTTATAATTTCAGATACGATGAATATCAGAATGCAGAAAACTTCACCAACCTGATCAACAACAATGACCATACCTCTATGCTGAGGTCATACGTTCAGGCAAGTTACAGCATATCGCAAAAATGGTCGGCACAGCTGGGAGCACATTATACGAGGTTTGTACTTAATGACCAACAGGTCGCTGAACCCAGACTCAGTCTTAAATATCAACCTACGGCAACAGCTTCGGTCTCACTTTCTTATGGAAAACACAGCCAGATTCAGCCATTAATGGTTTATTTTCTTAAGACCACCGATGGTTCTGACCGATGGCTCAATCATGACCTGGAGATGACAAGATCCAATCATTGGGTGCTTACAATTGAAAAGCAATTAAATGAGAATACACGGCTTGTAGCAGAAGCCTATTATCAACAATTGAATCATATACCAACAGGTCTTGATGAAAACAGCAGATATGCCATAGTCAACCAGCAATTCTTTTTTCCTGATTTTGCCTTAGTCAATGATGGCAAAGGTCAAAACAAAGGTGTAGAGCTGACACTCGAAAGATTTCTTAACAAGGGTTTGTATTTTATAATTAGTGGGTCCATCAGCGAATCGAAATTCAAAACGCCTACAATGAGTTGGACCAATACCCGATTTAATACACAAAATTCGCTTCTGCTTACCTTGGGCAAAGAGTGGAAGGTAGGTAAAGACAGCAGGAATGTATTGGGTGTCAATATTAAAAATGTTTGGGTGGGTGGACAATGGGATACTCCCGTTGATTTGCAAGCATCCAGAGCAGCTGGCAAAGAAGTGCGATTGGAAAATGAAGCTTTTACCATAAAACTAAAAGACTTCTACAAGTTAGATGTTGGTTTTAAATATAAAATCAACAAAGCCAATAGAACCGCTACCTGGTCTTTGGACTTTATGAACGCTACCAATCATGAAAATATAGGAGGTGTTTATTACGATGTTTTCCACAATGAAGTGAGAAATTGGACAATGATGCCATTGGTCCCTGTTTTATCATATAAACTTGACTTTTAAATTAACATAATCATGCATACAAACAAAATTTTACTTACGCTTGCTCTTGCTGCAGTCTTTTTTCTTCAATCATGTGATATTGATTTTCTGGATTGTTATGATGGAAAATTTATTGAAAAAGAGTTGGTGCTGGATGAGATCAATGCCATTGAAATTGATTTTCCCTGTGAAATAGTTTTGGTCGACGGCCCTACACAACAAATTTTGGTAAATGGGAAAGAAGACCTGATATCTGATCTGGAAGACAAATCCAATGTATCCGGAAAGACGTGGAAGGTTCGATTGAAAAACAATTGTATTAAGCACAGAGAAGATATAACCTTTACCATTGCTGCACCTGGCTTAAAAAAGGTAGACGTAGATGGGAGTGTACGTTTATCATGTGACGGCGTCCTAACAAGGCTTGCCAAAATATTTGAAATCAGACTAGATGGAGATGCCGACGTCAGCCTGGATTTACCAGAACTTGACAAACTTTTAGTGGATGCAGATGGCGACATCGATCTTAGGTTTACCGGTTCTGCAGATGCTGCCGTATATACGCTGGATGGTAGTGGTAAGCTAAGGGGACTTGATTTTCAAACTTCCACTACTTTTTTAGATATGGATGGAAGTACGAATGCAGAAATTTGGACCAAAGAAAAATTGGATGTAAAATTAGACGGAAAAGCGACTGTTTGTGTTAAGGGTCATCCGGCTATTATGTCACAAGTTGACGGATCAGGTAAAATTTTGGACTGTAACTGATGATAACAAATCCAAACATTGCCCTGGGTAATGAAAATATTGCTAATTTTCCTGTCCAAAATAATTTGTATAATAAATCAGCTTTGAAAGCAGATACTGCAGTGATAAGCCACCAACCAGATGCAAGGCAAATACAGATGACAGAAGCCAAAATTAGAGTCTTTAGCAGCAGTGCCCATAATAAGGCTGAACTGGAGGCAGCCTATAGGCAACATTTTGAAGAGTTGTATCGATACGCATTTTCTATGGTCAGGGATCAGTCTCATGCTGAGGATGTGGTTCAGTCGGTTTTTTTAGAGGGTTGGCAGGATAGTGCTAGAATGCATATTCATACTTCTTTGCGTGCGTATTTGTTTAAAGCTGTATATTTTAAATGTTTGAATGAACTCAAACACCAGCAAGTCAAACGAAAATTCGAATTATTTTTTACATCTGGAAAGGAGCTGGTTGTAAAAGAAGATACTTTGCAAAAAGAGCTGAAACAGAAAATAGAGGAAGCCCTGCAAACGCTGCCTCCAGAATGCAGAAAGATATTTGAAATGTGCAAGCTGGAAGGCTTTAAATATTATGAAGTAGCCGATAAACTCAGGATTTCACCCAAAACTGTGGAAAACCAAATGGGAAAAGCTCTAAAGTCTTTAAGGCAACAACTGTCCCGTTACCTCTTTCCAATCACTTTATTAATAATATTCTGGTCATGAATGTACCTTCCAAGATAGATGCCTTAATTGCCAAATACTTGAATGGCGAAGCCCTGCCTCATGAAGCTATTGAGCTTGAAGACTGGTGCAATCAACAACCAGAAAATAGAACCTACTTTGATGAAATGGTAAAGACGCTTTCGTTAATAGATGGCAACAAGTGGTCTGTTCCTGTGGTGTCTGCATCTTACCGTCAGTTGAAGCAAAGAATTGGAATTAAAAGGACTTATAGAGCTGTGATTGCTGCCTCACTTATAGCTATCCTGTCGCTCGTCTTTTTTACTTTGAATGAAAATCAAGGTAGTAAAACGATAATTGCAGGTAGCCAACCATTAGAACATCAATTGATGGATTTAACCAAAATTATGTTAAGTCCGGGAGCTCGTGTGGATATTGATAATAATTATGGAAAAGCATCGAGAAAGGTAAGCCTGTCTGGAGAGGCAACATTTGATGTCCAACATGATGATACTAATAAATTTATCATACATGCGGGTGGTGGTGTTTATATTGAAGACTTGGGTACTCAATTTTTAGTAAATGCAAAGCCCGATTCGGACACTTTATTTGTCATTGTTTCAGAAGGCATAGTAAGGTTGTTTGATGAAAGTGGACATGAAATCATACTGAAAGCTGGAGAGAAGGCTTGGTACATTAGGTCTTCTAAACAAATAATTACCGATTTAGATACCCGTGTCGTAAAATTTAACTTTAACAATACCCGTCTTGAAGAAGTAATGAGACTGCTTTCAGAAACATACGATTTCAAGATAGAATTCGAACCAGCAGTGATTAGTGAATGTAAACTCACAACCCAGTTTTTTGATGAAGAGATTGCAACCATTATGACCGTTATCTGTGAAACATTGGATTTTAGCTATGAGTACCACAATAATAAATACATTATAAAAGGAAAGCCATGTCAGTGAGCAGGTATTTAATTGTATTCAGTTTATTATTTGAGGTATGGTACTTGAACGGCCAACAAACCTGTCGGGTAGATTTGCGATTTTATCAGGTGCCCGCTAAAGTGGTGTTTGATGCCATTCAAAAGCAGTGTGATGTGATTTTTTCGTATGGGGCACTTGATGATCAGACCAAGGTGTCAATACAGGTCGAAAATAGTTTGATGGGACCTGTGCTTGATCTGTTGACTCCTCAAATAGGGGCGAAATATGTTTTAAAAGACAAATACATCATCCTTAAAGCGGAGGATGGAAAAAAGATAGATCAAAGGATTTTATTGTCTGGCGTTATTCTGGATAGCATTACCCAACAGCCAGTTAAATCGGCAACCATCTATATTAAGTCACTAAAAACCCTGGTTAATACCAATGGTCAAGGTGAATTTGAATTAACTATAAAGCCAGGGCGAAAATGGCTTACACTGAATATTGCCAAAGAAAATTATCCAGATACTACAATAGTGATATCAGTGGATAAATCAACACCGTTAAATATATACCTTAAAAAATACCCAAGAATGCCGATGAATGTGCTTTTTCCAATCGAAAGGCAGGCTCCTGACCTTTCAAAACTGGATCCGGTAACCATTGATAGTTTCCCATCCATTGGAACTATTCGCAAAAAGGGATTTTGGGAAACGCTGGAATTAGATAAACCTGATTTTTCCAACATCACTGAAAAACTATTTAGCAGTGTGTCAGTTTCATTGATACCTCCTATAAGTACCAACAAAATGCTGGCATACCATACCCTGAATAATTTCTCATTAAATATTATTGGGGGTAATTCAGCGGGTGTGGATGGTCTGGAAGTGGGTGGAATTTACAATTACACGAAAGGAAATGTAAATGGCTTACAAGTCGGAGGGGTTGTCAATAGAGTTTCACAAAATGTAACAGGTTTACAAGTCGCAGGTATACTCAATAGCAACAGTGGAAACATGAAGGGCATTCAGGTAGCCGGGGTTGTCAACTATGCTGCTGACACAGTGTTGGGACTGCAAATTTCAGGTTTTCATCAAAAGGCAGGAACCGTGACTGGCTTGCAGGCAGCTGGCTTTTACAATGAAGTAAAGTCCGTCATTGGTGGCCAGATAGCAGGGTTTTATAACCAAAGCCAACATCTAAAAGGCCTGCAGCTATCTGGTTTTGTCAATTACACCGATACCCTGGAAGGACTTCAGCTGGGACTTATAAATATCAGCAAGTATGGCAAGGCAGGATTAGGTATTGGTCTATTGAATTATATTGGCAATGGTTATCATAAAATTGAAATCGCTTACAATGCGGAAAATACATTTCAACTTGGCATTAGATCGGGATGGCCTACGCTGTATCTTCATTATTTTATGGGCTGGAATCAAGTAATTAAAGATACTTCATTTATCCAGGCAGGTTTTGGGCTTGCATCATCAATACCCTTGTCAAATCAAGTTTCTTTTGAAGTAGATGCCACTATGAGATCTAATAGGGTGGTTCAACATTTTCAAGACTGGCAGTTTAATCTGCACAATCAACTGTTTTTAGGCTTTGCATGGCAACCGTTTAAAAAGTTGGGCCTTCGAACCGGAGCAGTGTTAAACCATTTTTGGTTTGATCCTTACGACAAAGCCAACCTTTCTTACAATGAAATGACCGGCAACGGTTTTTATGAAACTACCGAATCAGACTTCAGTCATAAACTTTGGTGGGGTTGGCAGGTTTCTGTGTTGTTTTTCTGACCCCAATTGCCCCATTGCCCTATTTGGAATATACAAAACCCAATTGTTTTTTAACATTATCCGGTAATCCAGGTAACTCAGATCGGGGTATCAGTAAGGTTGATATATTGTGAAAATCTTTAAATATGTGGTGTCTCTGAGCAGTTTCGTTGAGATAGTCATGACCACTACTACCGCCAGTACCAACTTTTCTGCCCAGCATTCTCAATACCATTTGCGCATGGCGATATCTCCAGGTAGTAAGCAATTCATCGATATCTACAATACACAATAAAAATCTGTAAGGTAGCTGGAGCAGTGGTTCTTCATTGTACAAATTAATCATCAGGGCTGCAAGAGTAGCCTTGTAGCTCAATCGTTGACGCCCTTCTGTTACGAGCTGTTCGTGAAACTGTTCGTCAAGGATAGTTTGAAAGTAGGTATCAGTGCTGCCCATCATTCTAATACGCATTTCTTTGTCCTTATCTGAAAGATAAGCAGAATTCCTTATGGCGTGCTCTTCTTTTGTCAACATGCGCTCAACGGCAGCTCTATACTCCTGAAGAAAGTCAAAATTTTCGAATTGCAAAAAGGGGATGCGTTCCAGCCATGATTCAACAGCTTTAAATAGGTTCTTTTCAGCAATTATGTGGTCTAGTTCTGTTTTTTGCTCATCGGAGAAAAAGGCAGCATAATGGTGGCCCGCGTAGGTCATCCTTTCATCTTCCGGCAAGCCCAACAGGTTCTCCACTTTTCGGAACTGATAACTCTGAAAGCCCGATGCAGGAAACAAATAGTTCCTAAAATCAAGGAAGTCAAGCGGAGTCATGGATTCCATGATGGGAATATGATCAACCAATAATTTAAATATCTGGATTACTCTGTTTAACCGTGCAATAGCCGTGCCGATATTCTTTTCATCTACCACATCCTTGTTAAACATGTCAATAACAGACTCCAATTCATGGATGATTTGTTTAAACCATATTTCATAACTCTGGTGGACTATTATAAAAAGCATTTCTTCATGGGCTTCACCCGAATCCATTTCAGCAGATCGTGGATTTTGAGCTGAAAGAAGTTGTTCAAGCGCAAGGTAACTTTGGTAGTGAATGGAAGAGTATTTCTGTGGCGTGTCCATTATTTTTAAATACAATTTAGTTAGGTAACTACAAAGATATCATTTCTGCTCATTTTTTGGTTTTTAGGCTTCTTGTTAAGAAGCTATTTTAGTCAATAACTGTTTTGATAATTTGCTAAAAATGATTTAATTTACACTAATAAAGAGCCTTATAAGCTTTTAAAATTGAGAGCAATGAACAAAATATTTAGCTGGGGATGCATCGCGATTGTTATGTTTTTCTTTACCCCTTTGTTGGCCCAACCTGTAATCGATGGCACTTTCGACGGTGAAACGGTGTGGGGGTCTCCGGTGTCAACTGCAGATTTGTCGCCCGGCTGGGCCAATGCCAATGCAAAGAAGTTGTATGTAGTTGAAATGGGGTCTTATGTCTATTTGGGAGCAGAAATTACAGCTTCCTCCTGGATGAATTGGGCTTTTACCATCCATAGTAAAGCAGGCGGAGGTGGAATTGATTCATGGTCCAGAAGTATCGATTACACCAATACCAATAAAATTGACTACATCGTCAGGGGACATTTTAATGGCTATGCAGAATTTCATTCCTGGAACGGAAGTTCCTGGTCGGGCCTTGGTTCTGCATTGGCATCAACTGAGTATGCAGAAAACATTACCGGCTCTGACCAGGATGGATGGATTGAAGTGCGAATACTCAAAACAGCAATCATGAGCCCTTCGTTTGCCGATCTGCAATTTTATATAACGGGAGATCAAAACGCCCATGGCTCATTTGATGCTGTTCCCAATGATGACAACAGTACTTCATGGAATGAGTCTTCCAACAGAAGCCCTCTTGATAATCATGTTACCAATATCAACATGGGAGGAGGTCCTGTGGTACTGGTTAACCCTTCAGTGCCATCTGAAACGACGTCTTTTGTGATTACATTTAATGCCTCATTGACCGCATTAGTTGGTAGTCCGAAAGTTTACCTGCATGCCGGTGTTTCAACGGATCCTGAAAATGTAACTGCATTTAGTCATGTGGTAGGTAACTGGGGCCTCGATGATGGCATTGGTGAAATGACTACGATTGGTGCAAACTTGTGGCAAATTACCATACCCAATGCCATGGCTTATTTTAACGTCAATAATGTGGATGATTTGTTTGGTTTAAATTTTTTGTTCCGTTCCGCCGATGGCTCGCTCAAGGAAGACAACAATGGAAGTAATTATCACAATGCTATGAATCCAGGAAATTACATTAAAATTTTATCGCCCAATTATAGTCCATTTATGACAGAAACCGGGCTTGGATTCGATGCTACGATTGCGGCCAGCAGCGATGCCGATAGTTGGATGCTGGAAGAACTTGATCCAATGAGCCAGCTACCCATAGATACGATAACTACTTTAATTTCAAACGACACCTTTGACTGGGAAATAACAATTACCAATACAAACTTACATTCTTATCGTATTAGTGCCGTTTTTGGCACCGAAACCAGGTTTAAAAATTTTGAAGTACTTGCCCATAATGCGGTTGTAGAACAGGAGAGACCTACTTGGGTGAAACCCGGAATAAACTATCATGCGGGTGATTCTACCAAAGCCACTTTGGTTTTGCATGCACCTGTTTTTACCAGATTCTATAAGGGCAATTCAGGACCACCTGCTGTTCCATCGGGTACCAATACCACCGAAGCTAAGTCAATCGTTTATGTGCTAGGTGATTTTAATAATTGGACTCCTTCTGAATCCTATAAAATGAAAAGAGACCGGGATGGCTGGGATGGCTCCATCGATGCAGACAATGATGGTGATCGGGGGGATTATTGGTGGATAGAATTAAGTGGCCTACAAACACATACATCCTATGTTTTTCAATACCTAATGGATGGTGGCGTGCAAGTGGCAGATCCCTATGCAAATCAAATTAGTGATGCAGATGATGCCTTGATCAGCTCATCTATTTTTCCAGACCTACCAACTTATCCATCCCAGGCGATCGACAGGGCTTCTGTTCTAAAAATAAGACAAGATTCATTTGAATGGTCAGCGCCGGCTTTTGTAAAACCCTCAACCAACGAACTTAATATCTATGAGCTTCATTTCAGAGATTTTACAGAAGAGGGTACATATTTGGCAGCTATTGCTAAGCTTGATTACATAAAAAGCCTTGGTATTAATGCCATCCATGTGATGCCGGTTTCAGAATTTGAAGGCAATTCAAGTTGGGGCTATAACCCAAATTTTTACCTTGCCCCTGATAAGGCTTATGGTACTGCCGAAGATTTGAAAAAATTTATTGATGAATGCCATAAAAGGAAAATTCAGGTATTTAATGACATCGTTCTCAATCATGCCTTTTTGTCAAACGTAATGGCAAAAATGTATTGGAACAATGCTGCTGGAAAACCTGCCTCAGACAATCCCTGGTTCAATCCGGATCATAAAATGATTGCTGAACCTGCCGGTTGGTGGGGGGTAGACTGGAATCACGAAAGTGAACATACCCGCAATTTTGTTGATAGAGTTCTTGATTTTTGGCTTCAGGAATTTAAATTTGATGGCTTTAGATTTGATTTCACCAAAGGGTTTGGACAAACAGCTCAGGATCCCGGTGATCCCTGGGCTTCTTCTTATGATCAGGACAGGATTGACATACTGAATCGGATGGTTTCCGGCATGTGGTTGAGAAATCCCGGATCTGTTGCTATTTTTGAACACCTTGCCGTAAACGCAGAAGATAAGGTTCTGGCCGACTTTGGCGTCAGCATGTGGAGTGGGGTAGGCCACCACAATGACGTTAAATCTTTTGTTCTGGGTTGGAATGGCGACAACCCCAATTTATATGAATCAGGAATATACAATACAACTTCCCGCAATTTTACCTTTGCCAATTGGATCTCGTATCCTGAAAGTCATGATGAAGAGCGTTTAGGTTATGAGTTGATGCAATATTTCAACGGACCTAAGACGAAAGAAAATATGATAGATCGCCTCAAATTGGGTTACAATTTCAACCTCTTGTTTCCTGGCCCCAGAATGCTCTGGCAAATGGGAGAATTGGGCTATGATGTTAGTATTAACTTTAATGGAAGAACAGGTGAAAAGCCTGTAAGATGGAATTATTTTCAGGATGATAAAAGAAGGGAATTATACAACCAGATTTCACACATTCTTAAATTGAGAAATA
>JAGNSQ010000214.1 GCA_017987975.1 Saprospiraceae bacterium
CCTATTTACATCAGAGATGATTACAAAACTTTTCAACTAACCAAGATGTTGCAAGACGATGGTGTATTTGTGAATCCTGTCGTTTCACCTGCTGTAGCAAGTACCAGTTCACTCATCAGGTTCTCATTAATGGCTACGCATACCTTTGACCAAATTGATCAAGCGATAGAAAAGTTAGTGAAAATCAGTAAAAAATTAGACATTTTAGAAAGCAGTAAAGTCAACGCATGAGTGTCAAAATCAGGAAGGTAGAAACCAAAGCAGATACGAAAGCCTTCATTGACTTTCCTCATGAACTTTATAAGAATGACCCCAATTATGTACCAGAGCTATATTTGGCAGTCTCTGAACATTTAAACGAAAAGAAAAATCCGTTTTTTAAACATTCTACCGTAGAACTTTATCTGGCCGAAAGACAAGGTAAAGTGGTTGGTAGGATAGCAGGCGTTATCAATAACAATTACAATAGTTTTCACAATTGTAATGTGGGTTTTTTTGGTTTTTTTGATTGCATTGATGATCAGGAAGTCGCATTTGCCCTCTTACAGCAAGCTGAGAACTACGTCAAATCCAAGGGCAAAGAATCCATCCTTGGCCCCACTAACTTTAATACCAATGACACAGCCGGACTCCTTGTGGAAGGTTTTGATAGCCCACCGGTGGTGCAAATGACTTATAATGCGCCTTATTATAAAACCTTTGTTGAGGCTTTTGGCTTTGAAAAGGACATGGATTTATTTGCCTTCTGGATTCCCACCAAAGGAGTAAATGAAAAATCTCTGCAACTTACTGAAAGGTTAAAAGAAAGGCTAGCCAATAAGGGCATTACGTTTAGGAACCTCAAAATGAAAAATTTTAAGAAGGAGGTTGAAAACGTACGAGATATTTATCGCTCAGCCTGGGAAAAAAACTGGGGTTTTGTTCCTCCTACCAATGAAGAGTTTGACTTTTTGGCTGAAGGACTGAAACTAGTACTCGATGAAAGATATGCCTATATCGCAGAAGAAAAGGGTAAAATGGTGGCATTTGCAGTTGGTTTGCCTAATATCAACGAAATCGCCATTAAAATGAAAAGGGGCCGATTACTACCTTTTGGCATCTTTAAATTGCTGTTCGGTAAAAAGAATGTAAAATCGGTTAGAGTTGTATTGTTAGGGGTAAAAGAAGAATATCGTAAAATTGGTATCGAAGCTGTTTTTTATGCCAACTTCATTCGATCTGCACAAGAAAATGGACTTTTAGGAGGAGAGGCCTCATGGATTTTAGAAAGCAATCAGATGATGGTTCAGGGAGCAGAAAATTTGAATGGTAAAAAGTATAAAACGTATCGCATTTATACTAAAAATATCTGATCAAATTCTTATCTCTTAGATTTGAAAAAGGTTTTAATAACAGGCGCAACAGGATTCATTGGTGGTTACATAACCAAAGCAGCTGTTGATAGAGGGTGGCAAGTATATACGGGGGTTCGCAAATACAGCAACCTTGATTATATCAAAGATCTTAATGTTGAATTTGTTGAATTAAACTTAAATGATACCAGTTCACTTGAAGGAATGTTGATGGAATTGAATCCTGATATCGTCATTCACAATGCAGGACTTACCAAGTCTAACACACAAGAAGAACTCAATTTTGTCAACGCAGTGCTTACCCATAATTTGGCAAAGGCAACACAATTTCCTGGCAATAAGTTATCGAAATTTGTATTTATGAGCAGCCTTGCATCTTATGGACCTGCCGACAATCACGGACAAGATCAAATCAATGATCATTGTACCCCCAAGCCTGTAACAATGTATGGCAAAAGTAAGTTGTATGCAGAAAAACTTATAAAAGAGATTCCTAATCTGCCTTATATCATTTTAAGACCAACAGCAGTTTACGGTCCTAGGGAAAAAGATCTGTTCAGTGTTTTCAAAATGGTTGCTGCCGGCCTTGGTCTATATACAGGCAAAGGAAATCAGAAACTAACGTTTATCCATGTTTATGACTTAGCTGAGTTGATCATA
Source organism: Saprospiraceae bacterium (assembly GCA_017987975.1). Classification (GTDB taxonomy): domain Bacteria; phylum Bacteroidota; class Bacteroidia; order Chitinophagales; family Saprospiraceae; genus JADKBO01. The sequence goes on from JAGNSQ010000214.1 coordinate 2,013, forward strand.
AGATTGGCAGAAAACAATGTAACAACCAAATCTTATTTTGTTTCGGACGGTCAAACATATAGTCCTACAGAATTAAATAGCTTAATTGCTAAAAATCTAGGTAAAAAAATTGTTAATTTTGGTTTACCTTTGTGGCTGGTTAATATCGTTGCTAATCTTTCTGAATGGGTAGGCAAAATAAGCGGTAAAGTACCTACGCTTAACGTTGATAAATTGCATGAAATTAAGGCATTGAATTGGCAATGTGATGTCGAAGCTCTTTACAGAGATGCTCAATATAAACCGCAGTATTTGTTGGAAAAAGGCATAGCAGAAACGGTTCAATGGTATAAAAAAAATAATTGGTTATAAATTATAAAAAATGAGTAAATCAGCAAATAAGATTAATGTGGAAAAGCCAAAAGGCAAATTAGGCATCTTATTACCGGGTTTAGGAGCAGTTGCTACGACAACCATTGCAGGTGTTATTGCCGTCAACAAAGGTCTTTCTGAACCAGTGGGTTCTCTTACCCAGATTGGAAGAATGAGAGTGGGTAAAAGAACTCAAAAGAACAATCCTCTGATCAAAGAGGTAGTACCTATTCATCCTCTTAAAGATGTTGTTTTTGGGGGATGGGATATCTACGAAGACAATGTTTATGAATCTGCAATTCATGCCGAGGTATTGGATAAAAGGTTGTTGGATCAAATAAAAGGCCCACTAACCAAAATAAAGCCTATGCGCGCTGTATTCGATCCTGTATACGTGAAAAGATTGGATGGAAAATTTGTTAAAAAAGGAAAAACAAAGATGGACCTGGCAAAGGCCATCATGAAAGACATAGAGAATTTTAAGAAAGAAAACAAGTGCGATCGTTTGGTCATGGTTTGGTGTGGATCAACTGAAATTTACATTCAAGAGTCTGAAGTCCACAAAACACTAGCAGCTCTTGAAAAGGGAATGAAAGAAAATCATAAAGACATTCCACCTTCCATGTTGTATGCTTATGCAGCCATTAAAATGGGAGTTCCTTATGCCAATGGTGCGCCCAACCTTTCTTGCGACATCCCTGCTTTGGTAGAATTGGCAGATAAGACTATGACACCTATTGCCGGTAAAGACTTTAAAACCGGGCAAACTTTGATGAAAACGGTTATTGCACCAGGTTTGAAAGCGCGGGCATTGGGTGTTGATGGTTGGTTTTCTACTAATATTCTTGGCAACAGAGATGGCGCGGTATTGGATGATCCAGATAACTTCAAGACAAAAGAAGTTTCAAAACTGAGTGTGTTGGAAGAAATTTTTGAACCAGAATCTCAACCTGAATTGTACAAGGACATGTATCACAAGGTTAGGATCAATTATTATCCGCCAAGAGGAGATAACAAAGAAAGTTGGGACAACATTGATATCAGAGGCTGGTTAAACTACCCAATGCAAATTAAGGTTAACTTCCTTTGCAGGGATTCAATCCTGGCTGCACCTATTGTTTTAGACTTAGCCCTTTTCCTCGACTTGGCCAAAAGGTCTGGTATGTATGGAATACAGGAATGGTTGTCTTTTTATCTCAAATCACCACAGGCACCAAAAGGCTTGCATCCAATCCATGACATTTTCAAACAGCTCAATAAGCTTGAGAACACTCTCCGGCATATAGCGGGAGAAGAGTTAATTACAAACCTTGGCTTAGACTACGGAAAATAATAAAAAAGGAGGGGCTTCCCTCCTTTTTTTATAACTGTTCATGCATCGCATTCCAAAAATAGTAGCCACTTTTTTAGGGGTAGGATATCTACCTCTTGCTCCGGGTACCTGGGGTAG
>JAGNSQ010000215.1 GCA_017987975.1 Saprospiraceae bacterium
ACCTGATTCAGGTCAAAGGAGCAGATTGGTATAACAGAAAATTTGTACCCCGCATTTCCCCCATTACACTTTATGCTCTGCTTTTTACCATTGTTTTGATGTTTAGTCTCAAAGGTGATAAAATACTTGAACTGCCAATGGATGTGGTCAAGGTGGCCATTCCTCTTGTCATTTATTTTGTGCTGATGTTTTTTGTCAGCTTTTTTATCAACAAAAGCATGGGTGTATCTTATGATAAAAATGCAGCCATTTCCTTTACAGCAACGGGCAACAATTTTGAGTTGGCAATTGCTGTAGCCATTTCGGTTTTTGGCATCCATTCCGCGCAGGCCTTTGTGGGTGTAATAGGTCCCCTTGTTGAGGTTCCTGTGCTGATTTTATTGGTAAAGACCAGCTTATTCCTCAAAGAAAAATACTACTCCCATGTTTCCGGAAATTAAAGCCTACTTAGATTCCTTTGATGCGCTTGCCATCACAGAAGAGCGCAAAGCTGTTTTGCAGCCACTGGTTACCTACATTCAAAACAAAAAGAAAGAGCAACAAACCATCCGACTCAACTTTATCTGCACCCACAATTCGCGCAGGAGTCACTTGTCGCAAGTTTGGGCCCAGGTAATGGCACATCATTTTGAAGTAGCCAATGTATGCTGTTATTCAGGGGGTACCGAGGCCACTGCCCTATTTCCAAAAGTAGCAGAGACATTAGCATCTCAGGGCTTCCATGTGATGCCATTGAGTTATGAATCCAATCCGGTCTATGCCATCAAATATGATGAAAATGAAGCGGCCCTCATTTGTTTTTCCAAAACGTATGATCATCCATTTAATCCAAGCTCCCATTTTGCAGCCATCATGACCTGCAACAGTGCAGATGAAGCCTGTCCGATGGTCCTGGGAGCAGAGGCTCGTTTTCCGGTAAAATACGATGACCCCAAAGCTTTTGATGGCACTGAGCTTCAAACAACCAAATATGTAGAACGAAGTCTCGAAATAGCGGAGGAAATGTGGTGGGTATTTTCGCAGATCAACACAAATCATGTTTGACTGGATCGATCAATTAGCTCAATGGCTTATCTATGATGCCCTCTCCATTGCTGCAAATAGCAAATGGGGCTCGGCCCTTCATTTTTTTGTTTATGATACTTTAAAAATTCTGCTTTTACTTTTTATCATTACCATGGTAATGGGTGTGATTAATTCATACTTTCCGGTTGAAAAAATTCGAAATTTTTTATCCAAAAATAAGCTCTATGGCATGGAGTACATATTGGCCTCTACCTTTGGTGCCATTACTCCCTTCTGCTCTTGTAGTTCGGTTCCTCTTTTTATTGGCTTTGTAAAAGGTGGCATTCCGTTGGGCGTTACCTTTTCATTTCTCATTACCTCACCCCTGGTCAATGAAGTGGCTTTGGCGATGTTTATTGGCATGTTTGGTATTAAAACAACCCTTGTATATGCCACCAGTGGTATTATGCTTGGCGTTCTCGGAGGGTTAATTTTGGGTAAGCTCAATCTTGAAAAATATCTTTCACCCTGGGTGCAGGGTATATTGGCCAACGCACAAGAAGAAGAAAATTTGGAAGTTTCCGGGAAAAGTTTGATTGAGCGTTTGCCCATGGTAATTAAAGAAGCAGTTGCCATCATCAAAGGTGTATTCTGGTATATAATTTTGGGTATCGGCATTGGAGCCGCCATGCATGGCTTTATTCCAACTGGTTTTTTTGAACAATACATTTCTAAAGACAATGTTCTGGCCGTTCCTATTGCTGTTTTATTGGGCGTGCCTATGTACAGCAATGCAGCAGGGGTACTTCCTGTTGTTCAAGTATTGGTAAACAAAGGCATTCCTATTGGCACTGCTATAGCTTTTATGATGACTGTGGTAGGTTTGTCAATTCCCGAAGCTACCTTGCTTAAAAAGGTCATGACCTGGAAACTCATTGCCATTTTTTTTGGAGTAATCACTTTTTTTATCATTCTTTCAGGCTACCTTTTCAATTGGTTGCTTTGAGTAACAAGCTGAAAAATTGAAACTAAATTTTTAAACAAAAACCAAAATATTAATCATGAAACATTCTCTATTTCTTACATTCTTACTTTTCATTTTAACCCTGGGTATTGCACATTCTTCTTTTGGTCAAAAGTCAAAAAAAACCACTGCACCATCTACAAGTCCTGGCATTGAACTGGTTCAATTTCATACAGAACACAGGTGCATGACCTGCAATAAAATTGAGGAACTCTCCAGAGAAACATTAAAGTCATATGCCCATATACCTTTTAAACTCTTTAATGTTGATGACAGCAAAAATGAAAAAATAGCACAAGAATTTGAGGCTACAGGCACCTCCTTATATTTATACAATAGTAAAACCAAAAAGATAAAAGACCTCACCGATTTTGCTTTTATGAATGCAATGGACAGAACAAAATTTATTCAGGGTTTGAAAAAAGAGATTGTTGCATTTAAATAGCAAAACCATGCAGCAAACTTTATTTCGTAACATATAGTTCTTACTCATTATTTTCACAATGAATGAATTTTTACAATCCCTGGCTCAGGCTAAAGAAACCCCTCTATTAGCTGCCTTAGCACTTGGTTTGTTAACAGCTATTGCCCCTTGTCCTTTGGCGACCAACATTACGGCTACTGCCTACATCTCCAAAACCATCAATAGCAGGGCAAAAGTTATTATGAGCGGTTTTTTGTATACACTAGGCAGGATGTTTTCGTATACCGGTGTTGCGGCTTTGATTTATTTTGGGGCCAGTAAGTTTCAGGTAGCCAGATTTTTTCAAGGCAATGGAGAAAAATACATTGGCTTTGTTCTTGTACTTCTGGGGCTTGTAATGCTTGACCTCATTCCCATTAATTTTATCAAGGGTAGTTCGCTTTCAGAAAAACTTTCTGATAAGTTCAAAACCCGTGGTTTGCTGGGTTCCTTTCTATTAGGAGCCCTTTTTGCCCTGGCTTTTTGCCCATACAGTGGGGCCCTTTACTTTGCCATGCTTATACCCATGACCCTCAAATCCGGACTCCATCTTCCCGTTGTATTTTCGCTGGGTACCGGACTGCCAGTAATGTTGTTTGCTTTCATTATTGCTTACAGCATTGAAAAACTAGGTGCATATTTCAATGCGATTACCCGTTTTGAAAAAACCATGCGGATCGTAGCTGCCATTACCTTTATTCTTACAGGCTTGTATTACATCAATATATATTTCAAATTGATATAACCATGAACCCATGCAATCAGCGTTTTTACATAACTATAATTTTTCACCATTTTAAGAATAGTAACTCTTCAAAAAACTGTTTCTTAAGTCATTTTTAAATTATTGGCCATTAGTAAAACAACCACTGCCAATCCCGCCATCATTGGCTGCAAAAAAGAAACAAAACCAATAATGGCCACCTGCACCAGGATCCACATCAGCAACACACTTCCTGCCAACAGAGCCGCCTTATAGGCTTTGGAGTCGCGCTTTAGCACCCAATAAGTCGCCACCGAATGGCTACCTCCCACCACCACAAAAAGAATCAAAGAAGGGATAAAAAAGGAAGAAAACGGACTGCCTTCAAGCCATTCCGAGGGTAGCTCTTTTGGGCTCATCATACCATACACCCCACCCCCAAAGGCGTTGATGGCAATAAAGGAGAGAAGCAGTCCCAAAACCCAAATCCTGCGATCGGTGTGCGGAGATAAAGTAATACCCATGGCAAACAAATTAATGCACAAAGTTAACGGCAGGAAAGGGGGGAAATCAAGGTAAAGGCATTGATATAAAGTGGGGGTGGGGGTGAT
>JAGNSQ010000084.1 GCA_017987975.1 Saprospiraceae bacterium
CCTCAGAGAAGCAGAGTTATTCCTGGCAGCATCGGGCAGTGACTGTGGAATTGCCAATGTCAACATTGGTACTTCCGGAGCAGAAATCGGTGGCGCATTCGGAGGTGAAAAAGAAACCGGTGGTGGCCGAGAGTCAGGTTCTGATTCATGGAAAGCTTACATGAGAAGGCAGACCAATACCATCAATTACAGCACAAAATTGCCACTGGCCCAGGGCATTAAATTTGATTTTTAAGCACCTTGTCTGATCATTTTATGATCAGTTGAGTCTTTCGTTATATACTGCCATCTGTTGTTCAATCGTTAGGAAATAAATGACTATATTTATCATCTAAACGTAACTGACAGATGGCAGTTTGATTTTAATACCTGCCATTTACTCGGATTTAACATCTTACTATAAACACAATCGATGAAAAATAAAATTGCAACCTTTTTAGCTTTAATGATTGGATTCGCCTTTTATGGTTGTTCGCCCAAGGCTACCGCCCCTGTGGTTACCACACCGGATCCCAAAACGGAGGTGACTACGCCACCCAATACCGCCAATCCCTGCCGCACCTTCGATGATCTTCCGGGTGTTGACAGAGAAACAGCAGAATCAGCCTTTGTTTTGTACAAGGATCAGTTGAAACTCAACAACTACAAAGCAGCCTTTCCCATCTGGCGACAAGCATATACCCTGGCTCCAGGATCCAATGGCCGGGTAAAAAGCCATTTTGACGATGGCGTTCTACTGTATAGCAAGTTGATTGAAGAAACTGCAGACAGCAGTAAAAAGAAAGTCCTGGTAGATACCATTCGTATGATCCAGGCAAAAAGAGAAGAGTGTTTTGGTGCCGATGCCTATTACATTGGGCAGAAAGCCTTTGATTATTACTACAACCTGCCGGGTCTTGTTCCGGAAGCTGAAATCTATGAGACCTTCAAAAAATCCATTGATTTGGGCAACGGTAAAATGGAGTATTTCATCATAAACCCATTTACCAAAATCCTCCACGATCGTATCCTCGCAGAGGAGGTGAGTAAAGAGGAAGGCAGTAAGTATGCCTTATGGGTAGATAAAGCCATTAAAGATGGATTGGCTACCTGTACAGGTGCTCAATGCGAAACATGGAAAATCATCAGTGAATATGCACCTGACCTGCTTGAGGCTCTTGAAGGGGTGGATGGTTTTTACGATTGTGAATACTATGCGGATAAATACTATGCTATATTTAAAGCCAATCCCGATTCATGCGATGTGGTCAACCTGGCTTACCGCAGAATGTTACGGGGTAAATGTGCTCCTACTGATGCCCGACTGGCGGAGATAGAAAAGGTGAAAAACAGTAAGTGTTATGTGGCCCCGGTTGCCACAGGAACCATTTCAATGGCTTATGATGAGTATGGAAAGGGCAATTATCAGGCTGCCATTCGTTTATTTGAAAAATATGTCAACGAGGAAGCCCCGGATAAGGAAAAAAAAGCCAAATACCTGATGGTGATCTCTTCTATCTACTATGCAGATGTAAAAAACTTTCCTAAATCCCGTCAATATGCCCTGGAGGCAGCTAAAATGAAATCGGGATGGGGTGAGCCTTACCTATTGATTGGCAAGCTGTATGCTTCTAGTGGCCCTCTTTGTGGCCCTGGAAGGGGTTGGGACAGCCAGATTGTTACCTGGCCTGCCATTGACAAGTGGGAATATGCCAAAAGCATTGATCCTGCCTCTGCCAAGGAAGCCAATAGCTTGATTGCCAGATACAAACAATACATGCCCAACAAAGAGGATGTCTTTTTCAGGACTTTAAACGTGGGCCAAAGCTTTTATGTGGGTTGTTGGATCAAGGAAACGACCAAAATCAGAACTTCTGACTAAAAAAAGGAAGTTAACACCAAATTAAGAGTAGGGCAGGCTGCATTTAGCGGCCTGCTTTCGTTTCATTTCAGTACAGAATGTTATTTTTGCACACACTTAAAAGAGTAGATGCCTTGAAATACAGAATAGTTGCCCTTTTCCTGCTGATTGCCCACCTGGGCAGTGCCCAGTCAATTGGTGTGAGAGCCGGATGGAATTTTAATACTTTTTCCGGCCCCCTCGAAACCAATGAATCTTATGCCTATACCAACGGCATTCATTTTGGTATCAACTATGGCTATAAGCTTTCCAGTACCTTTATGGTGCGTGCAGAGCTCTTGTACAACCAAACAGGAACCAAACAAAAATTTGATGGCTCTAGCTATTATCTCATTTACACCCCCGAAAAAACAGTTTTTGAAAAAGGCAGGAGGCTGCTTGACCTGGAAATAACCACTTCTTACATCAGTCTTCCCATTACGGCAGTGTTTCAATTGGGTAAAAAATGGGAAATGTATGGAGGTCTTTCTCCCAACTTCTTAATCAATCCATCGGGCAGGGGAACGGTTCGTTTTTATTCTTCCGAACACCCCAATGACATCATCATGAAACAAACCCTGGATTATAGTTACTACAAAGACGAGGCACTGGGTGCTTCTACTACCAATACAGGTTATGTTAAAATTATTGTCGAAGGTGAGGTGGTAAGTTTACCCAAGGCGGTAGGCGCTTACTACCAAAATGATGTCAAATCAGCCAATAGAATCAACTGGTTTAACTTATCGACTGTAGGTGGTGTCAACTACTTTCTCAACAGGGGCTTCTACATCGGAGGCCGTGTGGAATATGGCCTGTTGGACGTGACCAACAACCAGATGGATTTTACCCTTGAAAAATACAACGACGATTTTTCGGTAAGCAAACGAGACGACAAAGACATCCAACTTACGTTTCAGGCATCTTTGGGTTTCCGTTTTTAGTGGGCTTCCAGCCAATTGTTGCCTACTCCAATACCCACTTCAATAGGTACCTTTAAATTGGGAATGGCATTGGGCATCTTGTCCTGAACAATGGCTTTGATGACTTCCAACTCTGGCTTGTAAACATCAAAAACCAATTCATCGTGTACCTGCAAAATCATCCTGGACTGGAGGTTTTGCTCTTTGATGGCCTGGTGAATATGAATCATGGCTACCTTGATCATGTCAGCTGCGGTTCCCTGAATTGGCGTATTGATGGCCACTCTTTCGGCGTTGCTGCTGGCCAAAGCATTTCTAGAATTGATATCTCTTAACTCCCTCCTTCTGCCCAACATGGTTTTTACATAGCCATGCGATCTGGCAAAGGCAACCGTTTCATCCATGTATCTTTTTAAGCCGGCAAACTGCACAAAATATTGGTCAATCAGATCTTTGGCGTCTTTGCGCGAAATGCCCAATTGTCGGCTAAGATTGGTGGCTCCCGCACCGTAAGTGATAGAAAAATTCACTGTCTTGGCATTGCGCCTCTGATCTGAAGTCACTTCTTCGATGGGCACATTGTACACTTTTGCTGCCGTAGCTTTGTGAAAGTCGTTTCCGGAAAGAAAGGCTTCTAACATGGCCTCGTCGCCACTGATCTCAGCAATCAAACGCAGCTCTATCTGAGAATAATCGGCAGATAATAAGATGTGCTCTTCCGATCTGGGTTCAAAGGCTTTTCTGATTTCTCTACCGGCCTCATCCCTGATCGGAATATTTTGCAGATTGGGATTGTCGGAGGCCAGCCTGCCCGTTGCTGCTCTCGCCTGGTTGAAGTTGGAATGTACCCTACCAGTTTTAGGATTGATCATGGTAGGTAAAGCATCCACATAGGTAGACTTGAGTTTCGAAAATTTACGGTACTCCAGTATCTTGGCAATGATGGCGTGCTCTTCGGCCATTTCAGTAAGCTTGTCTACGTCGGTTACATATTGACCGGTACTGCTTTTTTTTCCTTTGTAGGGCAGTTTCATGCGTTCAAACAGTACCTCTCCTACTTGTTTGGGAGAAGCTATATTAAAAGGACCTCCGGCTTCGCGGTATACTTCCTGCTCTACTCTTAGTATTTCTTTTTCCAATTCTTTGGAATAATCGGCCAGGAAGTCGGGATTGATGCGCACACCTTCAAATTCCATGTCTCTCAATACATTGATCAGCGGCACTTCTATGCTTTGATACAGGCCGGTCATTTCCATCTCTTCGAGTTTTTTCTCGAGGATGGGCTTGAGTTGAAGGGTAAAATCAGCGTCTTCCCCGGCATACTCTGCTACTTTTTCCAACTTAACATTGCGCATGCTCAGCTGGGTCTTGCCTTTGCCAATGAGTTCTTCAATGGCCACCATCTTATAATCAAGATAAGCTTCGGTGAGGTAGTCCAACTTGTGTCGTTGATCCGGCTCGCAAAGGTAGTGGGCTATCATGGTATCAAAATACGGACCTTTGATGTCAACCCCATGCCACTTCATCAGGGTAGAGTCGTACTTGGCATTTTGACCAATCCAAAGTTTATCGTCGGCTTCGAGTAAGGCTTTAAACTCATGAATTAAGGCCTTTGCTTCATCTTGTTTTTCGGGTACCGGTACATAAAAAGCTTCATGGGCCTTGACTGAAAATACCAGGCCAACGGCTTCTGCTACATGGGCGTCAATGCCGGTGGTTTCTGTGTCAAAACTGATCACCGGCTCGTCGTTGAGTTTGGCAATCAGCGATGCTCTTTTTTCAGCGGTGTCAATGATGTGGTAAAAGTGATCTACATTTTCAATGCTGCGTTTAGCCACAGCATATTTGGGTTCATCTGAGGCGGTTGCTGCATCACTTTTTTTGGTTTCACCGGTTTCAAACAACGAGGTTTGTACACCAGCCGGCTCTCCCAGGATCTGCACCGCCAGAGAGCGGAATTCAAGGTCTTTAAAAATTTCAGCCAGAGCCTCCTTGTCCATTGGGTCGATCTGAAAATCTACTTCGTTAAACGTAACGGGCGACTCTATTTCGATGGTAGCCAATCTTTTGCTCAACATTGCTTGTTCGGCAAATTCTTTGATGCGTTCTCCGTTTTTTCCTTTGATGTTGTGGGCATTGGCAATTACATTTTCAACGGTACCGTATTCTTTCAACAGGTTCACCGCTGTTTTGGGCCCAATACCGGGAACGCCGGGTATATTGTCTACACTATCGCCAATCAAGCCAAGGGAATCGATCACTTGTTCCACCCTTTCAATTTCCCATTGCTCCAATATTTCTTTTCTACCCAGGATTTCCACACCGTTGCCCTGCCTTGAAGGTTTGTACATAAAGATATGATCTGAAACCAGCTGTCCGTAGTCTTTGTCTGGAGTGACCATATATACATCATATCCTTCTTTTTCTGCCTGTTTGGCAATGGTGCCAATAAGGTCATCGGCTTCATAATTGTCCAAAAACAAGATGGGTATCTTCATGGCGGCCAGAATCTCTTTGATGTAGGGCATGGCAATGGAGATGTCTTCCGGCTGGGCATCTCTGTTGGCCTTGTACTCTGGAAAATAATCGTGCCTGAAGGTAGACTTGGGATCAAAGGCCACCGCAATGTGACTGGGCTTTTGGTTTTGCATGAGGTCCCACAGCGTGCGCATAAAACCTGCTACTGCAGAGGTATTGACACCCTTCGAGTTGATCAGGGGGCGTGAAATAAAGGCAAAGTGGGCCCTGTAAACAAGGGCATGACCATCAAGCAGGAATAATTTTTTGTCAGACATAAGGCTGGTTTGAATGGGGTAAAAATAGAATATTTTACCCTCTTTCACCCGGAATTAGTGAGGAGTGAAAAATTTTTACAATTTTATAACGAATATTTCGTTGTTAAAACTATATTTGCATTCATAAAACGAATTAATGAATCATTTAAATCCTTTGGAAGAAGAAATTATGCAACTTTTTTGGCAGTTGGAGAAGGCCTTTCCCAAAGAAATCATTGCCTACCTCAAAGAGCCTATACCTCCCTATAATACCGTATTGTCGACCATCCGCAAGCTGGAAAAAGAAGGTTACCTTGCCTTTCGTCGGTTTGGCAAGTCGCACCAGTACTACCCCTTGGTCAAAAAAGGTGAATTTTCGAGATCGTTTTTTAAAAAATTGTACCACAAGTACCTCAATAGCGATAAGGCAGAACTGCTCTCTTACTTCATGGAAGAAGAAGACATGGACACCGAAGATATCAAAAAATTACTTAAGTCGATGAAAGATAAAAACCATGACTGAAATTTATAATCACCTGTTGGAAGCAACCCTGATCTTCACTGTGTTGTGTTTGTTTTATCACTTCATGCTGAGGCATCACAAAAACCACCTGGCCAATCGCTGGAGTCTTTGGGTGCTCATGTTGGCCACTGTGTTCATCCCATTTATAAGTATAACCATGTGGGTAGAACAGCTTCCACCAATGGCAAGTGACAATTCTGATGCTGTCCCTGCCTTTTTGGACAAGACACAGGGAGTGACCCGTCTTGCCACCATCTTTTTATCTATTTATTTACTGGGCCTTGGTTTCCACCTGTTCAGATTGATCTTACAGGTCAACAACATCCTGGGCATGGTACAAAGGTCGACAGAAAAATACACCACAGACGGGGTCCGATTTATCATCAGTCCTGAAATGCAGTCACCGGCCACTTTTTTTCACTTTCTATTTGTTAAAGACCGCACTCCCCTGCACCCGCTGATCGAACAACATGAAAAAATCCACATCCAACAATACCATACCCTGGATCTCATAGCCGCTACCCTCTTTAAAGCCGTGATGTGGTTCCACCCCCTAGCCTATAAAATGTCCGGCTATTTTAAAGAAGTTCACGAATATGCTTGTGATGAAATCGTATTGAAACAACACGGTCTCCACAACTACCTCCACGTACTAGAAACCCACACAGACACCGAGGCCAAGCCCAATCTTTGTAACTCATTTTCTTCATTTATAAAAAAACGCATCCACATGATGACACAAGCTCCCACTTCCAACTCCCGATATGGCATTGCCACGGTACTGTTGTTCGGCATTTTTGCCCTTATGTCTTTTGATACCCGTTATGAATCAAAGGCCTCTATGCTCAGCAAAGAAAGCAGAGATACCCTGCCCAAGCTGGAGATCTCCAAAGCCAAAAATACAGATTCAACTACCCCGCAAAAGACCAGAGAAAACAAAACTGCCAAGTCTAATAACATCTCAGAGGCTGATATGCTCAAAAGATTTCCAAATGCCATTGAACTCATCGACACCATAACCACCTACGATTCTGAAACGGGCAAAGAAAGTGTCATGATCGTGAAAAGTAAGATGATTGAGGCCTACAACATCCTCATTGGCGAAGAATTAAAAAAGAAAAATCCGGATATGGAAAAGATCAATATGTGGAGCAGGAAGGGAAAGGTTGAGTGACAAGCTACGAGCAATGGGTGATCCCCTTTTTTAGAACGTGACACGATCCCTACACCAGTATACTGGTGTAGGGACAGGTGCAAAAGGTTATGAAATAAGATTAATCGATGCCACGCGATTAGCGCGTGGTGCCTTCTCTAAATTGATCCCTACGCCGGCTTTGCCTGCATAGGGACAGGTGCTCCGATGCTCCGTTCCCCGTTCCCGGCTTATGGATTCAGGCCGGTGGTAGTGAAGGTATGTTTTTCTTTAATGCATTTTTCGAGGATGGCATCATTTTCAGGTAGCATATTTCTGCTGGCTTCAGGGTGGTAAAGGTGCCAGGCAACTGCGGCGAGGGCAATGTTTTTGCGTTTGATGCCAGCATTGAGCAATCTACATACAAACTCGCTGTCTTCCCGACCCCAGCCAATAAAGGCTTCGTTGAAACCATTGACTCGCAAGGCATCTTCCATCCAAAAATGCATGCTGCAACCCTTTACCCCTCTGATGGTCTTTTCTTGCCGACTGATGAGCCTGGACAGGAAAAGAAAGGAGAGGGTGTTGAATCTATTGGTTATGCCGGGGGTGAAAAAGCCCAGTTGGTACGAGGCATCCTGCAATACTTTTTCGGTATTCTTTTTATCCAGCAATACCCTCTTGCCCTGGTAATACCATCCTTTTTTGGCGTGTAGAAAAAGAGAATATAAAAAATCCTTGTGTAGTACCATGTCGCCATCAACCATAGATACAAAGGCCTGGTTCACTTCCTTCAGTGCCTTGTTTCTGATGCCAGCCAGCCTGAAGCCGGTGTCTTCGTGCCATACATGAATCAGCTGGGGTAGTCTGATTTTGTAGTGCTCTACCACCCTCGCTGTTTCCTCCGTGCTGCCATCATCTGCTATAATAACCTGGGCGGGTGGATAAGTTTGATTGACCACACTTTCCAATACACGGGCCAGTGCATCGGGTCTGTTATAAGTAGATATGATAAGTGTGATTCCCATCTGCTGATTGAGTTCACCCAGGTATTGGTACTTGAGTCTACTGCCTAGGGCATTAAATTTGGCAATGGTAAATCCATCGCTACCATACAGCCAACCTTTGCGGAGGAAAAAATCTTTAAAAAAAGTGAAGGCAGATTTCCACCAGGCCTTCAATGGCGAAGCGGATTTTTTTCTATAATTCTGCCGTGAATACAGTTCGGCATACCTCACTGCCTTCTGCCGGAGTCCTGCTTCATCTTTGTAAGGAAAATGTAAAATGGGCCCCTTTAATTTTAAGATTTCCGTTTTTGTTGATACTACTGCTTCATGAATGGCGGCATCATCAAAGTTGGTTATATTTTTATTAAACAGGCGAATCGGATAGTCATTGTTCCAACCGCAGGCATCGATGTGTCGGTGTTGATAATGATTGTGTCGGTGGATGGCATAAACAGTACCCTCATCCAACTTCAAATTATTGATTTCCTCCAGCATGGCATCCGATACCTCTTCATCGGCGTCGATCGACAAGACCCAGGGGTGAGTTGCCAGGGCTACCGCTTTTTGTTTGATTTTACCAAAACCTAGAAATTGGGTGTAGTGGGTTTTTACCTGACTGAATTGTTGGCATATCTCCAGCGTTGAATCTTTGGTAGCTTCATCAATCAAAACCACCACCTCTGGAAAAGAGGAAAGAGAAGAAAGGCATCGGTACAAGGTTTCACCTGCATCACGGGCCACAATCACAACAGATATTTTTTTTAATTGGGTCACATCACAAAGGTAATACACGGAGGTCAAAGCTTGCCTGTGAACAATAAAAGAAAAGGCCTCTCATCCGCAGACGAGAGGCCTTTTTATTCATCAGCAAAAAATAACTTATTCTTTGCCTGCTTTGTGCGTGTCTTGCCAAGCTTTCAGCTCGTCCCACTTGCCATCGCGTGCCATGGCTGCCTGATCTGGCCAGGTTGTAGGATCGTGCATTTTATACCTTGAGCCGGCCTCGTCCATCCATGCTTTGATCTGGTCTGCCTCGGTAGAAGCAAGATCTGCAAAGGTGTGAACGCCATGACCATTCAGAATTTCAGCAATTTTAGGTCCGATACCTTCAACGATTTTTAGATCATCGCCTTTGGTTTCGGCCTTAGGTGCTGGTGCTTCTTCTGCTGCTGGCGCTTCAGCTGCTGGAGCCGGAGCTGGTGCTGCAGGTGCTGGTGTTGGAGCTGGTGCACTTTCCTGTGTCTGAACCAATGAAGAGAAATCTACAAGGTCACCCAAGGTTGCCCTTTCGACCTTTTCATTGGTCTTCTGGATGGTCTTACGTGTTTCGTCCTTTGCTTTTTCTTCCTCAGATTTTACAGACTCTTCAGCTTCTTTGCGAATGTCGTCAACATAACGGGTATGAGATACAATGATCTTTTTATCGTCTCTGTTGAATTCAATCACTTTAAAAGTAAGGGTTTCTTCCAATGTAACATTAGAACCGTCTTCTTTCTTCATGTGTTTGGCTGGAGCGTAAGCTTCCAAACCGTAAGGCAACTGAATCACAGCACCTCTGTCATCTTTTTTGATAACAGTAGCCTGGTGGTAAGAACCTACAGGGAATACATTTTCAAAAGTATCCCATGGGTTTTCTTCCAGTTGTTTGTGACCCAATGAAAGTTTGCGGTTGTCAACATCACATTCAATCACCTGTACATCAATTTTTTCACCTACTTTGGTGAATTCTGATGGGTGGTTGTAACGTTTGGTCCAGCTCAGGTCTGAAATGTGAACCATACCTCCGATACCTTGCTCCAATTCGATGAAGACGCCGTATGGTGTAAGGTTTTTCACCTCTCCTGTGTGGCGTGAACCCACTGCGTATTTTTCAACTACACTGGTCCATGGATCGTTAGAAAGTTGTTTTACAGAAAGAGACATCTTGCGCTCATCTCTGTCTAAGGTAACTACCTTAGCTTCAAATTCCTGACCCAGGGTGAAATAATCCCTTGCGTTAACAGGCTGATTGCTCCAGGTTACTTCTGAAACGTGGATCAAACCTTCTACTCCCGGAATGATTTCGAGGAAAGCTCCGTAATCTTCGATGTTTACGATCTTTCCTTTTACTACGCTGCCTTCTGAGATTTCTCTGTCCAAAACATCCCACGGGTGTGGAGTAAGTTGTTTAAGACCCAAAGAGATTCGTTTTTTGTCCTCATCAAAGTCAAGCACAACAACGTTGATCTTTTGGTTGAGTTCGAGCACTTCGTTAGGGTGGTTGATCCTTCCCCATGAGATATCGGTGATGTACAACAAACCGTCGACACCTCCCAAATCCATGAATGCTCCGAAGTCAGTGATGTTTTTAACCACACCTTCGAGTACCTGACCTTTTTCAAGACCAGAGATGATGGCATCTCTTTGTTCTGCCAAATCACTTTCGATAAGTGCTTTGTGGGAAACAACGGCGTTTTTGATCGCTTCGTTGATTTTAACCACTTTAAATTCCATGGTCTTGCCTACGTACCCATCGTAATCTACGATTGGTTTAACGTCGATCTGAGATCCAGGTAAGAAGGTTTCCAGTCCGTAGCAGTCTACAATAAGACCACCTTTGGTTTTGCTGGTAACGTATCCCTTGATAATGGTTCCGTTTTTGTAAGAATCCACAAGGGTATCCCATGCCTTCAACAACTTAGCCTTTCTACGGGAAAGAACCAATTGACCGCGGGCATCTTCTTTGTTTTCTACGTATACTTCAACATAGTCACCTACTTTCAAATCAGGTGTGTCCCTGAATTCTGAAAGGGGAACAAGTCCGTCTGACTTATAGTTGATATCCAGGATCACGTCACCGCCGTGAATGGATGATACCCTACCTTTTACTACTTCAAACTCAGCAATTGAGTTTAAGGTTTTTTCGTAGTTTTTAAGGTAGTCCTCTTTTTGCTCCTTAGAATAAGAAAGGGTGTTTTTCTTACCCAGTGACCAATCGAAATCGTCGTGAGCTGTAGATTGAGGAGTGGTGGGTTGCAAGTCTAAGATCTCGTTGATACCAGAGAGATCTTCCACAATTGCATTTTCATTTTCAGGGTTCTCAATGTTATTTTCTTCTAACATTATGAAGATGGGTTTGTATGTCACAGCTTGTCTGCAACAGAGGTTAAAAAATAAGGCTGCAAAAGTAACATAAAAAATTGAAAATCAATAAATTTTATGGTTACAAATACCGCAAAAATGTGAAAAATAAAATTTGAGGAAAACCGGAACAATAACTTATTGATTTTCTTAATTTTATATATGATTTTGATTTGCTTTTTTCAGGACAATGGTGGTGTTTGCCCGCCAAAAAGTAATATGTAAGGCAAACTATTTATTCACTTTTTGCGGTAAAACAAACAGCCTCCCCACTATCTGGCTAAATTTGCACCACAATTTTTTATCCATGCAGTTTTTAACCGTAGAGAACGCCTCCAAATCATATGGAGAAAAATCTCTTTTTCGCAACGTCACTTTTTCGGTATCCAAGGGCGACCGCATTGCCCTCATCGCCAAAAACGGGAGCGGCAAAACTACCCTACTCAAGATCATTGCAGCCCTGGAAGGCGTGGAAGGTGAAAATGCCAAAATTGCCATCAACAAAAATATCAGAACTGCCTTTCTGACCCAGGATCCGGACTTACACCCCACCGCCATGGTCATAGATGAAATCCTGGAATCCAATCACCCGGTGGTCAACGCAGTAAAACTATACCGCCATGCCATGGAAAGTGGTGACGAAACGGCCTTGCAAAAAGCCATGAGCCACATGGATACCTACCACGCCTGGGACGCCGAAGCCCAGCTCGAAGTGGTCTTGAACCACTTAAAAATTGACCACCTCGAAAACACCATCAATACATTATCAGGCGGTCAGAAAAAAAGGGTAGCCCTGGCCAAGGTCATCCTCTCTCAACCCGACTTCCTCATCCTCGATGAGCCTACCAACCACCTCGATATCGAAATGATCGAGTGGCTGGAAGACTACCTCAAAAACTCAGGCGTAACCCTGTTTATGGTGACACACGACCGCTACTTTTTAGACAATATCTGCAACGAAATTTTTGAACTCGACCACTCTGATCTTTTTGTTTACCGTGGTAGTTATACTGCCTACCTTGAAAAAAAGGATGCGCGATTACAAAACGAAGCCGCCAATCTCGACAAGTCGAAAAAACTCTTCCGCAGAGAACTGGAATGGATGCGGCGCATGCCCCAGGCCCGGACCACCAAGGCTAAATCAAGGATTGACGATTTTCACGAACTAAAAGACGATATCGCCGGAAAAACCTATAGCAAAGACGAATTGTCGATGCAAATCGATGTCACCCGACTGGGAAGCAAGATTGTAGAGCTGCACAACATCTCTAAAAAATATGGAGAAAAAACCCTCTTTTCCAACTTTACCTATAAGTTTAAAAAAGGCGAACGCGTAGGCGTAGTGGGCAGAAACGGTGCCGGTAAATCTACCTTTATCAAAGTGATGACCGGAGAAACCCCAACCGACACCGGAAAGGTAGTGGTGGGAGAAACCGTAGTCTTCGGACACTACAACCAGGATGGTCTCGACTTTACCAACGACAAGACCATCATCGATACCATACGCGACATAGCAGAATACATCCCTTTGGCAAAGGGTCTAAAACTTTCAGCCGAATCCCTGCTCGAACGCTTTCTCTTCCCGAGGTCACAACAAAGGGTTTTTGTTTCACAGCTCAGCGGAGGTGAAAAAAGGAGGCTGCACCTGCTCACCATCCTGATCAAAAACCCCAACTTCCTCATCCTCGATGAGCCTACCAACGATCTCGACATCATCACCCTCAACGTACTTGAAGATTTTCTCGAAGACTATTCCGGCTGCCTCATGATCATCTCCCACGACCGTTACTTTATGGACAAACTGGTAGACCACATTTTCATCCTCGAAGGCGATGGCAATATCCGCGATTACAATGGCAATTATACCGAGTACCGCATGGAAAAAGCCAACGCCAAACAGGCAGAAGAAAAACCACAGGCTACCGTAATAAAAACCGCTGGCCGCAACGATTTTGAATTGCGCAAAGAAATCAAGTCCATCGAAAAACAAATCGAAAAACTGGAAAAACGAAAACAGGAACTTACTGCCTATTTTGATGACCCCAACCTGCCGGTAGAAAAAATCACCCAATACTCCACCGAGCTGGCTGCCGTCAATACAGAGCTCTCCGCCAAAGAAGAGCAATGGCTGGAGTTGAGTGCGGAAGTTGAGTGACCGGGGATCGGAGCCCCTACACAAGTAAACTTGTATAGGGGCAGGCACGTGTCCCTATAACTGCGAAGCGGTTGTAGGGATCCGGGAACGGAGCATCGGGCAGCGGAGTATCCGGGAACGGAGCACCTGTCTCTATGTCAAGATACTGGTGTAAGTTTCCGGGAGCCGGCGGAGCGGAGCTTGTCCCGTTCCATAGCAAGGGGAAGCGGCGGAGCGCGGCCCCTACACCGCTACTGCGGCGTAGGGACAAGCCTGTCTAACTGGCGGTAGGCGGTGAGCAGCCTGTCTAACTGGCGTTAGCCAGGTAGATAAGCGGTGGGCCGTAAGCGGAGAGCGCTAACCCCAATCCCCAAACTATTTCAGTACAAATTGTTGCAAGTACCACTTACTATACAAATTGGTTTTAATACTATTGCTTGCATTATTTGAATATTTAAAAAATCAGGAGGACCTGTCTAAATTTATAATTATACTGTCGAAGCTATTGATTTAATAAAATAAATAGTATAATTTTGTGTTTCTTGTACTATAAATCCGTAAATTATAAAGAAATGAAAAATAATATTCTGCTCAATGTTTTCTAACCCAAAAACCTATGAAAAGTATATATTTGGTTCATTCTTATATTTTTGGATGGAAGTG
>JAGNSQ010000216.1 GCA_017987975.1 Saprospiraceae bacterium
TTCAATGGCACGACTGTCGCACCAAATGATGGCTGGTCGCAAGGCCTGACCCTCACTGTCAACAAGAACGAGCCCGTGCATTTGGTAGGCAATTCCAATGGCTTGTATCTGGTCGGCTTGTATGCCGGCCACTTGTAGAACTTTTTTGATTCCTTCCAATACATGGTGCCACCATACATCTGGGTCTTGCTCAGCCCAGTGCATTTCAGGGCTGCTTATTGACATCTCAGATTCGGGTACACGCACCACAACAGCCTCTCTTTCGAAGGAAAGATCTACCACGGCAATTTTAATAGATGAGCTACCTAGATCTAGACCAAGACTGTACATAAGCTCCTGTAGGTATCATTAAACTTCATGGATATCAAATATCACAAAATATTTTGTATTGGCTTGCATTTTATAGAATGTAAACCCAATATTTTTTGAACATTGACAACCCTAACAGATTTAGTTCTTTATTGCTCTGATACACAAAAATGCAGGGAAACTCATGAGTTCTTTGTAATGCCGGGGATCAGCTTTTTCAAATTCTTTCGTTGGCATAGGTTCCAAGATTTGATCTATTACAAAACCATTGTTTGTGAATTGAGAAATTGTATCGCCCAACGACCGGCGAAAACACTCGACATTAACAGCAGAACCAAAACCTTTCCAAATTGCGCCGACTCGTTCCTTATTAAAGTAGTTATTCGATTTGTAATATAAATAATCATAAAAAGGATGCTCCACCGACACAATTAATTGCCCATTTGGTTTCAACAATCGGTGAAATTCTGACATTGCCACCGTAGTATCTTCTAAATAGTGAAGTGCAAGTGCACACAATATATAATCAAACCCTTCGCCTTCTTCAATTGGAATAGGCATGTCAAGGTCATGTACAAAAAAAATTCCTTTATTGCCATTTCTGATAATTGCCCTTTCAATCATAGCAGGACTAATGTCAAAACCAACCACTTCACTGGCGCCTTTTTGATATAAAATTTGCGCATATTTCCCAGGGCCACATGCAGCATCTAATATTCTTTTGCCAACAATTTCAGAAAACAATGACAAAGTGTTTGGTCTGTCATAAAAAGCATTGTGTGGCTTGGTATCAATCCTTGCATCATAACTTTCTGCCAAAATTTCATAAGCTTGTTTGATGCTGCTTTTTGGATCTTCTAAAATATTGTCCTTTTTGCCAGTGTTGAAAAGTTCAAAAAACCAATGTTTTCTCATATGTAAGTATCTTACTTATCATCTTCATTCAATAGTGGCTGGTAAGTTTTATTCTCCACCACCATCTTGGTAGCCCCTGCCCGTTGAATCATCACGTGTTTACCCAATTCAGTGAGCCCTCTGCTCTCGTATATTTTCATGGCGGTAGACACATCAATGGCTTGTCTGGTTTGTTCATCCAAATCAAAGGTAAGGGTAATGAAATTTAACCTGACACCGAGCGGCTCCAACACTTTATTGCTTGCTTCCAAGAGGTGGTTTTCCATGTCTGACTGATCTAGTTCTACAATATCAGCGTCGATAAAGACGGCTTTGGCCACATCCTTTATTCGTTTGTCAATCACCATGTTTTCAGCACCTTCAAAGGTAGACCCAAGCGCTGCTTCATCATCGGGATTCACATTGGCCTTTCCCAAAAACTTAGCTTGTTTGATAAACTCCAAAGGGGCAATAATGGAATAATCGTAATCTATGTGCACATTGGCCCTAACTCTGTCTTTCAGGTTGCTGATAAACTTACTTTCTCCCTGCATTGGGAAGTTGGGTATGACCACCTTCATATAGCAGGGATTGATGCCTGCCTTGGGTACTGCTTCACCGGCTTTAATAAGACTCCACTTCATGCCACAATCTGAGGATACCAGTACCTGTTGGTTGGACTTAGCATAGTTGCAGGAGGAAATGGTCCAGATCAGACTCAGTCCTACCAAACTAAAAAACAATGTTTTTGTGTTATTCATAGTAATGATTTTGTGGTTCAAATAATGGTTAACTATTCTATTTATATAGTTTCGGATATCTTTTCGATACATTTTTCTCTGATTTCCCACACTTTCGTAAAGGTAAATGGCAATGATTTTTCTCTTATCCAGTTTTTTAGGAAATTTTTGTGCATATCAACCTTATAATCACCAATTTGCTCAACATTTATCACCATTTCTGTTAGGATATCATTTGTAAAATGATTGATGTCAAAGCCTTGTTTTGTGGCGTCAATGCGTTGGCCATTTACTTTTAAATAGCAGTGGGCTTCTGGTATATGATCCAAACCAGCCTCATTTAATATAGTAGCTACTTCAGCCGTGTTTTTGGGGTTCATTTTAAAAATGCCCAATATCAAATCAACGCCTTCTATGTGATTTTCATCGGCAATTACATTTAAGAGCGCGTGTTTGGAACTACAACTACCCTTGCCTTCAGTTAAAACTCCCTCCACATTATTCCTGTCAGTAAGTCGGCCATAAGGCAGCTTCCTTATGTAGTCAATCAATGCTTTCCAATCTAAGATGCCCAGATTTTTTACTTTTCTGCTAAGTTTGCCATTGTCATTTTTAAGTTTCCATAAACCTTGCCGTTGTGTCATACGCTCATTCTCAATTTATTGTGGCCGGCATTGGATAATCTTAATCTATTTAATTGTTGAGAGGCAGCAGAATGCCAATGTTATGGGTTGTCAATTTTGACTTTAACCTCATAATGGCATCACTTTTAATCCTGTTTGCCTCTTTGTATCCAATGCCAATGACCTGAAACCTGAATGTAAAAAGAACTGCTTCTTCGGCAAAATGGGTGTAGTTAAATTCCATTTTGTTGTCTTCACTGCTAAACCCCATTTCTTTTCCAATACTCATTACCAATGAACGCACATGCTCCAGATTGGAATCGTTTTTTACGCCACAGGGGATGTTGATCCAGGTTTCTCTTTCTTTGCTGTGGTTGACAAATACAGTATCCAAAATCAACTTATTGGGAAAAAATAAAATGTTGTGGTGTATATCCCTGATTTTGGTATTCCTAAGGTCAATGGCTACTACCTCTCCAAATTGTCCGTTGATCTCCACCCAGTCACCAATGTTGATGTCATTGTTGGTAGCTATCAGAAGCCCGGAAAGGGTATTGGCCAGGGTACCTTGCAAGGCAAAACTGATGGCCAAACCAGCCAGTCCGGCTCCAGCCAGCAATGACTGAATCGTTGTTTCCAAATTGAGTACATACAGTGCTAAAATAATACCCATCAATACGAGCAAAGTGGCTATGATCCGCGCCAGCAGGATTCTGATTGACGGTTGTTTAATGATTCTGATTAGATATCCTTGAACCAGCTTTTCAATTTTGCCCGACAACCAATATGAAACTACAAACACAATGAATGCTATCAGCATATTAGGCAAATTGTAAATCAATGTGTCTACCCAACTAAAAATTTTGCCCAACAATCTATCCCAGGATGACTGAATCTGTTCTTCCATAAGAGGTTTCTCCTTTTTCTATTTCACCAATGATTTTTTAAAACAAATGCTGTTTTCCACCCCTATGTACTGGCCATAGTTTTCAGTTTCAGCATATCCATTCTGCAGATATAATTTTACGGCGTCCTGCATTCTTCTGCCCGTTTCCAGCATGCTGTTGGTATAACCTTCTTCACGAGCCCAATGTTCCAATTCACCTAAGACCGCCGAAGCACATCCCTTACCTCTGTAATCGGGCAGAGTCCACATCCGTTTTATTTCAACAGTTTCTTCATCCA
>JAGNSQ010000217.1 GCA_017987975.1 Saprospiraceae bacterium
TTATCGTAACCGTGCATGGTATATACTTTTTGTGCCCCGGTTTCTTTGATGGTTGCTAATATGCCATTCCAGTCTGCGTGATCAGAAAGTACAAAAGAGGCACCTCCATGGCGATCGCGAAATTTTTTGAGGGCCATCCAGCCAGAAGCTTCTGCTTTTTGCCAGGGAGAAATCCTGCCGGCCCACGGACCCGTAGCAAGGCTTGAACTAATGATGAGGGCTCCGGCCCATTCATTTTCCTTCCACCTGGCGGGGATGGGTTGAACGGCTGGGAGTGCGTAACCAAGTTTTTGGATGATTTCATTGGTCTTTAAAATGGTAGAATGGGCGTAAACCGGACCTATGGGTTCATTGGCCAACATGTGGATCAGGCGTTGGGCTTTGCCTAAAGAATAGGCACTGATGAGCGAAGGTTTTTGATTTTCCTTGTTTTCCTGCCACCAAAGTTTGATCTCGTGGGTGATGGTGTCCTGGGCCTGCCAGTTGTAGATGGGCAGCCCAAAGGTAGATTCGGTGATAAAGCAGTGGCATTTCACGGGTTCAAGAGCCTCGGTGAGCCCGTCTGCTTCTACTTTGTAGTCGCCACTGACCACCCAGATTTCGCCTTTGTACTCAATGCGAACCTGCGCGCTGCCCACAACATGGCCTGCGGGGAAAAATGTGAATTCTACACCATTTATTGAAAAAGATTGCCCGTAAGGGTAGGAGGTGGCCTGGATGTGCCGGCCCAACCTAAGTTTGATCAGGTGTAGACTGCCCTCTGGACAGATGTAACTTTTGTGGCCCGAGCGGGCATGGTCAGCGTGAGCATG
This sequence comes from Saprospiraceae bacterium, assembly GCA_017987975.1. Lineage (GTDB taxonomy): Bacteria > Bacteroidota > Bacteroidia > Chitinophagales > Saprospiraceae > JADKBO01. Next base: position 813 of record JAGNSQ010000217.1, read on the forward strand.
AGTGATAATTGCCTTATTTACAGCGTTGTGTGGATCAATATAGACATCTGCAGGCGGACAATACATGCCTTTAGAAGTAAATTCAACCAATTGCATAGTTATTTTTACTTTTGCCCTTCATAAAGACCCTTGAAAAAAGAGTTTGCATATAATATTTTTTTCCTCCTGATCATCAACTTGCTGATCAAGCCCTTCTATATTTTTGGTATTGAAACAAAGGTACAAAACATCACGGGTCCGGAGGCCTATGGCTTGTATTTCAGCTTGTTTGGTCTTGTCTTTTTGCATCAGTTTATCAATGATCCCGGGGTGCAGAATTTTAATACCATTTTTGTCGCCCAAAACAGAGAGCAGTTTGCCCACCATTTTCCACGCCTAATGGGCTTAAAGCTCATATTATTGAGCATGTTGGTAACTGTTTCTTTATTTTCGGCATGGATCATTGGTCATGATGGCATTGCCCTGGTATACCTCATTGGCATCGCGCTTACCCTGTGGCTGAGCACCTTATTTGTTTTATTCCGGTCGATGCTGTCAGGAATGGGAAGTTACAGGACCGATACCTGGCTCAGTGCCATGGACAGGCTTCTGTTGATCGTTGTGCTGGGAGGCATGCTACTGCTTGGCTATCAATTTACCATAGAAATTTTTATTTGGGTACAAGTGATTTGTTACACCTTGTGTGTGATCTGGGCTGGATATTATTTGATCCAACACGGGGCTCGTTTGAAGCCCGTTTTTGATTGGACCTACAGTCAAAAATTTGTTTTAAGCTGTCTGCCTTACGCCATCATCATCTTACTAACCGGTGTTGTAATGCGGGCTGATGGTGTTTTGATTGAGAGGCTGCTGCCAGATGGTAAATACCAGGCCGGGGTTTACAGTGCAGGTTACCGCTTTTTAGATGCGGCCAATATGTTTGGATATATTTTTGGAGCCCTGCTCCTTCCGATGTTCAGCAGGCTCATGGCCGAAAAAGAAGATACCCAGGAAGTATTCAGTGTTGCTTATCGCATCTTATTTGTGATGAGTCTCATGATTGGAGGAGCCTTTTATTTTTATGCCGATGATGTCTTTGCCATATTTTATGGAGATGCTTATGCGGCGGGCATTCCCACCATGCGTTTGTTGATTCTGGCCGTCATTCCGGCAGCCATCACCAATGTTTTTGGGCCACTGATCCTGGCTTCCCGCAACATAAGGCAGTACAATCTTTTATATCTCTCTGCTGTGATTGTTTATGTTGGAGCCAATATTATACTGATACCTAAGTACGGCAATATCGCAGCGGCAGGGGTAGCTGTTTTTACTTGGACCTATATCCTGGCGGGTATGATTTATATTTGTTCTTCCAATGGCTTGATCAAAAGTGATACTTCTATTTTAATTAAAAGCATTGCAGCAGGGCTTTCCATTTATGCCATATTTTGGATGTTCGACATTTTATTTACTTTCAACTGGCTAATTGAGCTGGCCTTAATCGGCATTGTCGTGGTCTTATTGCTCTACGTAAGCAAATACATAGATCTGAAAGAAATACTCCATGCTGCCAGGGGGAAAGAATAATCGCGGATATTAATAGGGGACTTCAAAAAACTAATCTCTGGTTGCCTCGCAAGTAAGGATTAAAAAACAGCTTGATTGCATTTTTTAGTTTCCCGGTTGTAAGGTACCGGCATTGGCAATTGGATTGCTGAAAGTGCCTGTACCTTTGATGATGCCTGTATTGTTGAGACTTGAACCTGAAATGGTGCCATTGTTCCACAAAACTCCAGAAACATGGTTGTTGATATTGCCGGTAATATTCAGGGTGTTTTCGAGCCAACGAAGGTATTTGCCATTGGCAATATTGATTTGATTTAAAGTGCAGTTGAACCCATCTCCTTTAATGACTACTGAATAAGGGCCTATCGTAATCATAGACTCATTTACATTTTTTAGCAAGGTGATTTCTTCGCCGTTTGATGTCACAGCATCTATCGCATCTTGTAAGGATATATAGTCGATGCCATTGACGCGGGCAGCCAAGTCGGGTATGCTGGTGCCGTACAAAACGAAGGGCATGCCTTTCGGTAGCGGATTGCTGCCACCTGAGTTAAATTCAACAACGGCAATCCAGCTACCATTGTACTGGTATTGATTGCCTGTAATGATATGGGTGGTGCCTAAGGTACGGGGTGGGGTAAAAGGACCGGAAGCAAGGGTTCCTCCTGCCATGTTTTCAATCCAATAGGTACCTGAAGGAAGTGCCAGGGCAGATGTCACCACCGATGATTTCATGATGGGTCGATTGGTAGCCGTAAAATTGGGTGGTTGAATCCGATAGATGCCTGAAAAAGAAGTCTTGTTCAAACGATTGGTGGTCAAGTCGCCAAAGACAATATTGTTGGTACCCGTTAAAGCACCATTAGAAATTTGCAGGCGCATATCATTGATGGTGGAACTGGTGGTAGAGCCCGTCTGGTAATGAAAAAGCTCAATAGAGTCGATCAGCCACAATTCTCCCGGTGGAACAGTAAATTCATCGGCTAAATAAATATTGGAAGATACGCTGGAAGTAAACCCAAACGAATTTCCGGTGATGGCACTCACGTCAGCTCCTCCAAAGCCGGCTCCAGGATAATTAACCAATTCACTCTGGTCGTGCAATACAGGACCCATCATCATCGACATCATGGGTTGTACCTGGGGCGATTCATTTCCATCCTGAGTCAATGCCCATTTTTGTTTTTCCTGAAAAACAGGGCGGGTCCCGCTTTGATCTATGTAATCACCTGCAATGATATAGTTTTGTGCAGTCAACCATTGTACCAAAACAGTAAAAACGATTGTAAAAAGAAGGATTGTTTTTTTTGCGCTTACTGCCATTGCCATGCTGCTGAT
>JAGNSQ010000085.1 GCA_017987975.1 Saprospiraceae bacterium
TATGTGCCAGCGATGGTTTACATTTGTTGTATAACCACGGATCCGTCTTTATGTCGAAATACTATAAATCTATTATTACCATCAGCCTGTTGGTAGGTATCATTTTATTTTACATTGCTACCCTCCATTATCCCGGGGGCTCCAATTGGCATAAAAATGCAATCGGTTTTGACTGGCGCTACAACTACATCACCAATTTGTTTAACCCGCTAGCCGTAAATGGAGATAGCAATGGGTCGGTGCCGTGGGCAATTGCGGCTATGGCCTTTCTATGCACGGGTTTTGCATTATTTTTTGCAGACACTGCTCAAAAAGTCACCACACCCTCTTCTTCCAGCATTATCAAATGGGGTGGTACCCTGTCTATGCTCTTTGCCTTTTTAGCCGTTACGCCCTGGCACGATCTTATGGTTACCATTTCCAATGTATTGGTGATGCTCAGTCTCTTTTACATCACGGTTCATCTGTTTAAATCAAAATTATTTGTTTACGGTTTGCTGAGTGCCTTGTGTCTCTCCTTCATCTATTTGGGATCAACAATGTACTATACCCAACTCTGGCTTGATTGGTTGCCCATGGTACAAAAGACAGTATTTTTTTTAAAGATAGTTTTGATTTTGTCTTTGACCTGGGGTCCTACCTCTATACAGTAACTAAAGTATTCAACGACTATGTTACTAAGACAGTATAATGTCTTTGGAGCAAGAATCAGGATACGAATTTTTCCTCAATTGACAATCAAGCAATCTGTTGTTTTTTTATAGATTCAAATCACAAATTCAGCTTTTGATATGAATAACAGACTGAATACTGGATTTTAAATTTTAACAAAACCTAGCTTTTTACCGGATTGTGAAGAATCTGCAGGAGTTAAATTAATATAGTACGTTGAACTATTAAGACAGCTCACATCTATCATAAGTCTCGTTTCGTTATGTATTTGACCACTGAGCATCAATTTGCTATTAACGTCATAAATAGAATAACTGCCGCTATAGCTTTCGATAAAATCCAGATTAATAAAATCTCGCGACGGATTGGGATACAGAGAAACATCCAAGTCACTTATAATTTCATTTGTTCCTGTATTAATTTTAAAGGATGCAGCATCTACCAACATATAACTTATAGCTTTTGCATTAATGTCACTGCTTATTGATCCTGAGGGTGTTTTATAGAATGAGGATTCACGAAATTTTATAAGGTATTTATCTTCACCTATTTTTAAAGATTTTGCCACTACAAAATTCTTGTATGGATCTGTGGCAAAAATGGTTTTGCCCAAAGTTACTTTTCCATCTTTGTCAATATTAAAAACATCTAAACCTACTCTAAAATCACCCGTAGTAGACGAGCCATATACCCGATTACCAATAACTACCATTGAATTGTCTTCCTTCCACTCTAAGATTTCAAGGGACCTAGCATATTTATGACTTAGTTCAACCTTTCTTATCAGTTTTGCATTGCGGTCTAGGATTAGAATATCCAATTGATTTTGTTGGGCCAAAGGATCAGCACTTGGCACAGAATTGAAAAATAAAAACCTTTGTTGATCCTCTGAAATCATATGCAACTGGACGAGACCAGTAGCATAACCCATATCTTCGGTTGAAACTGCTTCTTCAATAACATTCATTTCTTTGTCTGTGAACCTAAGCATGATGCCATCTTCGGGATTTTCATCGAAGTACTCAATAAACAAAAATTCATTGTCATTCAGCTTTGTTGGATTGGTTAGGTTATAGTCCAAAATGTTGGAAAATCCATGTTTCACCGGTGATAGTTGATTCGATACCACATCATTTTTTTTACTATTGTAGTTTATCAGACTTCCATTCATATGAAATAAAAAAGTATCGGGCCGGGGGTCTTTTATGAGAGCAAAGTACCGAATGCTGTCTTTTTCACGAAAAAACGAACTGCTAGTACTAAAATATTCCATTTTAGTATTAAATAAAGATGCATCGTTGTAGTCAGGAATGTCATGGATTATTTGCTCACCTGTTTCGACATTAAAAATCCTCTTAGAATGTACAAAGGTGGTGTAACTAGATTTCCATTGATTTGTTAAATAAGGCTCCCTTTTGACTTGATTAATGGTTTCGAGATTTCCGTCTTTGTTTATGTACATCAATCTTACTACTTCTTGTCTTGGATCAAGGGGAAAACCATATCTGATTTTCCAAATCAATTTTCCTGTTTGCAGATCTCTTTTAGTAATATAGGTCCCGGTAAATGCCTCAAATTTTCCATAAATATAAAAGGATGAATATAGATAATTGTTAAATATGATATCTTGGACTCCGGGAGTTATAACAAAATAATTATAGCCATCAGTAGTATCACTTATCATCGTTGAGTCATAATTGACTTCGTACCAATAAGTATTGATTTCAGGATATACCAATTTCGTGTAAGGTATTTTGGGTTTACTATCTTGACAAAGAACGGAATAGAATGTGCATAAAATAATGATAGTATTAATTGCTTTCATAAGATGAAATATTTAGTGAACAATAGGAGGGATTTTAAGCATCCCTCCTTATTGGAATATTAAAGTTTATTGCATGCATGCCTACATGCATCTTCATTTGTCGGACCAGAATTTTCACCACAATCAATGTCAACTGGCCCACAATCTGCAACAGATGTAATTACAGGTGTCCCGTAGCAAATTTCACCATCTCTTTTGATACAGAATGGTGTTACTCTTTTGCAGCATCCTTGCCCACATTCTGATTCATATATATTTAGATCTTCACCCTCTCTATACCAACATAGATTGTAGCAACCTGACATTGAAAAGCCTGCAGCATATGTTAAATTCGAACAAGGATTTGAGCCAGCATTTGTACATTGATATTTTGATTGTGAATAGAAGATACCAATCATATGATTTTGAACCTCAAGTGTCAATTGTCTAACTGTTTGTTCAAAACCAAGGTTGGCTGTACCCAAACCTGCAGATTCCCAGGTTTGCTCTAGAGAGTCACAACTACTTGTTTGATCCCTGTACCAAGACATATTGTCAATGGTAAACCCGTCCGGACATTCAATAACGCGGTAGGCTAAAACGATATGAGGACAACCATTTACAATAAATGTATCAGGGCCATACCATTTAACATCACAATCTATTCCTACTTCTGAATCTGGGCAACCTGATCTAGGATTAAGTACAATTTCTTTTTCAGATAGCCCTTTTTTCTGATCATTTGTACATGAATTTAAAAACAAAGCGAACATGAGCCCAATAATTAAATATTTATTGGACAATAGCTGTTTTAGGGTTGATCGGAGTTGATCGGAGTTGATCGGAGTTGATCGGAGTTGATCGGAATAAAATTTTCATATTATAAAGATTTAAAGTTACAGGTGGGTAGTTGAAAAACAATAGTTTTTTATCTTAAATTACCATAATTTTACTACAAAAGGATTTCTATTTGAGCGGAATTGAGATAATTTCATAGTACAAATATAATAGAAAATTTAAAAAAATGAAATAATATGTTGAAATTTAGATATTATTTAATAGAATATTAATTATTGCATTTTAAGTTCATAAATGTTCTATTTTTAAGATTTATTAAACAGCACACATGGCTTTAGAAAAATATCCTGTGGATAGGATATGAAATTACGATCTCAAGTTCAATTTTGCAAGCTCTACCGATCCACGAAAATATCCTATCTTAGCCCAACAAACTTCACTGCAATGATCCACCCTGAAATCCTCAGTTACAACGACAGCCAGGTCGAAGAAGAGGCTGCCATTTGCCATATCCTGGCTGAAGAAATTGACAAAAACCTGAAAGGGGCAGAAAACAAGATATGGCATCGACACCCGGTGTGGTTTTTGGATGGCAATCCGATTGTGGGTTATAGTAAATTGAAAGGCGGCGTCCGATTGATGTTTTGGAGTGGCCAGGCTTTTGAAGATGATCGGTTGAAACCGGTTGGGAAGTTTCCATCTGCCGATATCAATTATACCCATCAGGATGAGATCATTAAAAAAGATCTTAAACATTGGCTGAAGTTGGGAAAAGAAAGACAGTGGGATTATAAAAACATTGTCAAACGCAAAGGGGTGCTGGTAAAGTTGACCGATTTTTAATTGTTGCCGTTGCAGCACATCACAACAGAACGACTACTACTTAGGCCCTTTACAGATGCGGATGCTGAGCCCCTTTTTGAATTGGACTCCAATGCGGAAGTGCATCGTTATCTGGGTAATCAACCCGTTAAGGATATAAATGAAATAAAGCGGGTGATCACCTACATTCAACAACAGTACCATGACTTTGGCATTGGCAGGTGGGTGGTTGAAGATCAAAAAAGCGGCGCTTTTATGGGTTGGGCCGGACTCAAATGGATATCAGAAATTATTAACGGTCATGTTTACTATTACGATCTGGGGTATAGATTTATGCCGGAATATTGGGGCCAAGGTTATGCCACAGAAACTGCAGGTGTTTGGGTGGATTATGCCAAAGACAGGCTGAAGGTTGAAAAAATTTATGCCATTACTGATCAGCAAAATGCTGCATCACAAAATGTGTTGGCAAAGCTGGGTTTTATCACAAAACAAAATTTTGTCTACCAAGGCTTAGATCATCTCTGGTTTGAGAAATATTTAATAGACATTTGAGAGAAAATCGGCATTAAATTTTGCACAACCTTTGTATTTTTTCTTATTCCAAATAAAATTTTTGAGTCCTTTTTATTATTCCATTTCTGGATTTAATTCCTCAAATCCATTTTGGCCTCCATGAAATCATACATTTTTAAGATGGCCATCAAAGCGCAGTCAAATTTTGAATAAATTTGGAGATATGAAAACCAGTGTAAACATTATTACCGTCTTTATTTTTTTCTTTTATGCAGATTTGGGTGCTCAAAACCGGTATTGGGTAGGTGGCTCAGGAACCTGGCATGACGCAGCCCATTGGAGCCTCACCTCCGGCGGACCCGGTGGTGCCAGTGTGCCGGATTCAACCAATGACGTATTTTTTAATGCGCTATCATTTACGGCAGATGGCCAGTACGTGGCTAACCTGACTACACAGATCGACTTGTATTGTAAAAGCATCACTTTTGCCAATATCGATGATAGCATTGACTTCAACTTTTCGGCCGGAACTCCAGGAGGGATTTACACCCAGGCTCGATTGATTGTGTACCAGCATTTGACCTTAAGCGACATGGTAAACTTCGACTATGATGATGGAAGGGTAGAATTGGTTGGCAGTCTCAACAGACAGGTGCAGTTCAATGGCTCATCTGTGGGCTATTTGGATGTTAAAGTGGATGAAACCGTAAATGTGGTCATCTTGGATGAGGTAATAGCAGACCATGGTGCCTCGATGACCGGAGGCAACCTCTTACTAAATGGGGATGTTAAGTCTGGTTATTTTTCTGCCATACCCCACGACACTTCTACCATCGATATTTTTTTGGGTACGCGCAAAATACAATGCGGTTGGTGGAATAGTGTAAAATACCTGGCAGCTCCCAATACCATGATTTTACATGCTTCAACCGGCTATATAGAATGCAAAAGGTTGAGTCCCGGCAGGTACATAGACTACCCTAGAGTTGTCATCAATACTTCCATCCCGTTTACATCATCCGGCACTCCCGGTATAGATTACAACAACAATGCTACCTGGAGCAACGACAATATCAATGTGACCATCCAATCGCTGGAGTTTGTTACATCTGCTACTTTTCAGATTTTGGGTAATCCTGAAATCATGGATAGTATTATTGTGGTTTCTGGCGTTGACTTAAAATTAAGTGTGGGGGATACTTTGTTTACCCCCAAATGGCATTACATACCCTCGGGCTGTGGAGGCGGTAGTTTTACGTTGAGGTCGGCAACCAATGGCAGTCAGGCATTTTTGCGCAATACGGGCGCTGATAGTTTGTTTTTATACAATGCTACGGTAAAAGATTTATTCGGCCAGGCCGGTCCTGTCAAAGTGGTCAATGGCATCAACAATGGCAACAATACCAACATCCTTTTTGGAGCCGGATCTGCACCCGATGTATTTTATTGGATTGGCAATGGTGGCCTGTGGTCGGATGTCAACCATTGGTCACTATCAAGTGGCGGTGCAGCGGCAGGGTGCCTCCCAGATGCCAATGACATTGTCATGTTTGATGCGGCCTCCTTTACGTTGGTGGGACAGGTGGTAGAAATACCCCAAGGCATAACCTCTATCAGGGATATGATCTGGACCCAGCCCTTGGACACAGTGTTGATCCGATTTTTGGGCACCTCTGGCAATGCAGCCATTTTGAAAGTATATGGTTCCGTTACCCTGGCTACCAAAGTGAAGGTTGCCAGAACAGGAACTATGGAATGGAATTTTGTTGGCTCTGGTCCCGTCACCCTCGACACTAAAAATGTTGATTTGCTCTACGCTGTTTTTGAGGGCAGTGGGCAGTTTACCTTAAACAGTGCATTCAAATCCTATGATCCTTTTGATATCAACCAGGGCTACATCCTTTTTAAACAAGGCAGTCTTATATCGAATGGATACAATTTAACATGCCGTTCCTTTTTTGTTTCGGCGGGAGGCACCAAAACCTTTCAGTTGGGAGCAGCAGATACACTCACCACCATCAGTTTCAGAGCGGTTGATGCATTTACCTTTCCGTACGCTACCCATTGTATCTTCGCCAGGGATTTTACGCTCGACTTTACAACCGCCAATACAATTACAGTACATAAGTTGATTCTTTTGGAAAATGACATCCAAAATGTTGCCTCTTTGTCGCTGAGAAAAAGAGCACAGTTTCATTACATGGATATCGGATTTCCGGGTGTTGCCAGAATAGAAGGAGATTTTACCTTGTTGCAGGATCTTAAGTTTAATTACAAAACAGGAGGCTTTAAGTTTGATGATTTTCCGGTAGCACCTACGGGAGCAGACACCATCATCATTCATGGCAATGTAATTTATCCTGCCGGTGCCTGTGCCGGGAGTTACAGCATTTTTACAGAGGTTATTGATCAAAAAGTTTATTTTTCAAAACCAAGTGGCACTCTTACCCTTCAGAATGCTTTATTGCGCAATGTCCATACCTTGACAACAGGGGCCACTTATGCTGCCCAAAACTGTATTTTAGCCGGTACGAGTCAGGGCTGGACCCTCACCTCAACGGCTACTCCAAAAGTTTACTACTGGAAGGGCGGTAATGGAGACTGGGACGATGCCTCTCATTGGAGTCTAACCAGTGGTGGAGCTGCCAATCCCGGTGGCTGTATTCCGGGCATTGCCGATAAAGTAATTTTTGACAACAACTCCAATACAGGACTTAATCCTTGTAATATTTATATGCCCGTTTATCAACAACCGGTGGTGGGAGACGTTTTTGTGTTGGCCAATAATAAAAATATTAATTTTTTAAACACCGTAGGTGCACAGGTCTTTGTAACCGACACCCTCTGGTTTACCAATAAGGCTACTTCTAATATTTATTTTGATATGACCGGAACCCTGCCGTCAAAACTCATCAATTCTGACGAGGCCCTTACTTCGACGATGGATGTACTGATATCCAAGTACAACACCAACGTAAGCCTCGACAGAAAACTCAATGTTGGTAGCTTAGCCATACAGTCCGGTGAGTTCTTGACAAATGATTTTGACGTCAATGCATCTTCTTTTAACTTGTTTCCCTATACCAATACAGCCACAGCCAATTTTGGTACAAGCAATGTTGTAGCCTCTACCTGTAGTTTTGGAAATGTCAATGCCATCATTACCGATACACCTTTTAAGTTGTATGTAAGTTCTTATTTGTCTTCAAATGCAAGCAGGTACCTGCCTTGGGTGCAGACCAACAACATAGCTTCACTCAATCTCAATCCATTGGCGGTGGGTCTTACTTTTGGCACCCTCAGACTGATGTCAACTTTTGACGTGGTAATGTCGGCCGGCAATTATACCATTGAAGATTCTCTCTATTTCGGGGTACCGGGATGCAAATTAAAGGTAGCCCCTGCGGTAAACCTAACGATTCAGGGCCAAATGTATAGTGCAGGCATTGCAGGTAATTTGTGTTTTCTGCAATCCTCCACTGCGGGGTCGAGATTTGATCTGATACACAATGATAATCAATGTGTATCTTATCTAAATGCAAAAGACGTTAACAATCAGGGGCCAGGCATATTTAATGTAATCAATGGCACAGATGGAGGTAATAACATTGGCATTGATTTCAGTACGCCGACAGACATGAACAAGCTGTATTGGCGGGGAGGTTCCGGTGCGTGGATCGTGGCTTCCAATTGGTCATTCCGATCGGGCTCATGTCCGGCATCCAGAAGTCCGGCAGCTACTGATGATGTTTATTTTGACACCAATTCTGATTTAGATCCTTACACCAATGTAATCATGCCGGTGAATGAGACCTGTAAAGGCCTGTATTTTTCAATTTTTCAGGATACTGTGGCATTAGATATTGGCAATACCTTTTCATTCACCTCATGCGAAATCAACCAGGCAAAGGCGGTATTAAAAAATGGCACCGCAGTTAGTAAAAAACACATCGTGGTCAATAACGGAAGTCTGGGACTGGTATCCGCCATTGCAGCTGTCAACCAGTATCCTTCGCAGGCAGACAGCATAGGTTTTAAAATAGGGCCTACATCTACCTTTCAGGGGTTCAACAGCAACGTATTGATCATGGGAAATAAAAATACCAATAACTTTCCAGCACTGTATCTGGATCCATTGGCCACCCTCAATACTTTTAATGCTGATTTCACCATTTATCCGCCATTTGCAGGCGAGCCCGTCAATGAAATCTTCCTCTACTTTGGAGGGAAGGTAGTTACCGGCGCCTTCAACATGGTATCAAGCCTTTCGCCTGCTCAGAAAGTAAGGTTTATGGACAATGCTACCTTTACGCAAATCAGTACTGTTTCAAAAGGCGAGTTGATCATGGCGGTTGGCACCAATGTAAGATTTGAATAACAATTTTGTTATTGTGGACTCAATTACCACTAAATCAGGATCTGGCTTTTGTATTAGTGTCTGCTGGTGGTTAGGATTAAAATTGAAAGTAAATAAATGAGCTGGTACTTTCCTGGCTAAGAATGAGCATTACTAATAAAAAAGTCCACGCCAGTCCTACACTCCACCATGGCTTGCTTTCGGCTACTGTTAGTACTTTTTTGTGTCGCATCTGCCAGTGTACAATGATCATTCCGGTTATTACCACTGAAACCTTTAGGATGTCAAGATAGTTGAGCACCACTTCTTTGGGATTGCCAAAAAAGAACATGGATTTTAATAGGGACCAGGCAGTGGTAAAATCCTGAGCTCTAAAGAATACCCATGTAATGTTGACCAGAAAAAAGGTAAGCATGGCATGGGCGAAATTGGGTTTTAAGTGGGGGTGCGGCCTTGGCTCATGAGAATGGGCCTTTCTTTTGTCTTGTATAAATTTTTCAACTGCAAGATAGAGGCCATGGAGTCCTCCCCAAACCACAAAGGTCCAGCTGGCACCGTGCCATAGACCACCGATGAGCATGGTAAGCATTACATTGATGTAAGTGCGGATAATACCTTTGCGGTTGCCACCCAGAGGGATGTACAAATAATCGCGAAGCCAGGTGGATAAAGTGATGTGCCACCTTCGCCAGAAATCTGAAAAACCGATGGCAGCATATGGATAAAAGAAGTTGTCGCGGATGGTAAAACCCAGACAAAGGGCGATACCGATGGCGCAAGTGGAGTAGCCACCGAAATCAAAAAATATTTGTCCTGAGAAGGCAAGCACGCCCATCCATGCATCGATAACATTCATGTCTTTTCCGGCACTGAAGACCTCATCTGCCGAGCTGGCCAGAAGGCTATCGGCAAGCACTACTTTCATAAAGAGACCAAGGGTAAGCAGAAACATGCCCTGGTTGAATTGCAGCCATGTGGCCTTGACGGGAGATTTAAATTGGGGTATCAGTTCATCCGGTCTTACGATGGGACCCGCTACCAATTGAGGAAAAAAATGTAACAAATAAGGCAAAGTCAAGGAAGGACTTTTCGGCTGCATACTTTCTGTTGTACATATCGAGTGAATAAGAAAGCGTCTGGAAGGTATAGAAAGAAATACCGACAGGAAGTATGATATCAGGTGCCAGCGGATGGAAGTCAATACCAGCCACATTGGCGAGAGAAACAAAGTTTTCCAACATAAATTCACCATACTTAAAATAGGCCAGGGGACCCAGATTACCTATTAAACTGGCAGCCAGCCACCACTTTCTTTTAGTTGGATTTTGTTCAACATTTAGTTTTTTACCGACTTGAAAATCAAGAAAAGTAGAAAACAAAAGCAGTAAAATAAAAGGAGGATTCCAAACTGCATAAAATAAGTAGCTTGCCAGCAGCAGGTGTACTTTTTTGAAAGTCCATTTTAATGGCAGATTGTGTACAAAAAGTACAACAGCAAAAAAGACAATGAAAGTATATGAATTAAAGACCATGTTTTTCGATTTTAAAGGGCTGAATTAATGATTGTTTGTTTTGAATTTCCAACCCATTTCTTTGGATAGCACCTCCACCACTTTTTGGGTGTAGATCCTGGCGTCTGATTGGCGCAGGTGAGAAAATTCGGTACAATTCATTTTACTTAATTCAGGGTAATCTGCAAAGTGCATTCCTTTACATCCAGTAACGGTGAGGATTTTTTCCCAAAATTTATCTCTGGGGAAGCCCATTTGTTCACCTTTCCAAAGCGGTCCTGAGCTGGGTGGGCGCAGGAAGACCACCTCCCCTCCGCGGGCTTTGATTTGGTCAGTATGTAGTTTTACATCTTTGATAAAGGAATCAACCACATGCTCCGGCGTCGGAGGGGCTTTGGCTCCCATTTTTGCCAGTTGCATCCAGATATCCTGCATCATTTTAACTCCCTTCTTTTCATGATCAACAAACCGGTCTGACATCATGTGGTTGCGGTCAAAATTCATCAATTCAAAATCAGTGGGATATTTCGGAAAATCCATTTTTCCAGGACGTGGTGGTTTTGGAAGGTATTCGAGCAGTGCACAGAGGGCAAAATTATCCTTATCCAGAAACACAAAATTGGATTCCAAGAGTGTATTGATGTGAAAGCTAAATCGTTGGGCAGGGGTTTCGTTTTTACTAAATTCCAAACACTTTTGAGGTCTATCGTAAAATCTGCCTGACAGGTCAAAAAACAAGGTCTCTGCCACATCGATTACCAACCTGCCCTTAAACAATGAATCGGCTGCCAAAGCTTTAAGCACGGGTATTGGGCTGCTCCCAACATTGGCCAATTGAACCGGTGTTTGCCCGGTAAGCTTGCGTCATATATCTGTATTTAAATCGTATTTTATCCTACTTGAACCCGTGAAAACAGTAGCTTCGTTGATGGGCAGATAAATTTTTCTTTTTTTATCTGCAAAAATGCTCTCGCTGTCATCGTAGGAAATAGTATGGCCAAGGTACTGGAGGTATAATTCGTAGCCACCTATAAAAATGGTAGTTAGGGAAAGCACCAAAATGGCGGCTTTCCTGAAATTGTTGGAATGCATAATCGTGTATAAAAGGTTTTGTTTGCTTATAACTTACAGATAACAAATCTGTCTAAAAGAGTAAAAATAGAATAATATTCTTTAGCAATGCTATATTTTAATTAAAAATATTGAATATAACCAATAAAAGAGCCTTGAATGTAACTGTTGCCAGGTAATGTCACTTAACCCTGAGAAGAACCTTTGTTTTTGTAATTAGAGAGTTATAAAAGGTATGGTGCTTAATCTACTCCTATACTTGCCAAATTTAGTATCCAAAAAATTGAAGGTTAAGACAAAATAAAACATAGATCGGCACATACACGAACCCATCAAAAAAAGAAATATCCTTCTTTAAAAACGATTAATTATAACCTGATACAGATTAAAACTCAGCGCTTCCCGGGAACCTTGGGAAAGGAATCACGTCTCTGATGTTGGACATGCCGGAAACAAATTGAACCAATCTTTCGAAGCCCAGACCAAAACCTGCGTGTGGACAGGTACCGAATTTTCTGGTGTCCAAAAACCATTGCATTTCTTCGAGCGGAATGTGCATTTCTTCCATCCTGGCTATCAACACATCAAGCCTTTCTTCCCTTTGTGAGCCACCTACAATTTCGCCAATGCCCGGGAAAAGGATGTCCATGGCCCTTACGGTATTGTTGTCTTCATTGACCCTCATGTAAAAAGCTTTGATGGCTTTGGGATAATCAGTGAGGATGACCGGCTTGCCAAAATGTTTTTCTACGAGATAACGCTCGTGCTCACTTTGAAGGTCGGCGCCCCAGCCTTCGATGGGATAGTTGAATTTGCCCTTTTTATTCGGCGTGCTATTTTTCAAAATGTCGATTGCTTCGGTATAGGTGAGTCGCTGAAAATCGTTGTTGAGGCAAAACTGGAGTTTTTCTCTCAGGCTCATTTCCGATCTTTCGTTTTGAGGTTTTTGTTTTTCCTCGTCCAGCAATCTGCCTTCCAAAAACTCGAGGTCTTCGGCACAGTGTTCAATGACCTGACTGATGCAATATTTCAACAGACCTTCTGCCAGGTCCATATTGTCATTGAGGTCGGCAAAGGCTACTTCCGGTTCAATCATCCAGAATTCGGCCAGGTGCCTTGAAGTATTGGAGTTTTCAGCCCTGAAGGTAGGGCCAAAGGTATAAACTTCACTCAGGGCCAGGGCTGCCAGTTCGGCTTCCAGCTGACCGGAAACGGTGAGGTTGGTAGATTTACCAAAAAAGTCTTTCTTAAAATCAATCTGACCATCTTCTGTTTTGGGCAGCTTGTCGAGTGGCAGGGTGGTAACCCTAAACATTTCACCGGCACCTTCGGCATCGCTGCCCGTGATGATGGGAGAGTGCATGTACACAAAGCCCTTGTTGTGAAAAAACTGATGGATGGCCATTGCCAGTTGGTGCCTAACTCTTAAGACAGCAGAAAAAGTATTGGTTCTGGGCCTGAGGTGGGCTATTTCGCGCAAAAATTCGAGGCTGTGTTTTTTGGGTTGAAGCGGATAAACTTCAGGATCGCAAACACCCAAAACCTCGACCTCTTTTGCTTTGATTTCGATGGCCTGTCCTTTTCCCTGCGAAGCAATTACCTCACCCACCGCCTTTATGGCAGCACCTGTTGTGATTTTTTTCAGCAAATCAGCATCCATGTTTTCAAAGTCAACCACTATTTGAAGGTTGGTCAAAACAGAACCGTCGTTGAGTGCAATGAACTGGTTGTTGCGAAAAGTACGCACCCAGCCCATGACTGTTACCGTATCACCCAAGGTGTAGTTGGCCAACAATTCTTTGATTTTTACCCTTGAAAACATGTTATTATTTTTTTTATGAGCTACAAAATTACGAAAAACAAATAATATTCCGCTCACGGCTTACCGGGGACGGCTTACGGCTCACGGCTCACCGCTCACGGCTCACCGCTTACGGCTCACCGCTCATCTACCTGGCTAACGCCAGTTAGACAGGCCGGACAGCGGTCAACGGAAAGCGGACAGCGGTCATCTACCTGGCTAACGCCAGTTAGACAGGCCGGACAGCGGTCAACGGAAAGCGGAAAGCGGACAGCGGTCAACGGTTAGCGGTTTTTATAAATCATATTGTCGATAAGACGTACTTCTCCGGCCCAGATGGCGGTGCAGGCGACAATGTAATCGTGAGATTCGGGGTTTTCAACGGGTTTTAGGGTG
>JAGNSQ010000218.1 GCA_017987975.1 Saprospiraceae bacterium
GGAACCAAAAGGTAGCCACCCCAATGTGGAGGTTTGGGCAGGGTGTCCTGACCTTCGAACAAGGCTTCGGTTTCTGCAACCAGTTTTTCTATGATGGTGCGGTCTTCCACAACCCTGCTCTGTGGAGAAGACCAGGCTCCAATCTGACTGTCACGGGGTCGACTCTGAAAGTACTGGATAGATTTTTCTTCATCATATTTTTCCAACTTTCCGCGTATCCGCACCTGACGACCCAGTTCGAGCCATGAAAAAACCAGGCACGCATTGGGATTGTTTTCAATCTGACGAGCCTTATCACTCGTGTAATTGGTATAAAATACAAAACCAGTATCATCAAGCTCTTTAAGCAACACTACGCGTGCATCCGGCATGCCGTGGGCATCAACGGTGGCGAGGGTCATGGCATTGGGCTCACGCACCTCGGCTTTGACGGCCTCATCAAACCAAAAATGAAATTCCTCAAATGGATTTACATTTACGGAAGCCATATCAAGAGCTTCATTGGCATAGTGTTGCCTCATAGAGGCGATGTCGTGCTTCATATGGCAGCGATTTCTTTGATTTTGCTAATTAATACCTGCTTGGGTTGAACGCCGGCAGCTCTCCACTCCATCTTACCATTTCTGAAAATGGCTACCGTTGGAATGCTCATTACCTGCAATCTTTGAGCCAGAGACTCGTTTTTATCCACATCAATCTTTACAATTTTGATGTTTTCGCCCATCTCATTTTTGACTTCCTGAATGATGGGAGACAAGGTTCGACAAGGGGCACACCAATCTGCATAAAAGTCGATTAATACAGGGGTGTCTGAATTGATAATATCACTGAATTTCATGAGACTATTTGAATTAATAAGTTAACGTTACAAAATTTTTGTTGGTTCAAAAGAGGTGCAAAATAGGGATCATTAAATGAAATGATGGTAACCCATGTTGCATAAAACAATTATTTTGTTTTATAAGATTTTTTGAAATTTTATTTTGCGGAAAAAGGGTGATAGAGCCTCGATTTAAACAAAAATTTGCTTAGGTTTGCCCAAACTGTAATTTTACATTGTATGGAGGTGAAAAACAACAAAAAAGTTCTGAGGTCATGGGCCATTTTTGACTGGGCCAATTCTGCCTATGCTCTTGTAATATCTACAGCTATTTTCCCTACCTACTTTGTAAAAGCAACCCCAGAAACCATTGATTTTATGGGTTCGAGTTTCAGCAATGCAGCCTTGTATTCATTTTCTGTATCATTTTCCTACATTATCATAGCTGCTCTTTCGCCCATTTTATCCGGAATTGCTGATTTTTCGGGCAGGAGAATGTTTTTCCTGAAAGTCTTTACCATGTTGGGCTCACTCAATTGTATGGTATTATATTTTTTCAATGGTACAGATGATCTATGGTGGCTGGGCACTACGGCTTTTATATTAGCCACAATTGGATTTGCCGGGAGTTTGGTTTTTTATGATTCATACCTTCCCATAATAGCCACAGAAGATCAATATGACAAGGTCAGCGCCAAAGGGTATTCTTATGGCTATGTAGGTAGTGTTATCTTACTTGTCTTCATTCTCATTATGATCCAAAAACCAGACTGGTTTGGCATTACAGACCCCTACCTACCTTCGAGAATTGGTTTCGTATTGGTGGGCATTTGGTGGGTGGGCTTTGCTCAAATTACCTTCAAAAACCTACCCAAAGACAATCGATCAGCCTTAGGAAAAGGTTTTATTCGAAACGGTTACAGAGAAATCAATAAAGTATTAAAAGAGGCTTTAACCCAGCCCGATGTTAGCCGGTTTCTGATAGGCTTTTTTCTTTACAGCGCAGGAGTGCAGACCGTGATTTACCTAGCCACCATCTTTGCCGAGCAGGAGCTTAAAATGGAAACCGGGGAGCTTATCCTGGTGGTGCTTATCATCCAGCTGATCGCCATTGCCGGAGCCATGCTTTTTGCCCGTGTTTCATCATTAGTAGGCAATCGAAAAGCCATTATCATACAGATTGTAATATGGATGATCATCTGTCTGTTGGCTTATTTTACGGCAAGCAAGTTAATGTTTTATTTTACCGCGGGCCTCGTGGGAATGGTCTTAGGAGGCATTCAGGCATTGTCAAGAGCGACTTACTCCAAACTTTTGTTACGACAAAATGCTGAAAGCGACATTACCTCTTATTTTAGTTTGTACGATGTTTTGTATAAGTTGTCGATCGTGGGAGGTACACTTTTATTTGGCATTGTTTACCAAATGACCGGTAATATGCGCAATTCGGTTTTAGTGCTGGCCTTCCTGTTTTTGTCGAGTATCTTTTTTATAGCCAAGGTCAATGTAGGTTCAAAGGAAAACAATGCTGTTGCTTAAAAAGAAAAAAGACAAAGAAATCTCTTTTCTTTGCATCACTTTTTAACCCTGGATAATTCATGGAACTAACCTGGTTTGACCATCTTTTCTTTTTTGTAATTGGTGTAGTATTCCCTACCATGGCCATCATGACGGAAAAAACCGGCAGTGAAGAAGACATGGACATGAGTTATCTACCACCCAAAAAACACATTTATTATACCAATGGCCTTATGCTGCTAATTGGTTCATTGATGGTCTTGACCCTGTGGAATGTGACTTATAGGTCCTTCGAAAAACTGGGTTTTCACGACATTTTGATGAATCCTACTGCCTTGTGGATCGTAGTGGTTATCTCTCTCATTTATATTATTGATACGGTGTACAATGTGATTCAAAACAAAAAAGACCCTCATAAATGGCAAGAATTATCACATATCATGCCTTCTACCTGGTCCGACTACCGCCATTTTATTTTCCTGGCCTTTGCGGCAGGTATCTGTGAAGAGATCATTTTTAGGGGCTTTATGGTCAATTATGTGCTCGAAATGACATCGGCTACCTCGTTTGCCATGCCTTTGGCACTGATAGTTCCTGCTTTTATTTTTGCCATCAGCCACATCTACCAGGGTTGGCTTTCTGTGATCAAAATTGCCTCCATTTCTCTGCTTTTTGGCGCCCTGTACATATACACATCTTCTCTATACCTGGTAATTATTATTCATACCCTGGTTGATCTGGTTTCTGGTGCTGTACTGGTGGGTGTTTCAAAAAGCAAATAAATCCATTCGCTGCGAACCTTTTTGTATTTTTGTGATTGATAAATATCAGGCAAAAACCGTAAATTCATGGATGCCACAACCTACTTAAAAAAGGCCGGACTTAAACTCACCCCTGTCAGATTGCGCATGGTAGAGATTTTTGATGCCGCCAACCACGCCCTGCACCAGCAGGAAATCGAAAGTAGTTTTGATGGCATTGACCGCATTACACTTTACCGCACTCTCAAGTCTTTTGAAGAAAAAGGCCTTATCCATAAAATTACAGATCTGGATGGCAATGCCAAATATGCCATGTGTGAATCAGAGTGCCTGGAGCACCACCACCATCACCATAATGCTCACATTCACTTTCAGTGTGATCATTGCCATCTCACCTACTGTGTTGAAAATGTAGAAATTCCACACATAGAAATTCCGGGCAAGTTTCAGGTTACCGGACAAAATATTACCATCACCGGTAAATGCGAAAATTGTCAGTAGCCAATATCGATGAAAGACTTTACCCGGTTCTGGAAAAGGTAACAGATCCTGAAGTACCCGTGCTCAC
>JAGNSQ010000086.1:0-2291 GCA_017987975.1 Saprospiraceae bacterium
GAGAATTAAGAATTACGAGTTCCGGGGGGTTTTTGTCGAATTACGAATTATGCACGGGGTGGAATGTCGAATTTCTAGTTGCGAAAGGGGGGCAATGTCGAATTGAGAATTACGAATGTCGAGGGCGATGTCATGTTTCGGATACCTCCGAAAATGGATAGTTAAAATTTAGAAGTTGAAATTAAAGGGTATGGCAAATACAATATCTACTTTAAGGCTGGACTTGATACCTGCCACCAGTGAGTTATTGATAGCGGTCATTGAAAGTGATGCTGCTCTAGGTGAATCATTGGGAGTTTCGGTAGCTGAGGGTTGGACGGAGTTTGGAAAGGCTCCGTTTGAATATATGTTAAACGTGCTTACTTCAGATAAAAATCAGGAGGGGTGGTGCAATTATTTTCCTATTTTGAAGTCAGGGAACCAACTGATAGGCAGTGGGGGATTTAAAGGCGGGCCCAATGCTGATGGATGGGTGGAAATTGGATATGAAATAGCACCGGCTTATCGAAATCAAGGCCTGGCTACTGAGATGGCGATGGCTCTCATTGATTATGCGTTAACCCAGGTTGATGTGACAGGGATCTGCGCGCACACGCTTGCGGAAGAAAATGCTTCTTGTGAGGTGTTAAAAAAGTGTGGCTTTGTAAAAACAGATGAATTGGAGGACCCGGATGATGGTAAAATTTGGAGATGGGAGTGGGGAATGTCGAATGACAAATGACGAATTACGAGGGGGCAATGTCGAATTACGAATTACGAATTACGGGGGGGCAATGTCGAATGTCGAATGACGGGGTGCAATGTCGAATGACGGATTACGAATTACGAGGGTGCAATGTCGAATGACGGATTACGGGGAGCAATGTCGAATGACGGATTACGAATTACGGGGGTGCAATGTCGAATGACGGATTACGGAAGGGGGGCAATGACGAATTTTGGGAGGTCAGTGCAGATTAATGTTTCAGGAATTTAAAAGTGTGAAATTGATTTTCAAATAGAAGCTGTGCGGTATAGGAGCCGGATGGTAAAAATGACAATTGGTGGCAGAGGCCATTGTTACCCTGATAAACAACTTGCCCAGAATTATTAAAGATCTGTAATGATGAATTAGAGAGTTCTTGATTACTTTTTAAACATAGCCAATCATGGATTGGATTGGGATAGAAAGTAAATGGTATAAGCTCAGATTCTATTGTGTTTACTAAAACATCTTTGATGTGATTGATAGCTGTATTGGTAACGATGGGGGTGTTTTGATCAAAGTAGATTTCAGCATAATTACCAATGACAGTTTCATTGGGAAGGTTGGGCAAGGCGTGGATGGTGTACGAAAAATATCCCTGACTTTGTGCTTCGTTTTGAACCTTGGCAGGTAGGTTGATGGTAGGGAAGTCAATTTCAAAAATATCGCCGTATAAACGCAGGTTGCAACTATGACTACTTGAAATAAACTGAATTGAATTTCTATCTAAGTAAGTGGTGATCAGATCATAGATTTTTACCTGTCTGGCAGTATCATTGCCGAGGTTCTGAAAACGGATGGTGTAGGTTAATTCAAATGTGGTATCGGAAGTGTATCGGTATAAAGTATCGATGGGTGAGACAGAAATATCATTGGGATCATACGCACATCGTACCAGGCTGTGGTACATCGAAGAATCCAATAGCTGGTAACTTTGGTCTGTATTTTGAATGTAGTAGGAGGTGAAAAAGGACAAGGTATCGCCCACGCTGTCTTCTGAGGGCACTGCTAGTGTAGCCTTAATTTTAAAGGAAGATGGGGGAATCAGATTGGTGAAATTCCAGGCAACAAAACCGTTTGCAGTGCTAATTTCATTGGGTTGTGGAACGAAGTCAGACAGGGCATTCATGTCATTGTAGTACAAAATCAGTCGACCTTTTTCATCGTAACTTCCTTCATTGGTGGCAGTGATGTAGATGTTGACTTTTTCATTACATCGGGTAGCGGCAGAGGTCATTCTGATTTTTCCTTCGTGGGCATTTGTGGCGTGAACGAACCCAAAAGAGAAGATGGTGTCATTTTCATTGGCGCTGTCGTATTGATAAACCAGCATGGTATCGGTAGTGGGCCTGAACTTTGGATTGAATTCAGATTTAATCGTGTAGGTGTTGGTCAGTTCACAATAAAAAACCATTTCTCCTTGTTCGTTAGAAATGAGTTGGGGGTCGAGCGTGTTAACATCTACTTTCATGTTGAGTATGCCAGGTTCACCGTTATCTCGAAGCCCGTTTTCATTGCGGTCATAAAAAGCGATGCCTTTGACCAG
>JAGNSQ010000086.1:2391-13682 GCA_017987975.1 Saprospiraceae bacterium
CTTGTTCGTTAGAAATGAGTTGGGGGTCGAGCGTGTTAACATCTACTTTCATGTTGAGTATGCCAGGTTCACCGTTATCTCGAAGCCCGTTTTCATTGCGGTCATAAAAAGCGATGCCTTTGACCAGACCACCGGTGCAGATAATTTCAGAGGCTTGATTGCAGCCGGGTGCATTGTTGGTTAATTGGTAGGGCTTGTTTAATGCAAGGTAGCCACATACGAAGCGATTGTTGCACATAGACAGTAGGGTATTGCCATAGATTTCCAGTCTTGTAACCTGGGTAGGGTCTACTTTGCGGAGCCCATTTATTTGAGTGATGAGAGCTGCATTGCCGATGGTAATCATGCCTTTCACTATGCGGAGCGCCGGCCAGGGACCCAATTCAGGAACCTTGATGACAGATAAAATTCTCAAATCTCCCAGGATGGAATGCAGTTTTTGAAAAGAGGGCAGTTTGAGTAAAGTGGGGCTGCTAATATTTAATTTTCCTCTTACAATTTCCAGGTTATCGAAATTAGGAAGGGCATCGATCCTGCTATCAAAGGTAATATTGCCGTTGACTTCTCTCAAATTATTGAAGCCGTCTATTTTTTTTAATCCTACTGAGTTTACAATATTGATTTCTCCGCAATAATCCAAGTTTTCAAAGCCATTGACTGAGGCAAGGGCAAAACAGTTGTAGACGTAGAATGAAAAAAGCTGGTTATTGTACAAATATCTCAGTTGGTTGAAACCATTGAGGGTAGGAAGTTTGTAATTATCTCTGAGGCTCAGCTGACCCAGGGTGTCCAACAAAGGGAAATCGGTAAGGTAGACCAACGTTTTATTGCCGCTAAGGGTAAATGAGCCTCCACAAAATTTGAGTTGTTGGAAGCCAAAAATGCTATCTACAACAGACTGGTTGTAGATGCCTAGATTTTCTTTAATCGTATGAAGCTTGTTGAATCCCTCAATTCTTTTTAAGTTAAAAGTTCCATTGATATTAAGTGATTTGACATACTGCAGCAGATCAAACTCTGGTAAATAGGTGATTTCTGTCAAGTTAATATCCAATTCACCTTTGACTTCCATCAATTGGTTAAAGTGGTTAAAAGATTGGGTTTTGAAACCGTACAGTTTCATGGGACCATTGACCCTTTGCAACAGGGGGGCAAATTGAATGTCAGTTGCTTTGTTGGCACTTAGGTAAATATCCCCTGCTTCTTTCAGATTTACGAAGGCGTCAAAGTTGGGTAATTGAGGTAGTAGTAAAAATAACCCAAGAGAGGTTTTCTCCAGATTTGGGAAGGGACAAAGTTGGGTTAAGGCCGGTAGATTCAGGGCGATCTTGCCGGCAGAAATCAAATGATCGAAACCTTCCAGTGAAGTAAGGTTGGGACAGTTGGTAAGATTCAAATCATTGATAAAACGTGCATTGGGAGCAAGTTGAAAATGAGTTGCCAGTGGAAAAGCAAGGATGAGCCTGCTACCCAAAGAATCTAATATCTGAAGTCCATCATAAGAAATCAAATTGACACCTGTGATGGTAAAATCGGACTTAACAAATTGCAATTGATCAAAAGTAGGAATGCTCTTAATGTTGGGGCTGTAATCAAAATTGAGTGAAATTGTATTGCCACAGTATTTAAGTTTTTCGCATGCCCTGACCACTTCCAGTTTTTTCATAAAATGAATTGAAAATGTGGAGAAGAGGGTATCCACCTCATTGAAAGCATCAATGGTATCCATCAACTCATTTTCACTTATAGATATGGTGCCTACAGTTGTAAGTTTGTCGAATCCAATGACTGATTTAAGCTTTGGGTTGTTTTGGATTTCAATATTGAGTTTTACTTTTTGCAGGGAGTCAAAGGATGGAAAAACGGACAACTGATCCGCACTCAAAATGGATAGGTCGCCCCCGATGTATTTGATGTTTGACAGACCCTGAATGGTAGGCGTGTTTTTTACATTGAGCACCAGATCACCCAGTATGGTGTCTATCTTTAGCATATGGCTAAGATCAGTAAAGGGATTTGCTGCTGAATTGATGAATGATATCGACTTTTTTATTTTATGACAATTGGGATAGGAGGAAAAGAGCTGGTTGAGTTCTGCTTGGGATTTGATTGTGATATTAGATTCAGGGCATTGGCCAAAACTTGAAAAGAAGATAGAAGCAATAAAACAAAAGGTGAGTAAAACTCGATTTCTCATTGGAATTTTATTTTTCAATCAAAAATACACTTTTTTATACATTAATAAAAATATTAATATGTAAGATCAAAATTATTTAACAGATCATTATCCCCTTTGTGTTGGGGTTAATTTCAATATATTATTATATTTACCAGGTATACGATACTACCCAATGAAAATGACATTTTGGACCTTGTTTGCTATTTTTTTAGTAAATGCTATAAAAGCACAAGAGCAAACACTGATTTTGATACCGGGTAAGAAGGAAATATTACTGGATACCAACGGAAAGGTATTTTTTGAGCTCAACGAACAATATGAGTTCATCAATTCAGATATCAGCTTTGATGGTAATGGGTATCACAAGAGTGTGGTCTACTCATTTAATGGCTTTCCTTTACTGGTAAAGAGAAGGGGCGATAAAGTTTATCAGTTGTTGGACAAAAAAGGTGAAACAAAAGCCTGGTTACCATCGAGCTTAAAGGGAGTTGCGCCGAAAAGAGGAGGTTTTTATCTTGCATCCAAAGAGGTGGATGAAAAAATGTATAGATCAACTCGATTTGTTTTTATAGATGAATCCGGCTCGTTTGTCTTCTTAAAAGAAGGATATAGATATGCTTCTTCCTTTTCTGATGGCATAGCAGCTGTTAATTCAGGGAGGTGGATTTTTATCAGTGACTTGGGGCATGAAATAAAGATATTGCCAGACTCAATGAAAAATGCGCGAAGTGTCACTCGTTTTCATGAGGATGTGTCCATTGTTTTAATGAATCCATCATCAAAAAGTGGCATGCCTGTTTTCAGACCTTATGTTATAGATGCCAAAGGAAATATTTTGATTGATGTATCGGCTTTGTTTCCAGGCAAGGAAATAAAAAACATGCATGAGTTTAAAGGGGGTGTTTCTATGATCGAATTTTTTTGGGATCACAATTTACCTTACAGTGGCAGGCCGATCGCCTTCATCAATAAGTCGGGAAAAGTTTTGTTGGACGTAGACCATGTCATTGACGAAAAAGTGGGAGAGGGTGGTCATATTGTATTGAGCAGGAGGCAAAAAAATGGAAAGGATAAATGGGAAATGTATGAACCCAATGGCAAACCTATGAAGTTGCCTGCGGGTGTAAATTATATAAAACCGATCTCAAAAAAATATGTAAAACTTAGTTTTGAAGATCCAAAGGTCAAATCAAAGAGTTCCTTATATGACATCCAGGCCATGAAATGGGTATATGAAACTACAGGCTACGATTGTATGGGTGTCGTCTATGACAGGGCTTTGCTTTCGGGACCTAATGAAGAAGTCAAACTAGTTCATTTAAAAACCGGTGCTATCTTTTATCAGTCCTCTTTAAAGGATCAGAAAGTAAATGACCTGGACAGGTACTTGGGAAAGTTGGAAGACATCAGTATTTTTTACTGTTACAAAGATGAATGGGTGCCCAGGATTGGCGAAATGACTGGACTCAAAGAACTCAACTTAAACAACTTAAGTGTTGAAAAATTTCCGACAATTGCCAAAAAGGAAAAGTTGACCTTGTTGCGCATCAGTAACTGTAGAAAGTTGAAAGAATTGGATGAAGGCATTAGCCAACTCACTAAATTGTCTATAAGCGGAGGCACTGCTCTGAAAGGTTTGGATAAATTTGTCTTAAACCAAAGTAGATTGAAAGAATTGCACCTCATCAATATGGATTTTAGTGTTGGTGAGAAATCTAATATTTTAGCCAGGTTTCCCCAGGCTGTAATCAAAGGAACTGCTAAAGAAGCCGATTATGAATTGCAGGAAGTAATTGAAGGATTTTAAAAAATAATAAGGTATGAAAAAATGGATGATGATATGGGTTATGGCATTCCCCGTTCTTTCGGTGATGGCACAAAGATCCGACATTAGGGTGCCCTTCAGGTCAGCAATGAAAATGGGTGTAATAGATGGCAACGAAGTTCAAATTGTTCCTCCCATCTATGATAATGTAGCCATTAATTCAGCATACCAATTAATTTTGCTCAACAAAGATGGTTTGTGGGGAATATTTGATTGGAAGGGAAAAATGATCCTGGATCACACTATCAGTGCCACTGGCCAGGGGTACAATGGTCGGCCAGAGATCAAGCCGGTTAAGAATGGTAATCAGGAATTCAGTGGTATGTCCACTACGGGCTTGTTGTGTGTGATTGATTTATTCGCCAATGTGAGATATTATGTCAATCCCAATGCCCCATTAAAGACCTATAAAGCATACGGCAATAAGAATATTCATATGGATTTTAATGTTCAAAACTTGGATTATTCTTATGTCAATAATCTTTATATGGTGGGAAACAGAGCGCTGGGAGTCTCATTTATAGATTCTACGGGGGCAGAAATTGTCACTACTGTATTCGAAGATGGCCAGATCCTCAATGCCAACTGTTTTACAGCCAGGAAGGATGGAAAATTTGCCTTGTTTTTTAGAAACAAACAACTCACCTCGCACTTATATGAAAATAAATTTTATAGATCAGAAGATCATGCCTTTTATGTAAACAGAAGATGGAAAGATAGCAGTAACAATTCCTTTACTTATTATTATTTATTCAACAAGGATGGCATCATCATGGACTCCAGCACTTATGTGCCATTGGTTTATAACAAAGGCGTATTGATGAATCACAATCCCGGTTTCGTTGTGCACGATACTCGATTTCAAAAAAAAAATTCTCATCCGAACTATAATGGCGAAGTTTTCAATCTTGGAAAGCAGTACTACATTCTTACAAGTTTTAATGGAAAACAAGGGCTAATGACCTTGGAGGGTGGTGAAATATTCAAGCCGGAATGCAGCATCAATAAATACTACAGTGATCGTCAAATATCGATTATTAGTAATGAAAAGGCTGTTTTACTGGATTCTACTTTGGTTCCCGTTTTTGAAATGGATAGTGTGACTTCACTTTCACCTACCTTGCACAAGGATGTATATATGTTTGGTAAAAAACGATCATGGCAAACTCTATATGGATTAATTGATGACAAAAAAGCCATCGTTGAAAAGCCGGATTGGTCTCAAATCTCGTTAGCAGATTGTAATGACCTGGCAGTGCTAAAGACCGACAGCACGACGGTGGTAAAGAACATAGCTGAAGACAAGGTCATTGTATCAGCTTCAAAAGAATGGAGGGTATTGGTGGATTGCAGGTCCTCCATCATTCAGAAGCTTGGATTAGAAAAAATTATTATAAACTATGATTTTTCTGGAAAATTACTGGATTCGTTTTCTGAATCACAGAGGAGGGATTTATATCAATTTGGTCCCCACAAGTACAAAAGTGAGGAGGTAAATAAAAAGAAGAAGCTTGTGAATAAGGAGGGCAAACAAGCGCTTGCTGCACTCTTTGAGGATATTGAAATGGTGTATGATATAAAAACAAAGCAGTCTATTTACATGTGTCAAACTGCCAAAAATACGCATCCCTCAGCGGTGGTTTACAACGATCAACTGAAGGTCATCACTCCTGTTGGATATTCCATGCCGGCAGAATGGTATAGGTATATGGATGAAAATCCGGGCACTCTTTGTGTGGTGAATGATGCAGATGTTGCAAAAAACAAATACTCATTTCGATTTGGCATTTGTGATTATGGTGGCAATTGGATCGTACCCCCTTTTGTAGGTACTTTTAAGTACATTGAACCTGGTTTATTTATACTTCATTACTACGAAGAAAAAAAGGTTAAATTTTATGACATCAAAGGAAACAAAACGTGTGATGAAGATTTTTTAATGATTGAAAAGGGCCATGGCTCTGATTTTTTCCAAAACAGAATTTTGGTTGGTGTAGTAAAAGATCCCAACTATATGAAAAAAGTAGAGTCCTTGAATCTTGAAAAACTTGAAATGGAGGTAGCAGTTGAGAAGTTAAAGGCCTTGGGTGAGCCGGACATGCTGTATGGCTACCTCAATAAAAGAGGGAAAAAGGTACTGGATTTGAAATATCGAAAGGCTCAGCCATTTCCAATGAGGGGAATTACCACAACTGTTGCCGTTGAGAAAGATGGAAAATTGGTAAGTCAGGTGATAGATACCTCCGGCACCATACTTTTTGAAGGCGAATTTGATGAAATGGAGTTTATTGACTCTATTTATTACAAGGTTAAGAAAGAAGGTAAATGGGCTTTGGCCAATCACCAGGGAGTCGTGCTGACGCCCTACCAATTTGAAGAAATTTATTTTGAATCACGTGGCAAATATTTTAAAGCAGAGGGAGGTGGTGAGCGCTTTATTATATCCATGGACTACAGGATATTGAATCTAGGCAAATATTACAATGCATTGATTCAAAAATTAAATGGACTGTATGTGGTAAAATTAATAACGCAGGAAACTGGCAGTTATCACACCACTGAAAAATTTGTTCTATATGATGAAGACTTTGGGAAACGAGCAGAAATTTTGGATGCTAAAGGCATTGAAGGCGAGTATCAAAATTTGCCGCTGCCTTCGGGGTATGTATTGGTAAAAAAGGATTACTTGGGCAAGGATGCCTATCTTTTTGATGTGAAAAGAAATAAGTCCTTGTACAAGTAGCTTTATGCTCTGCAAAATTTCTACCCTAAAGTAGGTGAAATGACACCTTCGGCGTAATAGAGCTAAATTAGGTTGGGAAGATTGCATTTAATAGGAGTTTATTTTTCTTGTTTATAAAAATTGTGACATTCAATGAAAGAAGATAAGCCAGGTACTAAATTGAACATAGCAGTAAATTTGTTGCTGAAATCAATTTGTGTGTTATTTTTATTATTAACCGAGTATGTTACCTGTGCTCAATCCTGGCCCCAGTTTCAACAAAATGCTGAGCGGCACGGGAGGGTTAAAAGTGAAATAGAACCTCCTTTTAGGGTTAGATGGATTTGGACGGGAAAAGATCATCAGTTGCGAAATCAAAATAGTCACACTGATTGGAGTGATGACCTTGATTCAAGGCCGGGTTATAATTTTCCAATCAGAGACAGTGTAGATCACACTTTGGCAGGCACCATTCAGCCGGTAATTGGCAACAATGGTAAAGTGTATTTTGCCACTATGGAAGGATGGGCCTATAGTTTGGATGCCGATTCCGGAGCAACGCTTTGGAGTTACGACCTTGAAGCACCCTGTTTATCGACCGCCGCAATAGGAGATTCTATTGTTGTTTTTGCCAACGTTTATGGTTCTGTGAAAGCGATTCATCTTAACTCGGGCCAATTGCTTTGGCAGAGGCCTACTGGGTTTGCCATTACCTCGCATGTGCTTATTCATCACGGATATGTTGTGATAGCCAACCAGTTTGGAACCGTATTTTGTTTTAGCCAGGAAGGAAGTGAGGTATGGAGCCGACAATTGAGTGGCGGCATTACAGGCAATTTAACAGCTTCTGACTCTATGATTTATGTGGGCAGTGACGATATGGTTTTTTATGCCCTTTCTTTGAATGATGGTGAGGTGGTAGCTTCCACAAGATTGACAGGCCAGCATTTTAGATTTACGCACCCCGTGGTTTACGGTTCAAAAGTTTGGGTTACATCTGCCTCGTTTCCTATTCTTGGTAGTGAGTACGTGATGGAAAGTTTGATGGATGCATCAGCCAATTTCGAACAGGAAGAGGCTAACATCCGCAGATGGTTGGGGGGTGATGAAAATGGCGGCAGCTGGCCAGACGCATCCAAAGACTGGGAGCATGTATTTGCATTGGATAAGGATAACCTAAATAAGGATTTTATTATTCCGGCCGGACCCGTAGATGGAGTAGGCTTTCCTTCGCCGTCAGTGGTGGTGGATAATAATGATAGGGTTTTGACCTGGTGGAAGACGAGGTTTCCTACATTGACGGCAGCATCTGCATTCGGTACGCAATACAGTCTTGACATTGCAGCCATTGATAATGTGACAGGAGGTAGAAATAGAATAGATCCAGGAAAGTTGTCGGGCATGTGGCCTTTAGAAACCGACAATCTGTATGCGATGTCGGTTGCCGGAGATCAGGTGTGGCTGCGTCAGGCATTTAGAGGCACGCAGATGATTGATATGGAGGAGGGCAGTACCAGGTTGGTAGTGGCCCCTATTCGATATAATGACGGAGGAAATTTTTCCAGTGCTGATGTCAATTATATAGATCAAAGACCGGAATTGCCCCAAGGCTCTTATGGCCCCTATCTCATGCCCAACAGACCCACAGAGGGCAGAACACCACCGGCTTTTGCCCAGGGGAAAGTTTTCATTGCAGAACATTTTGGTATCGTATGCCTTGAAACAGCGAAATGATGAAGACAAAAATATATCAGATTGCAATAGTGTATTTATTATTGGGTTGGACTGCCAACGTTAAAGGACAGGTCCAAAATTTGGATGCTTACCTGTGGGAATACCGCAAGCCAATCACTGATGACATAGTAGTAGTAAGTACGCATCCTATCCATGTATATCTCGACAGCCTGCTTTCCGGATATCCATGGAGGCCTCTGTCGCTGAGATATGCAGATCAATTGTCGGAATCTTATTTTATCTATCAGGAACCGGCGGCCATCTTATCCGTTTTGGCATGGGCCTGGCCCCACATGAGTCCGCAAATGCAGACCAGATCAAAAGGCATAGTGAATCAATTAATGCAGGATGAAGTTCAGGCACCCTGGGCACATCATCCGGTAGACAGAAGTTACGGAAGTAGGAGTGAATCATTTTCAGTGAATACCGATTGGCACCTCGATTCACCTTTTGGCAATTTCAGACCCACCATTCAATCGGTTTATCATTTTTGGCATTATGCCTACAGGAGCAATGACAGCTTATTGGTTTCACAATATTATGAAAATATCAAAGAATGGTACAATAGCAGAGCCCATGAAAGTCATTGGGATAGTGGCAACCTGTACGGCACTTATGGAGCTCATATAGGCATGGCAAGGCTTGCTCAATGGATGGGCGATGCAACCCAGGTGTTATATACCACAAACCAACTAAGCAAGCAGCTCACCCATGGCCTTGATTTATCTTTGGTTGATTCCTTTGCTTACTATGGCACAAGAGGTTGGGATGCGCCCTATCCCAATAATTGGGATGGACCCTACGGAGAGAGAAAAGATGGTTTTATCCACCGCGGTCATATCTTTTTACACCTTACGCCGGAAGTGGCTCGTTACATAAGTGATCACCAAAATCTCAAGGCTCAGGTTGTACAGAGGCACAAGGCGGGTAAAAAAATGTTTCCTCTTTGGTGGCTAAACCATAGCCCTTATTTTTCCAGATGGACGGGAGATGAGGGTATTGGATTGAGTCCAGAGATGTTTGGCATGGTAGTCCCCCTTGATTTGTGGGTTGAGGATTTGGCCAATGAAGAAGTGGGTAATTATTTCAGAGGTACGCCTCATGGCAAGGCTGATTTGTATTGGTTGACATCGTATATCCAGTGGTTGGAAGATCAATTTCCCAATGAGTGGGTTGATGTAAGGCAAACTCCTTTTTTGACTTCTGCAAATGATGTTAACATCATTGTAAAAAGACTAACTATTGATCCTAATCCTGCCAATCAATTGGTCACATTAAATTGGGAAACGGGAATGAACGTTGATCAAATACTGATATGGGATAGTGCTCAAAGGTTGGTTAAAATCATACCTGTTACAAAAGACCAATGCAGCAGAGTCATACATATTGAAAATTGGCTAGCAGGGTGGTATCATTTAATATGGATGGATGAAGGTCACTTGGTGGGCAACGGTAAGTTTATAAAATTGTAAATTTATTGGATCGATTTTATTTATTTTTCACACACCTGCACGAGTACCCAATCTCTTTGATGCTGTTGAATTGTCCATCTGTGTTGGCGGAGATACCCGATTGACCGTTTTGATTGGTGTCAGATATTTCGAGCACTGTGATGGCATTTTCGCCATAACTACCTGCTCCTTTATTGGCCGACCACCAGGTGCCTTTGTTTCCTTTATTGCCAAATCTCCAGGCTCCTACCCAAAAGTTAGATTCACCTCCGGGTACTGCGTTAAAGCCAGATGCACTGGAGGGCAGGGTGGAATTATCCCACAAAGCGGTTGTTGATAGTTTCAGATTATTGATACCCCCTGAGGCCTGAAGGAGGTTGTTAAAATCCCCATTGGTGGGTAGTCTCCATCCATTGGGGCAGATGCCTTGGACATTGCCAGATACACCGTACTCAAGCGGTGAATTGCCATTAGCTGCCTCTTCAAAAGTATAGAGTCTACCGTACAAAAGATTATCGGCACTGTCTTCATCATTGTACCAGTGGCCCTTACTTCCCGATTCGGTATAACGCAGGTTTTCGGTCATCCAGATGAGATTTCCAATGGTAGCAGTGCAGTATTCATTACCGTCTCTTGGATCTGTAAATTTTTGGGTGCAGTTGGCAATAACAGAAGGATCCAGAATATTGTCTATCAGCACGCAGCCCAGGCCGGCATCGATGTATATCTGTCGGATTACCTGGTTGGAAGATTGAATGAGAAAATTATTATCTGTGTTGCAGAAATAGGTGTTGGGCAATTTGTTATTGTCAACCCATATATCATAGCCAAGACTGTGAGGACCATTGCCAGATGCATAATTGGATTCAATATTGATCACAGCACCTAAGCCATTGTTGATAAAGGTAACATTTTGAAAAGTAGAGCATGTATTGATTTCTACAATGGGCCAGTCCATTTTTTTAAAGCGGGTTTCAAATTCGGGTGATTCAATGCCATAGCTCGAAGGCAACCATCCTGAAACGTTTTGACCACCAAAAAATTCTACTTCAGCGAAGGCAACAGCACCAATTCCAAAAAATGCATCAAGGGCAACCCTGGGCTGGGGATTGGAGAAACTGCCTTTGTGTAATAGTTCTGATCTGC
Organism: Saprospiraceae bacterium; assembly: GCA_017987975.1. GTDB lineage: Bacteria > Bacteroidota > Bacteroidia > Chitinophagales > Saprospiraceae > JADKBO01. The sequence continues at coordinate 13,449 of JAGNSQ010000086.1, forward strand.
CAAAACCGTAAATGAATACACCACATTTTACCAAATCAGGAGCTCCCAAAATTCCGATGTAGGTGTCGAAACCCAGCTTTACTTCAGCTGTACCTGCTCCTGTTGCCTGCCAACTTGAGTCTTCATTTTGTAGGGCATCATGGTGGATAAAGCTATACTGAATGGTATCAGCCGTTGTTTCATCGTATTTAAAATCTATGGTGTAGGCACCAAATGTTTTCGAAATCTCCGGTG
>JAGNSQ010000219.1 GCA_017987975.1 Saprospiraceae bacterium
GAAACGGTCAACCGATTGTGTGCTTCGGGTATGTCGGCTACAGTACAGGCGGCGAGGGCGATTATGGCGGGCGATGGTCACCTTTTTATCAGCGGAGGTATGGAACATATGACGAGGAGTCCTTACGTGATATCCAAGGCCAGTAAGCCCTATGGTACAGATGCGCAGATGGTGGATTCGAGCTTTGGATGGCGCTTTGTGAACCCAAAGATGGAGAGTTTGTATGGTACCGAAGCCATGGGCAAGACCGCTGAAAACCTGGCAGAGATGTTCAACATTTCGCGCGAAGACCAGGATGCTTTTGCCTGGCAATCACAGATGAAAGCAACTGCAGCCCGCAGTTCGGGTCGACTGGCACAAGAAATAACGGCTGTGCAAATACCTGTAAAAGGCAAGGATAACCTTGTTTTTGAACACGACGAATTTATCAAGCCCAATACCAGCATTGATGTGTTGGCTACCTTAAAACCAGCCTTTAAAAAAGACGGTACGGTCACAGCGGGCAATGCATCAGGATTAAACGATGGGGCGGCTGCCTTACTCATAGCATCAGAGCAGGCATTACATCAGCACAAGCTCACTCCCCTCACCCGCATCATCAGCAGCGCGGTGGTGGGTGTTGAACCCCGCATCATGGGCATTGGTCCGGTCAAAGCCAGTCAGCAAGCGTTGGCAAAGGCAGGATTGACGTTGGACCAGATGGATCACATCGAAATCAACGAGGCCTTTGCAGCACAGGTATTAGCCTGCACCCGACAACTGGGACTGGAAGACCATGACCCGCGCATCAATCCCAATGGGGGTGCCATTGCCCTGGGACATCCACTGGGTATGACAGGGGCCAGGATCTTATTAGCTGCATCCCGAGAATTGGTCAATACAGGCAAACAATATGCGTTGGTGACGATGTGTATTGGTGTGGGGCAAGGGTATGCGGTGGTGATTGGCAGGGCACTGTAGCGGTGCAAAATATTGCACCGCCACAAGGTGCCAAAAGAATTGATAATTCAGGGAAAAAATTACCCATTGTGTTTTAGGAAGATTTATATTAATTTTGAAAAAACAACAACATAAAGCTCATGGTCCAAATTCATCCACAATATATTACCGACCATAATGGGAAAAAGATATCTGTTGTGCTTCCCATCAAAGACTTTAAAGAAATGTTAGAAAGACTTGAAGAGTTGGAAGATATTCAAATGTATGATGAGTCAAAAAAATCAAACGATCCTTCTATTCCGATTGAAGAGGCCTTCTAGATGATAGAGGAAAATCGGTATTAATGGAGCTGAGAATTGAGCCTATGATTCATAAAGCCACTATAAACTATTTGTAGTGATTTCATGTCAGAAATGTATCATTTTTCAGGCTTTTTCCTTTATTTTACAACAAATAAGCATCTGAAATGAATTATGGCAAATTTGTAATTTCTCTAGATTTTGAGTTGTTTTGGGGGGTAAGAGATTCCAGAACCATTTCTTCCTACGGTAGTAATATTATTGGGGTCCACACAGTGATACCAAGAATGCTGGATATTTTTGGTAAATACAACATTAAAGCTACCTTTTCAACTGTTGGGTTTTTATTCTTTAATTCAAAAGAAGAATTACTAAATGGACTTCCCTCGTTAAAGCCAAATTATATCAACCGGGATTTATCGCCCTATCATGGTCACTTCGAAAAGGTTGGGGAAAATGCAGAAGTTGACAAATTTCATTTTGCTCCTCAATTGATTCAACAGATAATACAACATCCTCAACATGAAGTGGGGACACACACATTTTCGCATTATTATTGTCTGGAAGAAGGGCAAAATGTAGATGAGTTTCGAGCAGATCTGGAAGCAGCAAAACATATTGCCGAAAAATTTAAGTTGCAAATATCATCATTGGTATTTCCAAGAAACCAGTTTAATGATGAATACTTAAAGGTATGCCAGGAGGCAGGGATCTTATGCTACCGCGGAAATGAACATTCATGGTTGTATACAGCAAAGAGTAAAGATAAAGAGAGCCTTTTTAGGAGAGCCTGTCGTCTTGTGGATGCTTATGTGAATATATCCGGACACAACTGCTATTCCGATGAATATTTAAAAAGTAAAATGCCTATAGATATACCTGCAAGTCGCTTTTTAAGACCCTATTCCAAAAAATTAAGCATCCTGGATGGTTTAAGGTTGAATAGAATTAAGTCTGGAATGACCCATGCAGCTAAAAACAATTTGACCTATCACCTCTGGTGGCACCCCCACAACTTTGGGGCAAACCATGACGAAAATTTTGCCTTTTTAAAGAACATTTTGAAACATTTTCAGTTTTTACAAAAAACTTACAATTTTCAAAGTCAGACCATGACCGAGCTGGCAAAAAATATAATCAACTTATGAAAACAAAACAAATTGTGGATTTGGCCATTAAGAGGCATGACCTGGACGCAGCTCATTTTCAGAATACTTATTTAAAAAAAGACAATGCCCATCTTAGTACTAGAGAAAATGTTTTTTTAAAGGGTAGGGCATTGGTACTAGACGAGTTAACTATGTTGCTCAACCAGCTTCCCAAAGGCAGCAAGGTACTTGATGTAGGTTGTGGCACTGCTCACCTTACAAAGTGGATAAAAGACCATGGCTTTGAAGTTTATGGTATTGAGCCTTCGCTTGAAATGTTTAATTACGCAGTGGCCAATTTTCCAGACATAGAAATTAAACAAGGAATATCTTCCGAAATCCCATATCCTGATCAATCTTTTGATTTGATTGTTGCCTTTGAAGTATTGCGTTATTTGGATAAAACTGAAAATAACAACTCCTACAAAGAATTCAATAGGGTATTGAAACCAAATGGCTCTTTCTTTGTAACCCATGTAAATAAATACTCTACAGATTTATATTATGTTTTTCACAATATAAAAGCTGTCTATTCAAAGATCAGAAATCTTACCCATCATTTTTGCAATTTTACTACTTCCGGGGAACAAGAAAAAGTAATCAAAAGTTACAGTTTTCGAGAAGTAAAAACCATTGGCAGGTTTATGGGAACCAACAGGATTGCCTACAAATTGGGCAATGGTTTTGGCAATCTTTACTATTCACTCATGTCGAAAATTTTTGGCAATCAAAGATTTGAGCAATCTTTTTACAAAAACGCGACAGCGCATTTAATTGTGATTGCAACAAAATAAGTTGTAGAAGTTCAGGTTAATTTTAATACAAGAATTATCTCACAAGTTGAATCAAACAGACTCTTGCCGTTTTGCATTTCAACCATTGTGTTAATTTATTGAAAACACCAAATTAGATAGTTGGCATTCTGATAAAACTTCCTAAGTCTCTATAACAAGAGATATAATTGGCACCCCTTTGGGATATTGGCGGATCTGGCGGTTCATAGCAGTGCGATTTATCGCGCTGCTATCGCAAGGGATATATTTAGCGTCCGATTGGGAATATTAGTGGGCCTGGTGGTTCGTAGCGCCGCGATTAATCGCGGCGCTATGGCAAGGGATTTAATTAGCACCCTGTTGGGGTTGGGTGAGATGATGTTCTTGGAAGATGGTTCTACGTCAAGGGTGGTTTTATATCGCTCCTACAGAGCTACAGCCTAAGGGGGATGCTCTTTATGTAACGTGGCACTCCTTCGGGGTGCCATTATCATTATA
>JAGNSQ010000087.1:0-8065 GCA_017987975.1 Saprospiraceae bacterium
CCATATATCGGGGATCTACATGAAATTCTACACTCATGCGGCGCAGATCGCGCTTGGTGTAATTGATAATATCCGCGTTATAAAATTTGAGATTGGGAATGTAAATAATATCGTCGTCATCGTTCATTAGGGTCACTTTCTGAAGACCAATATCGATGATTTTACCCTTTTGATCACCTACTTTTATATAGTCATCCAGTTCTATTTTAGTAGAGAATCCATTAAAAAGTCCCACAATAATTTCTGCAATAAAATCTTTGGAAATAATGGCCAGAGCAGCTGCAACGATGCTTAGAGAGGTAAAAACCTCGTTGGGATTGAGGCCAAAGATAGATAATAGTCCGAGGATAATAGCAATCACGGATATAATAGAAAATAAATTAGACAGACCAACAATGAGGTTGTCTCTCAGCTTGCCAGAGCCGTGTTTACGGTCAATTTTGTACCAAAGGGCAATCACATCAATGATAATTCTGAAAAGCAGAAGCAAAATAGAAATGCTCAGCAGCGTATTGATAATGCGTAGCTTGGTGCTGATTTCATGAAAATCATGAAAGAATCGCCAATACACAGCCAGTGCCAGCATGGCTAACATGATCAGTATTTTAATCAGTCTTGTCATCATCATTCAGCCTTGTATCCGGTTGATAATTGTTTTTTTCGAGGTAATACACAATTGCAAAAGAAAAAGCAAAGACAAAATGAGCAGCATAAAGCCATCTGGCGGTAAGCAAGCCCAACTCATCTACATGGTAGATATGAAATGCAATCACCAGGTGGTAAGCCATTAAAAATAAAAATAATTTGCGATCTCTTTCCTGGTAGGTAAAGCCCCTGTATATGGTATAACACAGTCCTCCAATGGCACAATCCTGGATGCCGGCCCACTTGATCATGGCCAGTTCATCAGGATCAAAATGGCCTGTAAACCAAAAAGGGATGAGCAACATGACCCCGCCTGAAATCAATTCAAACAGCGCTTGAAAAAAGATAAGATTTTGAGAAGTAAGATTATTCCTCATTGGTCTCTCTATTGTAGCCTATTGGCTGAAATCCAATGGCGGCTTTGCTGGGTTCATCATCATCATAATCCTCCCAATCGGTAATTTCTTTGAGCAATGTTTCTACATGCCTTACAATAAAAGGTACTTTTAATTCATCGGGCCTTAGAATTTCGATCATACGGGGACTTTTAGGTTCGCCATAACCTTCGATGTGGGGGCTCATAATCATCACCATAATTTTACCGTTAAACAATTGCTGGTATATGAGAGAGCCATTATTTTTGATCATGGTTCGTTTAACACCAGAATCTTCGATGTTTTCAGTAATGCCGCTGCTCGATCGACCCAGGTCCAATAAAATAGCTTCGAGATTTTCTATTTTGTCCTGGACTTTTACTTCTGCCTTAATTTCAGACTTTTTCACAATTTCTTCAAGGGTAGTCATTACCAATGGCTTCAAACTTTGATGCCAGGCAACTCTGTAAGCAGCTGTATTTTGAAGCACTCTTTTATAGGTTTCTGCCTTCGATAATAAACTTCCCAATTCCAAATTCATCCTTTTTTTTTACAAATATGAAAAAAATGGCTGTAAAACAAGGTTGATGTACGTTATTAATTGCCAAAGAGCCTTATTTATGACCTTTTTTAATGAATTTATAACAGAAGTTGGCCGCAAAAGATTTGTAATTTTGCCGATGCTTCAGACCAGACCCTTATATCTTACCTTAGTGTTTTTCATTTCTGCAATGGCCCTGATGGGTCAATCCCGGCTCAAAGGCAGGGTCACAGACAGGAGTGGAAGTGCTCTTTCATTTGCATCGGTTTACGAATTGGGCACTACCAATGGTACCCTCACCAATGAAGAAGGCTACTTTGAATTAGAATTAAAGCCGGGAGAACATCAACTGGCCTTTCAATACCTGGGTTATGGCTCTCAGACCCGAAAAATTTCATTCCCAAAAGACAAAGAGATTCAGGTATCTCTGTTGCCTGAAAATTTTCAAATTGCCGAAGTTGAAATTGTAGCAGGCGAAGATCCTGCCATGCCTATTATTCGCAAAGCCATCGAACTGAGAGACCAAAATCTCAAAAAAACACCTGCTTACCGTTCAGAACTCTACATCAAAGCACTGATGAAAATTGTGGATGCTCCTGAGAGTTTTTTAGGTCAAAACCTGGGCAGTATGGACGGTATTCTGGATTCCTCCCGTCAAGGCATTTTGTATTTTTCTGAATCCTTGTCGAGGATCAACTTTGCCCCTCCTAAAAATTACAAAGAAGAAATGTTGTCATCCAAAGTCAGTGGCGATGACAGGGGCATCAGCGTCAACCAATTCAGCTATGTCAATTTTAATTTCTACAACGAAAATATCCAACTTTTCAGAGAGCTCATCAGTCCATTATCCGGGAGCGCCCTTCAATACTACCATTATTACCTGTACGAAGAATTTACCGATGAGACCGGCCAAAAAGTGTATAAGATCAAAGTAAAACCCAAGTCTACCTTCAGGCCCTGTTTCAGTGGCTTCATTTACATCAATGAAGGACTTTTTAACATCAACAAACTTGAACTCAAAGTTTCTGGAGATGCCCTTAAGAATCCAGTAGTAGATACGATCAACATTCAGCAAGTCTTTTTACCCATAGGAAATGACGGATACTGGCCCCTTTTTACCCAAAACATTGGCTTTAAAGTAAAAGTATTCACATTTACTACCCAGGGCAACTTTAATTACATTTTTAAAAACTATGAGATCAATCCACCCTTTAAGCAAGGGTTTTTTGGAAGTGAAGTTTTTGCTGTGAGTGATAGTGTCATCAAAAATGACACCACTTACTGGACACAAAACAGGCCCATACCCCTCACAGCTGAAGAGTCGATGGATTACGTTAAAAAAGATTCAATTGCAAGGGTTACCTCATCACCTGCGTACCTGGATTCGATTGACAGAGCCAACAACCGATTCAAATTGACGGACATTTTTTTTGGCTACAATGCAGGAAATTCATTCAAAAAAATAGGGTATGGCTTTATCTCGCCATTGACTACCTTTCAGTTTAATGCGGTAGAAGGAACCAATTTTTCACTCCGCCCATATTTTACAAAGTCGAATAAGGACGATTACAACCAATACCAGATCAAGGGTGAGGTACGGTATGGACTTGCCGATAAAACCTTTAAATGGACCTTGGATAGCAAATGGAATTACAACATAAAAAATCAATCGTACCTGCGTTTGAGTGGGGGCAGAGATTATTTGCAATACAATGAAGCCGGCATTATCTCAACCCTTGGAAATACATTTTACAGCTTGTTGCTCAAAAGAAATACAGCAAAATTATTTGATAAAAAATATGTAGAATTAGGCTGGGGAACCGAATTGTTCAATGGTGTTTCTGCCGCAGTGCAAGTTTCAGTAGCTGACAGAAGCGGAATGTCTAATAATTCTCAGAAAAGCTGGTTATATGAAAACAAAAAGTACGAACCCAACAACCCTTTCAATGTGGATGAAGAGGTATTTAGTTTCAACGATAAAATCTTCAAACAGGCACTGACCATTAAAATTATTCCGGGTCAAAAATTTCAGACCTACCCCGATCACAAAGTGAGAATAACAGGAGGCTATCCTACCATCTATTTAGGTTATGAAAAAGCGACCCCATTGGCAGACGACTTTGCCTCCTTTTCCAAATTAAAACTTACCCTTTTAGACCACTTTGTTTCTGCCAACAATCTGGGTTATTTTTCATACCGAGTGGAAGCGGCTACCTTTTTGGACAAAGCCAGGGTGGGACTTCCCGATTACTTTCATTTCAGAGGTAATCACCTGGTGGGAGGTTTCAGGTCTCCCTATATGCAAACCTTTAAACTTCAAAAGGGATATCAATTTTCGAATACGGATGCTTATTTAGCGGGATGGTTTGAACATCACATGGATGGATTTATCAACGATAAAATTCCTCTGCTCAACAAGTTGGGCATTACTGGTATTTATAGTTGTTCTGCCCTGATCAAAGATGGGTTCAGCTATGTAGAGCCGGGTGTGGGCATTGAAGGTATCAAGATTGGTGCCATCGACATTATGCGGGTCGACGTATTTTGGAGTTTTGTCAATGGCGGCTACCAGGAAACAGGATTAAGGCTTGGTTTTTCAACATTTTTTGAAAATATTTTTGGCGGAGAATAAAAAATCAGGCTTTGGCCAACCTTCGGGAAGATTATGGCGTCTATCGGTAAACAACAAAATTCTCTCCGATGGAAAAAATCAAACTTATTGCCTTGCTTTCGATCGTTACCCTTACCCTTAACTCCTGCTTAAAGGATACCTGTAAAACCAACCAGACCTATCTTAGGTATGAAGCAATTTATAAAACCGGAGAGGAACTCCGTACCCCGCTTGAAATTAAAGCGCCACAAAAAATTGTCACCCCAGGGAAAATCTATTATTACGATCACTTTCTCCTGATAGGCGAATTGGGCAAGGGCATCCATGTTATTGACAATGCAGATCCTGCCAATCCATTACCTGTGGCTTTTTGGGCTTTTGAAGGCAATGTAGACATCGCCATTCACGACAAACAAATGTACCTAGATCAGTTTATCGATTTGGTGACCTTCGATATCAGTAATTTTTTACAACCAGTAGAAGTTTGCCGTCGCAATGACATTTTTCCTTCCTTTGGTTTCGTACAAAACAAGGGCTATCTGGTAGAATACAAGTACAATGAGGTCAAAGAAGAAGTAGACTGTTACACCAATAATTATGGCAACTATTATTACGAAGGCGAATTCCTTTGGCTGAATTCTGACTTTGCAGGAAAGCCTGGACTAAACAATTCAATTTCACCTGCGGTCGTATCACAGGGATCAGGCATAGCCGGATCTTACACCCGATTTTGTGTGTTGAATAACTTTCTTTTTGGGGTAACCACCAATGAACTGATTCCATTTACCCTTACCGAAACAGACTGTCCGGTGGCACAGCAAAGGGTACAGGCCGGCTGGAACATAGAAACCATATTTCCGTATAAAAACAACCTTTACATAGGTTCGCAAAACGGTGTTTTTATCTTTAGTGCCAGCAACCCTTACCGCCCTACCCACCTGTCTACCTTCTCACATGTTACCGGCTGCGATCCAGTAGTGTGTGCAGATGATCTGGCCTTTGTAACCATCCACAATGGTACTAACTGCGGTGGAGTACGAAATCAACTCGACATCCTCAACATCACCAATCCGGCTAGTCCGTTTGTGGTTCAAAGTTACAATATGGCTTATCCTCAAGGTCTGGCTCTTACGTCAAAACATCTTTATCTGTGCGATGATGGTTTTAAAATTTATGATCGTACCACACCGAGCAATTTAAAACTAATGAAACACCTATCCGGTATTGACGTAACGGATGTGATTGCACTTGGCGATGAGCTGGCCATCCTGGTGGGTGCAGATGGTTTTTATCAATACCAGACTACCAATCCGTCAGCCCCGGTTTTACTATCCAAAATTGAAGTAAAATGATGAAGGCCTTGTTTATTTTACTGCTTTGTATGGGATTTGGATGCCATATCATGGCCCAAAGTCCTGACCAATATGCAGATAAAGTCATTCTCAAAGATGGAAGCAAGTTGTACGGCAGCATTATTTCCTGGGATGTGACAAGTCAATTAGTGTTGCGGCTGCAAAACGGAGGTGAATGCAAAATTCCGTCCAATACCATTAAAAAAGTGGAACAGGCAGAAATCGATGGCATAAAAAAAGCGCCTGGACTGTCACTAAAGCCAAAACAAGTATATGGAAGTATTTCTGCTGCTGCTCTAATGGGAAGATCACCCTGGGGTGAAAGCAGCATAGGAGGTGCCGTGCATGTAACTGCCAAATATGCCATACACCGACATTGGGCAGTAGGTCTTGGAGGAGGAGCAGAGCTCTATCTGCCGAATCAAACCATAGAAATACACAGCTACCCTACCTATGCCACTGTTTTATGGCAACCTGTTACAAGATTTGGGGTACAGAGCAACATTGGCTATGCGTGGGTAGGTGGTGGACAAAATGCCGACTATTCAAAAACGTATACAGGAGCGTCTGGTGGACGATATGTAGCCATTCAGCTACAATATGCTTTCAATAACCATTTGTTTCTATTTGCGGGCATTCAAAGTTCTTCCAAAAAAAGAGAATGGAAACAGACTTGGGATGAACGGAACACAGGTTATGATCGTTATCAACACAACAGGATGGCCCTTGGGCTGGCCTATACTTTATGATGTATCCAAAAAAAACATGGACCGAAGAAGAGCTGGTAAAAGCCTGCGCGCTCAATGACAGGAGGGCCCAGGAAGCTTTTTACCGGCGCTTCTTTCCGGTGATGTGGTCTATGACCATCAGATACCTCCAGGACGAAGACAAGGCTATGGATGTATTGAATATGGGTTTTTTAAAGGTATTTACCCACTTGTGTAACTATGAATTTAAAGGCAGTCTTGAAGGTTGGGTTAGGCGCATCATATACAATACCATGGTAGACTTTGTACGCCAAAACAACCGATACGTAAAATTTATGGTGTTTGATAGTCATGATGCTGCAGTCATGGAATCAGGCCCCTCTGCTTTGTATGAAGAAGACTTGTTAAAAGAAATAGATAAGTTGCCACCGGCTAGCAAAGAAGTTTTCACACTCTTTGCGATAGAAGGTTACTCTCATCAGGAAATTGCTGAAAAACTTACCATCAGTGAGGGTACTTCCAAATGGCACTTATCCAATGCAAGACAAATATTGAGAACAGTTTTGACAAAAAAAGAAAACGACTATGTGGTTCAACAAAAAATCAGGTAGAATGCCCGAAGACAGAGGATGGGAAGCCATGCGGCAAATGCTGGACAAGGAACTGCCAGAAAACAATAGAAAAAACAGGCTGATACTTTGGTTCTGGCCATTGCTCTTTGGCTTGGGATTGGGCTACTATTTTACCTATCAGGGTGATACCAATATACCCGCACCTGAAGCACTCAAGAGCGCAGAAGCAAAGCCTGGTGCTACTGTCAACCTGCCAACAAAAGTGGAAGATTATTCTTTGAAGGCAAATGAAGTCCACACCGATAAAAAAATACCTGCAAGCTCTTCAATACAAAGAGCAACTAAATTAAAAACGTCGACTGCATCAAGAGCATTTAGAAAAAACAACCAAACAACCAATCAGGGTTACCAACAAACAAGACATACTAATCATCCATCCCATTTATCAGAAGCAGCCATCAATGAAAATGCGCTGATCGCTTCAAATCAGCTGTCCGCTAACCCAATGGATGAGGAGACCCATAAAAAAGAACAAAACAGCGGTATAAACGTTGAAGATAGCCGAAACACATGGATCACAGCCTTTCTTGAAGAAAAAGAGCTTCAAGCTCCAATTGATAATTCAGATTATCCATTTCCAAATATAGCTCTCATCAAACACAAGGCAAGAAAGAGTTCTATTATTATGCCTTTTGTAGCAGTGGCAGGTCTGATGTCGCATGACACAAAAGACAAAGGGTATAGTTTTGGCGTAGGCTTGCAATGGAAGCCATTGTCCAGGTTTTCATTGTCAGCAGGCGCAAACTATGAAAACTTCAGGGGAATATATTCCTATCCTGATAAAAGTGAATTTACATCCTTAAAATCCAATGATTTTACAGCCATCACCAATGTTCGACAATGGTCGTTACCTATTTTATTGCACATGGAAGTGATTCCCAACAGCATAAGTTTGCAGGGTGGTCTGGTGTCAAATTACATCCGAAAAACCAATGAGTATTATGCATTGCCGGCTCTGGCTGATGTTGAATTGTCGCCGGGCAGTGTAGAAAATAGTTTGACATTTGCCAGTGCGGCAGCTCATAGCATACCTCGCCATTATTTTGAGTGGCAAGCAGGGATCAGTTACCGGTTTTGGAAATCATTTTCAGGTACAGTGTATTACCGCAGGCAGTTTGAAAAAGAAAACCCCGGCATTGTACCTTCTACCGGCTTATATGGCTTGCAATTGATCTATCACCTTAAGTAAGATCTGTTTCCCGA
>JAGNSQ010000087.1:8165-13640 GCA_017987975.1 Saprospiraceae bacterium
TCCTGCATGAGTTGCTGAAAACGAGGTTCGTTTTTTTTCAACTCAGCAGCCAACTGTTTGGCCATTGATGGTATATTTTGTTTGATGTTGAGCTCCCCTATCTGCTCCTTGATGTTGTCTTTAAAAAGTTTGAGCAACATCTTGTTGACCTTATTATTTTTTTCAGCCTTGGCAATGACCTCGTTAAAAATGGCACCATTTCCAATATACTTGTCATAGATTCCATATAGGTACTTTCTGAGCTCACCTTCGGCTTCCTTGTAGGCATTGGGTGAAATTTGAAATTGTTCGATATGACCGGTAAAAACGTAAAATGCCTTTTCTTTCCACTCCTGCATATTGAAAAGACCGTAGTTGATGCGGTGGATTTCAGCATATTCTGCCTGGAGGCGATCGATCTGGTGCTGTTCCACCCTTATTTGCCAGGCCAGCCAGCACGACGCAGCAAAGGTCACTAAAACCGGGAGGAACCACCATTTTGAATTCACCGTTATCAGATTTTGATGTGCAAATATAGGAGAGCAACCCCAGTAAAACGGAAGAAAATAGCAAAGGTTGCACCGTTTTGTGGTAAATGTTGTGCTTTTGTCCATGCTCCGACTAACAGAAAATCATCATCTTTGTGCCATGGTTTGGAGAGAGGACAGAAAGGGGTATGATCAATTTTGTGCGAAACACAAGACAACGCTACCTCTTTTTTTTCAAGCCGGCTGGTTGGACCAAGTTGTCATTCAGGGCCATTGGAGGGCTTGGGTGGCCTTTGAATCAGACCAAGCTGTGGCGGTATTTGTAGGGCATTATCGCAGAAAATATGGATTGAATGCATTGTTGATGCCCCAACTAACTCCTTATTTTGGACTTTGGTTTCCGCCGATGGAAGGGCTGGATCAAAAAGAGCTGACCCATGCATTGTTATCTACCCTTCCAAGGGTTTTCCTTACAAGCCTTTGTCTTACTCCCAACTTTGAGGACCTGGCAGCCTGGAAATTAAATGGTTTTCACCACAAAAAAAGAACCACCTATCTCATTCAATGTAAAACCATTGAGGCTTATGAGGCCAATCGCAGCAATAAGCTTCAAAACCACCTAAAACATGCACAGGCAAAACTAGAGATAGATATATCTTCACAGGTTGAGGAGTTGGTTCACCTGGTTAGAGCCAGCTTCGAAAAACAAAACAGAGATCTGCCCTATCCGGCAAGACTTGTTCAACAGATATATGAATGCGCAGCTGCCAATGCTAAGATTACCCTTGCCAGAGACCGGGATGGAGTAGCCCAGGCAGGCCTTCTCACTGTGGAAGATGGAACCACAGTGTACAATCTCATTTCTGGTAGAAAAAGTGATGCGATTAGAGGAGCTCAGGCCCTGCTTTTAGATGATGCTATTAAGGCGGCAATAAAAAAGGGTAAAAAATTTGATTTTGAAGGCAGCTCCATTCCAGACATTGCCAATTTTTTCAGTTCTTTTGGGGGTGAGGTCCATCATTTTTATCATGTATATCGGTCTGCATACCGATGGACCGATGCCCTGTTGCATCTTATCGGAAAATATTAAGGTAAAATTGGCTAAAAACAAGACCAAACTGCTTTATTGATCGACCACTTTTGAAACCGAGGAGGGGTCATGTTTCGTTATGTAAGATAAACAAGCGAAAATGTCGAAATCAAGATACAAGATTACCGGATTTGCCCGATTTATGGTGTTCATGTTGTTTTTTGTCCCTATTGGCTACACTGCATATAATTTATATGAAGGCAATTCGCCCAAAGATGGATTGAGGGAATTAAAAACAAGTCTCCAAAATTTTAAAAAGAAACTAAAGGGTGAAGAAGTACCGGAAGAAGATACCTTCAGGTTGCAACTACAGCAAAAAGATGAAGAAATTCAAAAACTGAGAGAGGCCCTATTCCAGTGTGAACAGGCCAAAACTTAACTTCTTTCTACTCCTGCCCTGCCAAATTCATCGATATAGACCTTGACGAGCAGGATAAAAATTGAGAGCATTAGTGGTCCAAAAATAACACCTAAAAATCCAAAGAGGTTGACCCCAATGATGACCCCAAAAATAGTGATGAGCGGGTGAGTGTCGCTCATTCTTTTTTGCAGCATAAAACGGGCAATATTATCCACTGAGCCAATGACCACCAAGCCCCAGGCCCCTATCAGGATGCCCGGCCAGGTTCTTCCCTGTGACATTTCATAAATGGCCAATGGCAGCCAGATGAGCATTGACCCAACCACCGGAATTACACTGGCCACACCGGTTAAAACACCCATTAAAAGATATTCTGTGCTGCCAAAAATAAAATACCCAAGCATGCCCACCAGACCCTGCACCAGGGCAACAATTGGGATACCAACAGCATTGCTGTAAATGACCAACTTGATTTCTTTCATTACGATCGATACATTGGAATGTTTGAGGGGTACATTGCGCCTCAGCCACAACTCAATATCATTGATCTGAGTTAGCATAAAGTACAACATAAAATACATGATGGCCAGGTTGCCCAGGATTGAAACAGTGCCTCCGAGAGTGGACTGCGCCATGACCATCAGCTTTTCATTGATGACGGCAATGTTTTTGGCATTGAGAATATTAAGCTTAAGTTTTTCTAACAGGTAAATATTTATTTGTTCAAAAGTGCTGGTAACAATCTTGGGGTCATTGATAACAGGGCTCAATGTATCTACCACTACCGATGCCAGCCAGGCTACCGGTATTACCAGCAGGATCAAGGATACCAGCATGAGTAGCAGGGCTGCAAGAGGCTGATTCCATTTATAATCCACCACCAGGCGGATCATCATATTTCTCATAAGTACATACAGCGTAACAGCACCCAGAAAGGCTCCCAGCATAAAAAACATTTCCATGGCAATGGTGATGCCGAGACCTGAAAGTACAAGGATGAATAAAACTTGTCTGATCTTGTTGGGGTGGATTTGATTCAACATGGATAAAAAGTCTTTGTGTGTACTTAAAGCTTGTCACCAACGAAAATAAGAAATATTCAGCTTGGGCAGGGCAAAAAAAAAGAGACCGGTCGTTTTCCCCTAGACCGGTCTCAAGTAACAATTGCTTAAGTAAAATCCTTAATAATCTGAACAACCTACCTATGCAGATATCTTGCCAGAATGCCAATAACGTCTATACCATTCAGGGTATTTTTAATATTATACTAATACGTAATTCATATAATACTATTTAATAGCATTTTACATAATTATAATATTTAATTTGATCTAAAAAAGATAAAAATAGCAGGCCGGAAAAATTTTATTATTAAGCTGAATTCGACATTAACAGCAAAAAAGCCTTAAAAATCACATTTGGAGCTTAAATCGGTATCTTTGCCCTCAACCATTATAAACAGCATGCAGAACATATATCAGGACTGGCAGGCAGCGAGGCAGACGGGTGATAAAAAATTTGTAGTACTGATTGACCCTGACAAACTGCGGGTGAGGGAATTGGAAAAAGTAATTGAACTCTCCATCACCAGTGGCGTAGATTATTTTTTTATTGGTGGCAGTCTGGTGGTCAATGACATGTTGGACCAGGTATTAAAATCGATCCGGGAAAAATGTACCATACCGATGGTATTATTTCCCGGCAATAGTTTCCAATTGAGTTATCGGGCTGATGCCCTGTTGTTTTTGTCTCTAATATCCGGAAGAAATGCAGAGTTACTGATAGGCAAACATGTCATCACAGCTCCCTTCCTCAAAATGAGTCCCCTTGAAATCATATCTACAGGATATATGTTGATAGACGGTGGTATCCAGACTACCGTTCAATATATGAGCAATACTACTCCGATTCCTGCCAACAAAGAAGACATAGCTGTTTGCACTGCCATGGCCGGAGAGCTTTTGGGTTTAAAGATGATTTATATGGATGCCGGCAGTGGTGCTGTCAAACCCATACCAGCAGCTATGATAGAAGCCGTTTCCGGAGCTATCAGCATCCCTCTGATTGTGGGGGGGGGTATCAAAACGCCGGAAAAAGTAGCAGAAAACTTAAAAAGTGGGGCTGATATCATCGTAGTGGGCAATGCCATTGAGAGTCGCCCCGAATTAATTGTTGAAATGTCTGCGGCTTTCCGGGAATTTAAGCCGGGAAAATCCTCCGATGCGGTATAAAAACCAAAAATTATTACTTTTGCAAGAATTTTTTTTTGAATGACAACACTGATTTTGCTGTCCCTTTTGATGCTTTTGCTTTCGGCCTTCTTTTCGGGGTCTGAGATTGCATTTGTCTCGGCCAATAAGCTGGGCATCGAAGTGTTGAAAAACAAGGGCCATGTAAAGGGTAAAATCATAGCCGGATTTTATGAGAGGCCCCGGGAGTTCCTTTCATCTATGCTGGTGGGCAACAATATTGTGTTGGTATTGGTTACCTTATTTATGTCGAAACTCTTTGAGCCTTTACTAGCTCCTTTTTTTAGTTCCGGCAGTCTTGTTTTACTTTTGATTGTAACCCTTATCATAACCCTGGTGGTTCTGATTTTCGGGGAATTTCTTCCAAAGACCTTTTCACAGCTTTATTCCAACGAATTTCTTTACCGCTCAGCCCTTACCATTCGATTTTTTATGTGGCTGCTTTACATGCCTACCTGGGTACTTACGGGTGTTTCCAATTTTTTAATTCGAAAAGTATTAAAAATGCCCGGTGCCGAAACGGATCCCGTTTTTTCCAGACATGACCTGGAAGAATACATCAACGAAAACATCTCTAACTCTGAAGATATCGATCGGGAAATTCTCACCAATGCCCTCAATTTGGGGCAGGTCAAAGTGAGGGATTGCATGATTCCCCGCAATGAGATCATTTATGTGTACAAAACAGATACCATTGACGAATTGGTACAATTGTTTCGGACGCATAAAATATCTCGTATCATCGTAGTGGATGACGACATTGAAAATGTCGTAGGTTATATACATCACCAAAAGCTGTTGTATAATCCCGACAAGATCGAAAAGATTGTGTCGCCGGTGCAATTTGTACCGGATGCCATGGGGGTAAAGGACCTCATGCAAAAGTTTATCAAAGAGCGCTTCAACATTGCCTGCGTGGTGGACGAATACGGGGGCATTGCAGGACTGATTACGCTGGAAGATATTCTTGAAGAAATCTTCGGAGAGATCGATGACGAACACGATGTAGAAGAGATGACTGAAGAAGTATTATCTGACAACAGTTTTCTTTTTGCCGGAAGATTGGAAGTAGACTATCTCAACGAAAAGTACCCGGTTTTGGAATTACCAGAGGGTGATTATCAAACACTGTCAGGCCTGGTTGTTAAAATGGAAGAAACCATTCCGGAACAGGGTGCGGAAATTATTATTGGACACAACAAAATCATCGTGGAGAGCGTTAGCGACACCAGGATAGAGAAGATACGAATCATCAGATTGCATGGCGACAATGAGTAGAAAAGGAAGAGGGGTAATTGTGGCGTTGTT
>JAGNSQ010000088.1:0-6394 GCA_017987975.1 Saprospiraceae bacterium
GTGATGAAAATAATTGTTTTTGCATCTTTGCATCCTTTTAAACAACTCTCATTTTGAACAAAAGCCTCATTTTACCTATTTTTTGCTGTCTCCTTTTATGGGATTGTAAAACAACAAAGCCGGTTGTTATACCAATAGAAGACATGATGGAAACAGAGATCCTTGACACCCTGACCATCGATGGAAACGACCCGCAATTTATCGAAGAAGACGATAGCAACCGGCCCTACCAGGCCTCAGCAACCAGGTTGTTTGATTTATTACACACCCAACTGGACCTTTCTTTTGATTATCAAAAGCAATGGGTATTGGGAAAGGCTAATCTCACTTTAATCCCCTATTTTCATAAGCAGGACAGTCTGGTTTTGGATGCGAAAGGGATGGAAGTCCGTAGTATTTTAAACAAAAAAAACGGCGCATCGCTGAAGTTTAAAAACAATGGCCAACAGTTAACCGTTTTTTTACCAGAAGTATATTCCCGTAAAGATACCCTCCATCTGAGTATTCAATATACGGCCAAACCCAATGAAGGAGCTGAGTCTGGCAGCGATGCTATTCATTCTGATAAAGGGCTCTTTTTTATCAATCCGCTTGCTACGGATTCATTGAAACCTGTCCAAATATGGACGCAGGGAGAAACGGAAAATAACTCCAGGTGGTTCCCTACCATCGACAAACCCAACGAACGCTGTACCGGCGAAATTAATCTCACTGTAGATAGTAAATACGTCACCTTATCCAATGGCAGACTAACAAAACAAACCCAAAATGCAGATGGGAGTCGCACCGATACCTGGGTCCAGGATAAGCCACACGCTCCCTATCTTTTTATGGTGGCTGTAGGTGATTACGCTGTGGTAGAAGAAAACTGGAAGGGAGTACCCCTTCAGTACTTTGTTGAAAAATCGTTTGCGCCATTTGCCAAACAAATATTCAACCATACTCCGGAAATGATGGAGTATTTTACCAATGCCTTTGACTATGCTTATCCATGGTCGAAATACAGCCAGATTATTACACGCGATTACGTTTCAGGGGCCATGGAAAACACCACTGCCTCTGTCTTTGGAGAGTTTGTTCAAAAAACCGACCGCGAATTGATCGATAATGACAATGATTACATAGTGGCCCATGAATTGAGCCATCAATGGTTTGGCAATTTGGTCACCATTGAGAGTTGGGCCAATCTGGTGCTGAACGAAGGTTTTGCCAACTATGCCGAATACCTTTGGATGGAGCATAAATACGGAAGAACTCGAGCAGATGAGCACCGAACCAACGAGTTGTCAGGCTACCTCAACAGCACTTTTAATGGCATGCACCCGCTCATTCACTACCGATATGCTAATAAAGAAGACATGTTTGATGCACACAGCTACAACAAAGGTGGCCTTGTCTTGCATCACCTCAGAAAATACCTGGGAGACGAGGTGTTTTTTGCGTCCTTACATTATTACTTAAAACAAAATGAATTCAGCAGCGTAGAAGGAGACGAACTGAGGTTGGCCTTTGAGGAAGTCAGTGGTGAGGACCTGAACTGGTTTTTTGATCAATGGTTTCATAAAAAAGGCCATCCTGAAGTGAGTGTCAATTATCAACTTTCAAAGGTTGACCAGCAGCTGGAAATTTCTGTGTTCCAGCAGGCTTCCAACGTGTGGAATTTTCCTGCGGATGTAGTGGTTTATTATACTGATGGCAGCAGTCAGAAACAAAGGTTGATGATCCGCAATGACCGTGAAAACTTTGTTGTACAATTAAACAACAAAGCTGTTGGAGCGGTGGTATTTGATGGAGAGTGTCACATACCTGGCATCATTGAAGAAAATAAGACCGAAGAGCAGTGGTTTAATACCTTTAAACTATCACCGCTCTTTTCAGATAAATACAAGGCATGTCAAATGATGGCAGAAGATGCGAGCCTGAGAAATGACTTGCTTGCATTGGCGCTGGATGATTCCTATTATATTTTCAGAGACTTTGCCATCAATGCCATGATGCAAAACATGGTTCCGGCAGAATTTGTACAAAATATCAAGATAAAGTCAGAAAAAGATGAACATAGCCTGGTAAGAGAATCCGCTGTAAGGGCTATGGGAAGCATGGAAGTAGCGGACAAGACAAGTGTGTATAAAAGAATTTTAACCAACGAAAAGGCCTATAATGTAATTGGCGAAGCCTTGTCTCAGCTTTTTATGGAGTCGCCGGAAGATGCTTTGGCTATAGGAGAAAAATTGGCTACCGAAAATACGGCCTTCCTTACCAACAAAATCGCCTCTTTGTATGCGGGCAGTGGAGATCCACAGTTTAATGGTTGGTTTACATCCAAAATTGAGCAAAGCAATCCTTATCAAATGTTTGAATTGTGCAGCTACTACAATTTGTATCTTCTTAATCAAAATGAAAATGTACAGGGCCAGGCAGTAGGAATGTACAAAGACATAGCAAAAAATACAGAACAAAATAAGTATAAAAGATACATTGGTGCTGCCAGCCTCTTTTCCTTTAAAAACTTACTGATCTCTCAGCAAATGGAAGAAGGAGTTGTGCATGACAAAATTATTGAAGATATTAGCAGGGCTATAAAATCAATCAAAGCATCTGAAAAAGATAGGGAATTGATCGAGCGGTACAGTGAATTTTAATTTCTATCACCTATGACAAAAGAAAAAGGCTATAGTAAAACCATCAACAGGCTCTTCCTGCTAATTGGTATTGGCTTGCTGGTTCACGCCATTTTTCTTGCATCCACCATTGATCCGCGGTCTTTTGAATTGTTGTTTAGGATCAAATGGTACTACATAGTTGGCATTACTTTTTTCGCTATTTGTCCATGGTTGGGCCACGCCTTTCGCATTGTGATGTGGAGTCGGTTTTTGGATTATCCAATAAACTTCAAGACCGCCTTTGCTATTGTAATGGCCAACGACATTGGCGCTGCAATTACACCCACTGCTGTAGGAGGCGGGCCGGTAAAAATTGGAATGTTGGTGAGTAAAGGCATGCCGGCACCAAAGGCAACTTTTATGGTCTTACTATCTGCCACTGAAGATATCATTTTTTATGCCATAGGGATTCTGTTTACGATGGTGTATATGCATGAAGTGATTGAAAAGTTAGGTCTTTATCTGGTGCACCACTCTGATGTATTGATTGGCGCCGTAATCCTTGTTATTTTGGCATTTGTATTCTGGAAATATGTTAGGAGAGGAATTGGCAAGTTGGTGAAATTGCTGCCCGGTTCCTGGCAAACATGGCTGGCCACTGCAAGAAATAATATGGGACATTATTTTTCAGATATCGGTCAGACCTACCTGGATGTAATCAAGACAGGAAAGCTAAGGCTGCTGCTGAGCGTGTTGATTTTATTTTTCCAATGGTTTACTAAGTTTACCATCCTTGCCTTAGTCCTTCATTCTCTTAACATACCATTTAGTTGGTTTGATATGTACATCAAACAATGGATTGTTTGGATGAGCATGTTGGTCATTCCTACCCCGGGATCTTCAGGTGGAGCAGAAGCAGCTTTCCTCATTTTGTTTAAAGATAATCTCACGGGTGATATGCAAAACCTTGTGGTTTCAACCTGGCGGTTCTTTACTTATTATTTTATTCTGATCTTATCAGTAATCATTTTTAACATTACCAAAGGAGAGATTACGAAAAAAGATTAATAGCCCTGGAGATGGCATCCTTGTCTATTACTGCTTTTACTTTTTGGTCTTCGTTTTGTATGACCAAAAAAGGACACTGCTGCTTTTGCATGATTTCATAGGCATCCTTTAAGGTGAGATCCTCTTCTACCACTACCTGTTTTGGATTCATAAGTGTCGAAGCCGTTGGCAACTCTGTTTCTATCGTACTATCAGCCTGCATCGGAGGCATCAAATATCCAGCAGGATAGCCCAAACTATCCACCACCAGAAAAAAGGATTCACCGGTTCTCTTCATTATTTCCATTGCATTTGAATAGGTATCAGAAATGTGCAGGGTAGTAAATTGATACCTGCAAAAATCTCTCACCTTAAATCGGCTTAATTTTT
The DNA here is from genome assembly GCA_017987975.1 of Saprospiraceae bacterium. GTDB lineage: Bacteria > Bacteroidota > Bacteroidia > Chitinophagales > Saprospiraceae > JADKBO01. The sequence continues at coordinate 4,041 of JAGNSQ010000088.1, forward strand.
CAAGTACAATTACCTCATTCATTTCCACCTTCGCCATCACAAAAATGAAAAGTCCCAGAAAAGCAAAAAGATAATCCTGGGTATAAAGTCCATAAATCACAAAAGCAAGGGCAATGATACGGCCGGCCCAACCTGCAATTCGGGTTGCCTTAGCCCTTCCAAATCGGATCGAAAGTAAGGCCCTGAATATGCGACCTCCATCCATAGGAAAGGCTGGAATTAAATTAAAGCCAAATAACAAAACGTTGATGTACAAACCTACAATGAGATAATCATGCATATCTGCCTGGTAGATACCCGGCTTTTCAATCGAAAGCCATTCAAAGTTGGTAGCATATAATATTATGGTAATGACTATGGCCAATAAGAGATTGACAAAAGGCCCGGCAAAGGCAATGATCAGTTCCTGGATGGGTTTTTCGGGCAGCGTTTCCAGTCTGGCTACCCCTCCAATGGGTGATAATATGATGTCTTTGGTCTTTACCCCATATTTTCTGGCTGCAATGGCGTGGCCATATTCATGAAGCACCACACACAAAAATAAAAAACCAACATAGCCCAAAAAGACCAATGAATCATTGGCTATGACGTTGAACAGCACATAAGCCAATAGCAGTATGAACGACCAGTGGATCTTAAGAGGTATATTTAAAAACCGGCCGATGGTTAAAGTTCCTTCCAAATGTAAGTTTTATCAATCCTGGAAAAATACCGGTTCATAAAGTTGACCGGAAAGTACAGACCTGCTGATTACAATTCGCTGCATTTCAGAAGTGCCTTCATAAATTTGTGTAATCTTGGCATCTCTCATAAGACGCTCAACATGGTATTCTTTTACATATCCATAGCCCCCGTGTACCTGAATGGCTTCTACCGTGTGGCGCATGGCTACTTCAGAGGCAAATAGTTTAGCCATGCTGGCAGCAGTGGTATAGTCGAGTCCTTTGTCTTTCATAATGGCGGCTCTGTAAACCAACAAGCGGGCGGCTTCTATTTCTGTAGCCATATCTGCCAATTTAAAAGCCACTGCCTGATGCTGACCAATGGGCTTACCAAAAGCTTCTCTTTCTTTGGCATATTTTACAGCCAGTTCATAAGCGCCGGCGGCAATTCCAAGGGCTTGGGCAGCAATTCCAATGCGACCTCCGCTAAGTACCTTCATAGCAAACTTAAAGCCAAAGCCATCCTCCCCTATTCGGTTTTCTTTGGGAACTTTGACATCCGTGTACATGATGGTGTGGGTGTCGGACGCCCTGATACCCAATTTATCTTCTTTGGCACCAATGTTGACACCAGCCCAATCTGTTTCTACAATGAAAGCGTTGATGCCTTTGTGCCCTTTTTCAGGATAGGTTTGAGCAATGACGAGGTGGATTTTGCTCGTACCCCCATTGGTGATCCAGTTTTTGGTGCCATTGAGTAAATAGTAATCCCCCATATCAATGGCAGTAGTGCGTTGGCTGGTAGCATCGCTTCCTGCCTCCGGTTCAGAAAGACAGAAAGAGCCAATTTTTTCACCTGTAGCAAGGCTAGGCAGGTACTTAGCTTTTTGTGCTTCTGATCCATATTCTTCCAATCCCCAACAAACCAGTGAATTGTTGACCGACATGATCACAGAACAAGAGCTGTCTACTTTAGAAATTTCTTCCATCGCCAGCACATAGCTGAGGGTGTCCATGCCACCGCCGTTGTATTCCGGATTTACCATCATACCCAAAAAACCCATTTCGGCCATTTTTTTAACCTCTTCAAGGGGATACTTCATGTTTTTATCACGCTCTATGACTCCGGGAAGTAAAACTTGCTGGGTAAAGTCTCTTGCTGCTTCTTTAACAGCCATTTGCTCTTCAGAAATGAAAAAGTTCATCTGGTTTAATGGTTTTATTTGGTTAACAACTTTTAGGGCTTCAAAGATGAGAAAAATTGACCTTTTTTCGAAATATAACGCTTTGATGTCTGTCGGACACACTGCATTTGTCACAAAATAGGGGTACTTATAAAAAATTAATACCTTGCCGATTCATTTAACAAATTGCAAATACCATGTTCAAAATGCCATCCTCTGTAATTTTTGCTGTTTTTTTTCTGGCTTTTTTAATGAGCCCTTTTGCAGCATTCTCGCAGGTAACAAATGACCTGGCGCACTCTACAGCCGCAGAACAACTTATGCAACTCAGAAAGGGCAGCCTTGTTGTGAGGATCTATATGAACAAAAATAAAATAGATCTGCTCCAAAAAGCCATCCAGGATCCGGCAACCTCTGCTGAAAAGAGAGAGAGTTTATCAAAAACGCTAAAAGACCACCTGGAAGACAGAGAAGCCAATAAAAAAAAGGTAATCCAGGCATTTAAAAA
>JAGNSQ010000088.1:6494-13498 GCA_017987975.1 Saprospiraceae bacterium
TGCTCCAAAAAGCCATCCAGGATCCGGCAACCTCTGCTGAAAAGAGAGAGAGTTTATCAAAAACGCTAAAAGACCACCTGGAAGACAGAGAAGCCAATAAAAAAAAGGTAATCCAGGCATTTAAAAATCATTATACCTTTTCTAAGGTGTTGTTTATCCACGACTACGAGCAAAAAAACCTGAAAGGGCTTGCCTCTCCGGCCATATTTCTCAATGAGCATGGGGTGGTAGATCCCAATATCAAAATGGAAAATGATTTTTATCTGCTGGCTGGCAGAGGAAACAATGATGAGTCATTTGTCATCTACACAGCCGAAGGAAGCGCTATGCCCGCTCACTTTCCAGACAGGTACAATCGAAATGTATTTGAGGGACTGGTAGCTTTGCTCAAAAAAGATAAGATTGGCAATTACATTGACAAACTCAATGAGGCAATGACAGCCAAATACCGATCATGGAAACAAGTAATAGATTAATTTTGGTTGCAAAGCCAGCGAATGCCCATCAGTTTTTCCAAATTTAATTTTATTTGACCATACGAACAGTTTTCAAATTTAACAATATACCGTTTTTGTAAATTATTCGATATATTATTTGTTTATACTTGAGATGTTGAAAATAATGTAAATTTTAGTTGCATAACGTATAAATACGTTGTATATTTGCATTATTAGTTGAAACATGGATACATCACTTTCAAAATTAACCAAGGCAGAAGAAGAAGTAATGCAGTTGATCTGGGACCACGGCCCTGCTACCGTCAGTCAATTAATTGACCAGCTGGAAGAGCCGAGGCCTCCCCACTCCACCATTTCGTCCATCATCCGCATCTTAGAATCCAAGGGTTTTGTAATACATAAAACCTATGGAAGGACCCACGAGTATTACGCGGCCATTGATAAAAAAAGTTATACCCATTTTTCTTTAAAAAAACTGGTGGCCAATTATTTTGAAGGTTCCATGAACGAGTTGGTTTCCTTTCTGGTGAAAGAAAATGACCTTAGTTTAAAGGATTTGGAGGAAATTAAAAATAAATATAAACAATGACAGCCTTCCTAATTCAGAGTTCACTTACCTGGGCTGCATCCCTGGTTTTGTATTTTCTCATTTTGAGAAAAACCACCTTTTTTACCCTCAATCGATGGTACTTGTTGTTCACCCTTCTGTTTGGCCTGGGTGCCAACTTTCTGGCAGAGGTTCTTCAACCCTGGGCATTCACTAACACAAAGACACTGGTGTTTGGTGTGTTGCCTGAAATCAACTTTGGAGGTAATCCCCAATCCGTTGAGACTTCTTCCTGGTCCTGGATTATGTGGGCTTACATCATTGGCCTTTTGTTTTTTACCTTGCGACTGGCTTTTGGCCTTTATAGAATATTTCAAATCTATTTAACAGGTATAAAAGAAAAATACAACGGCTATACCTTGATCAGACATCCCAAAATAACAAGTCCTTTTTCATTTTTTGGATGGATCTTTTTACAATCCAATGAAAAAGACCCTCAGGAATTACTACCTATCATTGAGCATGAAAAAATGCACATTCGCTTGGGACATAGCATCGACCTGCTGAGTCTTGAAATACTCAACTGCCTATTTTGGTTTCAACCCCTGATCCGGCTTTACAAAAAAGCGCTTAAAGAAACCCACGAGTTTCTGGCGGATGAAAAAGTGTCTAAATCCTGGTCTGCAGAAGCCTATATCAAGATGCTCATTGCCCCCTATACAAGCGCATCAGAGCCCGACTTTGTGAGTCCTTTTTATCAATCAGAAATTAAAAATCGAATCCATATGCTTAATCACAACAGAAGTAACCGCAAGCAACTGTTTTTCTATTTACTCACTCCTCTATTACTTGGCACATTGGCACTTTTGTTTTCATCCTTTACAAACCCATCAAAGGTTACCCAAAAAGGTTATGGCATCTATACCGATACCCTGCCTAAAAACAAAGGGATGATGGTTCCACCACCGCCTCCTCCTCCACCGCCCCCATCTAAAAAAGGGGTTGCCACAAACAGGGTTGCACCTCCACCACCGCCTCCTCCTGCACCCGTTGCACCGGTAGCACCCGCTGATGCTGTAGCTCCTGAAGCACCTATAGATGCAGTGATAGCACCACCACCTCCGCCTCCACCACCTCCGCCTCCTTCCAGGGAAAAAGGTTGGGGTTTACCAACAAACCAGGTTGATGAAATGCCCCGGTTTCCAGGCTGTGAAAACATAGGTGATGCCAAAGAAAGGGAAGCTTGTGCCCACCAAAAAATGATGTCGTTTATTACTTCTGAAATGAAATACCCGGAAAAGGCACGGAAAAATGGCACTCAGGGCCAGGTTATTGCTGTGTTTACTGTCAACACGGAAGGATACATCGAGAATTTGTCGATCGAATCTGAACCCGGCGATGGTACCGGCGATGAGGTCAAAAAAATCATAGCCAAAATGAATCAAATGCCCCAGCGTTGGATTCCAGCCAAAAAAGATGGCAAAAAAGTGGCAGCAGTTATGACCCTGCCCGTAAATTTCTGGCTTGATTCCAAAAAATAAACCGCTTATAAAAAAGCCACTCTATCGGGTGGCTTTTTTTTTGATACCTCCCTTGACGTACCCTAATTCACTATCTTTGCAGCCTAACTATTGAATATGAAATCATTACTTTTTGCTGCTTTGCTGTTTTTATCTACTTTTTCTTTTGCCGGTGAAGGCATGTGGTTGCCCCACCTCCTCAAAGCCCTCAATGAGGCCGAGATGAAATCGATGGGCATGAAGCTCAAAGCCGAAGATATTTACAGCGTCAACAAGGGCTCACTCAAAGATGCGGTAGTACACTTTGGGGGCTTCTGTACCGCTGAAGTCATCTCCTCACAAGGTCTGTTGCTTACCAATCACCACTGCGGATACGACAATATCCAATCTCATTCTACCTTAGAAAAAAACTACCTGAGGGATGGCTTTTGGGCAAAGACCAACGCCGAAGAACTGAAAAACCCCGGTCTTTTTGCTCGGTTTATTGAAAGAATCGACGATGTTACTGCTGAAATTTTGAAAGGTGTGACTCCCGAAATGTCGGCTGCTCAAAAACAATCGGTCATTGAAATCAATATGAAAAATTACCGGGGCAAATTCACCATGGATAAATTCCACGAATTGGAAATCAAACCATTTTTTGCCGGCAACCAATACCTTGCCTTTCACATGGTGAGATACAATGATGTCAGGCTGGTAGGCACACCCCCTGAATCCATCGGCAAGTTTGGAGCTGATACCGACAACTGGGTATGGCCCCGTCATACAGGTGATTTTTCATTGTTCAGAATCTATGCGGGTCCCAACAACGAACCTGCTGATTACAGTGAAAACAACAAACCGTTTACACCAAAACACTTCTTGCCAGTATCAATGAATGGTGTAAAAGAAGGTGATTTTACGATGGTTTTCGGATTTCCGGGACGAACAGATGAATACCTGCCTTCTATCGCCGTTGAACAAATCATGGACCATTCAGACCCGATAAAAATTGCCATCAGAGATGCCGCCCTGAAAATAATGGACAAGTACATGAGAAAAGACGAAGCTACTCGCCTCAAGTATGCAGCCAAATATGCCAGCATTGCCAACTCCTGGAAAAAATGGATCGGTGAAGCCAAAGGGCTGAAATCTACCCACGCCATAGATAAAAAACAAAACTTCGAAAAAGATTTTGAAAAGAGGGCAATGAAGGCCGGTAAATACACCGGTATGATGTCTCAGTTTAACCAACTGTACACCGATAACCTACAGGCCAGTCTGATCAGAGATATTTACAGTGAAGCACCCAATCGAAACATTGAACTCATGAGGCTCATGGGCAGTTTCAGAAACCTGGTACAGACCCTCGATAAGAGCGGTGAAAAAGATTACCAGAAAATGAAAGAGCGTTTGATTGCTTTTCTCGATGATTTTTACAAAGATTATTCGGCAGACATCGACCAGGAAATTTTTGTGGCGCTGATGAACATCTGTAAAAACAATTTACAAGAGGTCCACATGCCCGCAACGATGAGTCAAAGAAACATGAGTGATCTGGCCGCTCAACTTTACAGCACCAGTCCATTTACTACCTTTGAAAAGGCTATGAAGGTATTGAACCTCGAGCCCAAGGCCTGTGCCGAGGCCATCAAAGCCGACCCTATGTTTCAATTGGCCAATGAGTGGAATGAAATCATCCGCACGCAGGTAAACCCTGGTTTTGAAAAAAACAAAAGGCAGATTGACAGCCTTCAAGCCATCTATATGAAGGCCCAAATCGAACTTTTTCCAGAGAAAAAATTCTATCCCGATGCCAACTCTACCTTAAGGGTAACGTATGGTAAAGTACAGGGTTATCAACCTCGCGATGGGGTCAAATACCTGCCTCATACCAACCTGGATGGCGTAATGGAAAAATATGTACCGGGTGATTACGAATTTGATGTCCATGCTCGCCTCAAAGAGTTGAACAACAAAAAAGACTATGGCCGCTATGCTGATGCAGATGGCAATATGCCGGTTTGTTTTATTGGCTCCAACCATACTACCGGAGGAAATTCGGGCAGCCCTGCCATCGATGCACACGGCAACTTGATCGGTCTCAACTTTGACAGGGTATGGGAAGGTACCATGAGCGACTTAAACTACGATCCCTCTATTTGTAGAAACATTATGGTAGATGCACGCTACATTTTATTTATCATTGACAAGTTTGCCGGCGCCGGACATTTGGTCAATGAAATGAAACTTGTTTATCCCAAGGGGAAGAAAAAATAATCACACCAGGGCAGTCAGCACATGCACTGATGTAGAAAAGTGAGTCCCCCTCCATGTTTGTGGAAGGGGATAACTTTTTATATCAAAATGGTTGGACAATTCTTTGATAAAGGCAGCTGTAAAATGGCGGCCCGGTTCCGAAAGCAAGACCACACTTTTTTCGTGCATCAGTTTTTTGAATGCACCTGGCAGATCTTCAAAAAATCGTCTTTCATAGGCTATGTCAGATGCCAAAATTACATCGTACTTTTCACAGTTATTTAAATCGCGCCAATCGATACAGGCATACTGAATGTGGTGAATGCCATTGCGGTGAGCATTCTTTTCGGCAAAGACCAGCGCATCTTCCAGATAATCGCTGCAGACCAGCTGGCTTGTATATTGAGCAGCTACCAATGAAGGAAGGCCCAGGCCTGCTCCCAATTCAAGGGTCTTTTTATCCTGTATAAGTTCGCGATGATCTCCTATAAATTGTGACAAAGCAATGGCAGAAGGCCATATTTCTGTCCAATAGGGAATTCGTTCGTCGTGTTTGATAACATTGTCGGCGGGTAATGACAGCATGGCATCAAAAACCTCATCGATGTTGGTAATCTGAAAAAGGGTGTAGGTTTGGTGCCCCAGGTCGAGTGTTACTTCTTCAATTTTATATTCTTCCATCTTACTTAATCAATGGAAAATACCGGTCACGGATGATTTCCATGTGGTGAACGGCATGACCCGCATTGATAAAGGCCAGCGACAATACAGACAGTTCTGTATTATTGGAAATGCCTTTTGTCATCAAATCTTCAGGAGTGAACGATTCAAACATGATCAGGCCAGATTGTCTGACAACCTCATACTCTTCCAGCAAGTTGTAAAGCGATCTATGACTTACCTTTGCCTGGTCTGCATAGGAGTTTTCATCAAAGCCGGGCAACATTTGTTGTTCCCTTCTTGCAAAACACAAAGCCCTGTACATCATGATTCTTTCGGTATCTATGACGTGCTGAATGATTTGTTTAATCGTCCATTTACCCTCTTCGTAAACCTTATCGCCCAGGGCGAAAAAATGTTCTCCGGCGCTGTTGTACATCTTCGGGCCATATTCTCTAAGTGCCTCTCTCCAGGAAACATCCGGTATCTTTTGAATGTATCTGTCAAAATAATTGGGAGCAATTTGAATGTCAGATCTTTTCATTTTCTTTTTCCGGTAAATCTATTACATTTATCAAAATATAAATACACTCAACGGTGATTAAAAAAAACAGCTGGACACCAGACCAGGCCCTCACTGAACTCAAAAGATGGTGTGCATCGCAGGAGAGATCGCATGAAGCCGTAAGGACCAAGTTGTATGAACGCGGCATTTACGGTGATGATATGGAAAACATCATAGCTACCCTGATTTCAGAAAATTTTTTAAATGAGCTGCGTTATGCGAAGGCCTACGTAAGCGGAAAATTTAAAATAAACAACTGGGGCAGAAACAAAATATTAGCTGGCTTAAAGATGGAAAAAATATCATCCTACAATATTACCAAAGCTATGCAGACCCTGGATGCAGATGCTTACTCAGACACCCTAAGGAAACTTATTGATAAAAAGGAGAAATCTCTGACAGGAAGTCACCTTGAAAAGAAAAAAAAATTATTCGCTTATCTTCTGCAAAAAGGGTACGAATATCAAACCATTCAGAACTGCATCGACGATAAGGAAGACGAGTAAATCATTGCATTCGCAAGTCGAGCAAACGCAGCTTATACCTTTTACCCATGTGAAAATCCCTCTTGTAAAAAGCTTTTTTTAAGCCCCAGCCTGCTGCCAGCGCGGCAACCCCAATAACCACTTCTCTGGTTCCAAATTCGGCCTTGTTATCGAGTCCCTGACTGATTACACCAAACAAAAGCCAGCCTCCACCAAAAGTGGTCAGTGCTATTGACAAAGCGCCTACCCCGGGTCGGGTCTCACGAAGAACTGTGATATCCTCTAGTTGAAGCATACCTTGTTCATGGATGATGGTGCCGGATTCGTAAATAAATTTTTGCAAGACAATGGAATGCCACTCATCTACCTGTTTTGTCTTTATGAGAATTTTTTGCCCTAAGTGATATTTTATCGTTTCCGGGTTGTTTTGCATCTCTATTTGAAGATACTCTTGTCCACTGACCATCATTAATGAGGTAAACAAAAATAAGACAAGGAGAATTGGCTTCATTGGGCTGCTTTTAATGGGCA
>JAGNSQ010000089.1:0-4408 GCA_017987975.1 Saprospiraceae bacterium
GATGCTCCGTTGCCGGATGCTCCGTTGCTGGATGCTCCGTTGCTGGATGCTCCGTTGTCGGATGCTACAATCGCTTCAAAATCTTTGACAGATACATGGTATGATACCTTAGTCTGCCGATGTAATTGGGGAGGTCAGGAGAGCCATTCCAGCAGTGTTCAGCGCGGTCACCGTATTTGACTTCACCGTTGTAGTATGGATAACGTGTACTTTCCAGAAAAGACTCAGCCAGGTAGACAGCATTGTTGAGGTAATAATTGTCCATATCACCGCAATAGATGTGGATCTTTCCTTCCAGCTTAGGACCCAGCGTATTCCAATCCCTTTTGAGGATGTGAACCAGGTCGTAGTTTTCCTTCCAGTAGGCAGCCACATCTTTATTGATCACGCCCGTTTCCTTGTCGAAGATGCGTTGGGGATAACCATCAGAGTCCATTGGCGAGTAGGTGGCCTCCCAAATATCCCATTGCTGACCAGAGCGACTTTTATCACCCAGCAGGCGTTCATAATGATTGCTTTGTCTGACCGTAGAGGAAATATGGCCAAGGTAGTCGCGTTTGGCTGGTTTTTCTATTTTGTGGTGTGGGCCATTCCAGGTAAAGGCATTTTCATCATCGTATATATTAACGGTGCAATAGGCTCTGAAATCTATGGGATCCGGACAGGCGGCGAAACAGCCATTGTACTCTTCCGGATATAACACCTGGGCAGCCAGCGCTTCCCATCCACCTGTGGAGCCACCATATAGAAACCTTGATTTACCATCGCCTTTGCCCCTAAACAATTTTTCGATGTACGGAATGAGCTCATACGTGATGGCATCCCCATACGGGCCCTGACACGCAGAGTTGACGGCATAAGAGTCGTCGTAATAAGGTGTGGGGTGCTGAATTTCTATGATGATAAATCTGGGAAAAGTATCGTGGGTCCATTGTTGGTAAAAACGATAGGCTTCTTCCTGTTGTATTTTTTTGTAACCATAGATATGAAACCGACTGCTGTAATCAGAGGTATCCATGTCTGCAGGCACCGGCTCTGTGCGGAATCCTCCAAAATCGGAGGGAAAGTGGCCGTGATAAATCATCAGCGGATAATTGCGGTCGGTTTCTTTATCCCAGTCTCTGGGCAGCAACACATGGGCACCGAGGATTACATCTCTGCCCCAGAATTGGGATAACTTTTCACTTTTCATTTTAATGTGCCTCACCCATTGGGTATTTTTGGGCTCAGGCAATGGCGATATGTACTGATCGAGCATTAGATTTATTTCTGTTGCCTGGCCTTTTTTTAATTGAATCTTCACGGGCTGGCAGTAGATGTTGAGGGGCTTGGTATTCCAATGCTGCCCTTCTCCCATATCGGGTGGCAGTTGCACGACATGCCCGGTGCTGAGGTTGAAGGTTTCATACCGGTTGATCAGGGCCTGCACCTGGTACTCACCCTCCGGCAGATCCTCCCATTTATTGATTGGATACAAAACCTGATCTTTGTTTGGAAATGTCACAGTGGTAGTCCCACTTTTTTCATAAATATTAACTCCGGCCGCCACCTGACTCTTTACATCATCCGTAATCTGAAATCTTGGCTCTGCGCTGAAATCACTGGATATCATCAATATCAATCTCCCTTCCGTGGGGTCTGGATAAGATACATTGACCTTCAGTTGGGTCTGCCCATAAAGGTAAAATGTGATGAACAGAATGGTAATGGTGGATGCAAATTTGCCCATAATTTGAAATTCGCTTTTGGTTGAATGAAAACCAAATCTACGAAATTTTATTTTTTCTCGATAAAGAGCAAGTCAACACACCAAGATGGGGATTTTATTGAAACATTAAGGGCATGAAGACACATTAAGATTAATAGGAGAAAACTTAAGCTTAATGCCAAATGCTCTAAATGTTAAAGAAAGAGCCGAAACTCATTTTCAGTATAAGGTCTATAAAATGGAGAAAAGCCTGAACTGGCCTTATGAAAGTAGAGGCCCTCACACCAAGAAGGGGATTTTATTGAAACATTAAGGGCATGAAGACACATTAAGATTAGTAGGAGAAAACTTAAGCTTAATGCCCCTAAATGCTCTAAATGTTAAAGAAAGATCCGAAACTCATTTTCAGTATAAGGTCTATAAAATGGAGAAAAGCCTGAACTGGCCTCATGAAAGTGGAGGCCCACACGATGAAATAGGGATATTTTTGGAATCATGAAGGGCATGAAGACACATTATGAATTATAGGAGAAAACTTAAGCTTAATGCCTCTAAATGCTCTAAATGTTTAAGTAGAAAATACCAATCTCTTCCAAATGAGTAAAGTCTATACGTGGGATTCACTCTGAAGTATGACTCCTCAAAAAGACATTGCTCCAATAAACGAGATTAGGATTTTTTTGGAAACATTAAGGACATGAAGACACATTAAGATTTATGGAGAGTATTAAAGCTTAATGCCTCTAAATGCTCTAAATGTTAAAGAAAGAGCCGAAACTCATTTTCAGTACAAGGTCTATAAAATGGAGAAAAGCCTGAACTGGCCTCATGAAAGTGGAGGCCCACACGATGAAATAGGGATATTTTTGGAAACATGAAGAGCATAAAGACACATTAAGATTAATAGGAGAAAATTTAAGCTTAATGCCTCTAAATGCTCTAAATGTTAAAGAAAGAGCCGAAACTCATTTTCAGTATAAGGTCTATACAATGGAGAAAAGTCTGAACTGGCCTTATGAAAGTGGAGGCCCACACGATGAAATAGGGATATTTTTGGAATCATGAAGGGCATGAAGACACATTATGAATTATAGGAGAAAACTTAAGCTTAATGCCTCTAAATGCTCTAAATGTTTAAGTAGAAAATACCAATCTCTTCCAAATGAGTAAAGTCTATACGTGGGATTCACTCTGAAGTATGACTCCTCAAAAAGACATTGCTCCAATAAACGAGATTAGGATTTTTTTGGAAACATTAAGGACATGAAGACACATTAAGATTTATGGAGAGTATTAAAGCTTAATGCCTCTAAATGCTCTAAATGTTAAAGAAAGAGCCGAAACTCATTTTCAGTACAAGGTCTATAAAATGGAGAAAAGCCTGAACTGGCCTCATGAAAGTGGAGGCCCACACGATGAAATAGGGATATTTTTGGAAACATGAAGAGCATAAAGACACATTAAGATTAATAGGAGAAAATTTAAGCTTAATGCCTCTAAATGCTCTAAATGTTAAAGAAAGAGCCGAAACTCATTTTCAGTATAAGGTCTATACAATGGAGAAAAGCCTGAACTGGCCTTATGAAAGTGGAGGCCCACACGATGAAATAGGGATTTTTTTTTTTGCACTACAAGACTGCGTTTTATAGGCATAAGCATCAAGGTAAATGAAAGAATTAAGCTTTATTCAATTAGCCTTAACCCTTAATTACCTTATTTCCCTAAATGTTAAACAAGTACCGAAATTCATCCAAAGGAATCTGTCCTATTTAAGCAATCAAATGATAATATAACAATCACTTCGCTTTTACAAATTCACCACACAAATAAGTTGCACGGCCACCTATGTCTTAAACAGATCACTGCTGCGTATGCTCCGTTGCCGGGTGCTCCGATGCTCCGCTGCCGGATACCCGTTCCCTATTTCTTAACCACATTCAGACTCAACTCCTTCAGCTGCGCATCGTGGATGGTAGAAGGAGCATCGATCATCATATCCCGACCTTGGTTGTTTTTTGGGAAGGCAATGAAATCGCGGATAGAATTGACACCATTGAGCACGGCGCAAAGACGGTCAAAACCAAAGGCAATGCCACCGTGAGGAGGAGCTCCATATTCGAAGGCACCCAGCAGAAATCCAAACTGGTGTTCTGCCTCCTCTTTAGAGAAACCCAGGAGGTCAAAGTTTTTGGACTGCAGCTCGCGGTCGTGGATACGGATAGAACCACCTCCAATTTCAACGCCGTTTATGACAAGGTCATAGGCATCGGCGCGTAGACTTTTCATGGTCTCGTGGTCGCCGTTCATCATACGAGGAATATCCGCCTGTTTAGGAGAAGTGAATGGGTGGTGCATGGCAAAGAAACGCTGTGCATCTTCATCCCATTCCAACAGAGGGAAGTCGATGACCCAAAGCGGTTTGAAATCGCCCGCTTTCATCAGGCCCATTCTTCGTCCCAGTTCGAGACGAAGTTCGTTGAGTTGTTTTCTGGTTTTTTCGGTTTCTCCACTTAAAATGAACAAAACATCGCCCTGTTTGGCACCGAATTTTTCACCCCATGCCTGGAGTTGTTCATCCGAATAAAATTTGCCGACAGATGATTTGATGCCATCGGCTTGAAATTTGACGTATACGAGGCCCTTGGCGCCAATCTGGGGCCTTTGTAGCCACTCAGTCAGGTCTTTGATGTCTTTGTTGCT
>JAGNSQ010000089.1:4508-13407 GCA_017987975.1 Saprospiraceae bacterium
AGTTTGCTTCTGAAGATGATGTTGTTTTGAACCGGCGTCCTTCTCAGGTCGAGGTATCTGTATTTCATGCGCAGGTCATCACCCCCATCGGTATTGTCTTCAATCGTAAAGGGTGGGGTAGCAGAGACATTGAGTACTTTAAGGGTTGCCGCTTCAACTTCAATATCTCCTGTGGCCCTATTGAGGTTTTTGCTGCTTCTTTCACGCACCGTGCCGGTAATCTGCACTACAAACTCTCTGCCCAGTTTGCGGGCTTCCTGGCACAATTCTGCATTCTCATCCATGTTGAACACTACCTGGGTGATGCCATATCGGTCTCTCAAATCCAGGAAGGTCATGCCTCCCAAATCGCGGGCTTTCTGCACCCAGCCGGATAGGGTTACCTGGCTTCCTACATCACTAATTCTCAATTGTCCGCAGTCGTGTGTTCTGTACATGGTCTTTTATTTCAGGCTGCAAAGATACGGAAAAAGCAGAAAATGAAAGATGGAATTGTAAGGTATGTGGGTATGCAAAAGGGGGGTATGTAGGTGCGCAAGGTGGGGGTATGATGTAGGTGCGCAAAATCTTGCGCACCTACATCATAATACCCCGCTTTTTTTTAAAGATCAATATAAACAAATTGGCTGTCCATGGTTTATCCTTTTCCATTTGACATGAAATCAAGGCAAATCTTTCTTCCCGGTTGTCGATTATCAGGGTAAGGATGGCCTGGCAATGAACATCATCTGGCTCTGTGGCGTGGACCTGGATGGCGATGCAGAGAATTTTATTGAATAGACTTTTGCCTTCACCCAATTCAAATGGATGACAACGTGTGCCCTGGGGAAAGAATAGAGGAGTACCATGTAGCGACATTTGAATGGATGTTGCCATTTTATGGTATACATCAATTCGGGCTATGATGTTTGATTGAGGTTCGCAAATGAAGGTAAACATGATTATTAAGATCCGGGCAAAGTAAGACTGTTGATATCCAAGCCAGATTTTTGGACATTGAAGTAATAATTCAACTTTGATATGATTTCTGCATTTTGGTGTATTATTTTTTTGATTTGAGTGGAATCAGTAATACAGGGTAGATATATTTCAGAGGCCTTGATTTGCATTTTTTCTATTTCAATATAGGTTTGTAGATTTTTATCTAATGTTTCTTTTTGGTGAAAGATATCCGGATAAATGCCAAACAGGCCGGAAAACAATACAAAGAGGAGAAAAAGACTCTTTACCCCTGCCGATACTTTGGTCCAGGATTGTTGTGCAATGATCAGGGTGAGAATGCCTACTAATCCAGTAAAAATGGGAAATAGAGTAACGTTTGGCATATAGTTTCGGTACATCACCACTAGTAATTCTTTCGACGCTTCCTGATAATTGTTTACCAGGGCAGCGTTTAACTTTAGTTGCTTGTTAAAATTGCTGGTATCCCTACAGATATTCAGGCTATGAGTCCTGATTTCTTTGTTTTGTTCAATACTATCAAAAAAAGATGAGATTTGGTTACCAGCTTTATGATGGAGAAACAACCAGGCACCCAAGGTGATTAGCACAATTGCCAGAAGGGTTGAAATCTCGATGCCCAGTTCTGTCCATATATCAGATGCTTTTTGACGGAAGGTTGTCATTTTGTTTTTTTGGTAAAATTATGGGATACAGAGCTAGCAGTCAATGTAACTTTAGTTATAGCTTTTCAACGAGGGTTCCCTAATTTTTTAATGAAAATTCATTTTTTTAAATCCATTATGACTTCAGCAGTCGTATATCTTTTCAAACACATTCATCAAATTTTAAAAACATGAAAATGAAAAAACTTTTTTTAGCCTTAGGTTTAATGACATCTGCTCTGGTTGTAAATGCACAAATGGAGCGCTCTGTAATGGTGGGTGGTGCTGCCATGTATCCTTCTAAAAACATTGTTCAGAACGCAGTCAATTCCAAAGACCACACCACGCTGGTAGCGGCAGTAAAGGCGGCAGATTTGGTATCGGTACTTGAGTCCAATGGACCCTTTACTGTATTTGCACCCACCAATGCTGCTTTTGATAAACTGCCAAAAGGTACGTTAGAAACGTTGGTGAAACCAGAGAATAAAACGGACCTCACTTCCATCCTTACTTATCATGTTGTTGCTGGTAGTTACGACAGTAAATGGATCATGAAAGAAATGACCAAAAACATGGGTAAACTAATGCTTACCACTGTACAGGGAGGAAAAATATCCCTCATGATGGAAGGAAAGGAATTGGTAATTGCAGACCAGAAAGGAAATAAGTCAAAAGTGACCATCAAAGATGTGTATCAAAGCAATGGTGTCATACATGTCATTGATACCGTGGTAATGCCTTAGTGGGTTTAGATTGAATTAATCGAAGCCGGTGGTTGTATAGCCATCGGCTTTTTAATAACTAGGAATACTGTTTCAGTGCTCAGTTGGTTGCTGGAATAGCAAAAAAAAAGCCGGCCCTAAATGGAACCGGCTTTTTGTTTTTAACCTATGATTATTTTACCTCGTGCTGAGGCATTTTATAAGTGTCTTTGCTTTCTGACATTTTGTGTGGTTGGCTTTCTATGGTTGTAGGTCTCATAGAGAACAACGCGGTATGGTTGTTGATGTTGATGTGCGGTGCAATTACCAATGATACAATCGACATTAACTTGATCAGGATGTTCATAGATGGACCTGAAGTATCTTTGAATGGATCCCCTACCGTATCTCCAGTTACAGCCGCTTTGTGGTGTGAAGAACCTTTGTAGTGAATTTCACCGTTGATTTCAGCACCTTTTTCAAATGATTTTTTAGCATTGTCCCAAGCTCCACCAGCGTTGTTTTGGAAGATGCCCATCAATACGCCGGATACAGTAACACCAGCCAAACAGCCTCCTAGTACTTCCGGACCGAAGGTAAAACCTACAATTACAGGTACGATCAAAGCAATTAGACCCGGTGCCATCATTTCTTTGATGGAAGCCTGGGTTGAAATGGCTACACACTTGTCGTATTCTGGTTTTGCGGTACCTTCCATGATACCTGGAATTTCGCGGAACTGTCGTCTTACCTCTTCCACCATTTTCATGGCAGCCCTTCCTACAGCCGCTATGGCCAATGATGAAAAGATATAAGGAATTACACTACCAATGAACAAGCCTGCTAAAACATCTGCTTTGTAGATGTCGATTGAGGTAATGCCTGTCAAACCAACAAAGGCTGCAAACAAGGCAAGGGCTGTCAAAGCAGCAGATGCGATGGCAAATCCTTTACCGGTTGCTGCTGTGGTGTTGCCCACTGCATCCAGTACATCGGTGCGTTCTCTTACTTCTTTAGGCAATTCGCTCATTTCCGCAATACCTCCTGCGTTATCGGCAATGGGTCCGAAGGCGTCTATGGCCAACTGCATAGCGGTGGTAGCCATCATACCAGCAGCGGCAATAGCCACACCGTACAAACCGGCAAGGAAGTATGAAATAAAGATACCGGCACCCAAAACGATCATAGGCACCAGGGTAGATTCCATACCCACAGAAAGTCCACCGATGATGTTGGTTGCGTGACCAGTAGATGATTGTTGTACGATGGAACTTACAGGCCTTTTACCAATGGCGGTATAGTACTCAGTAATCCAGGATATAATGGCGCCTACAACCAAACCCAGGATGATGGCAAAATATACATTGAGATTGGTAAAGCTTACTCCTCTGATTTCCATTTGGGCAGGCATGTAAGTCATCACAATTGGATAAGAAACTACCGCTGTCATTAAGATGGCAGACCAGTTACCTAAGTTCAGGGCTTTTTGTACATCACCGTGATCGTCTTTAATGGTTACGAAAAAGGTGGAGACGGCTGAAAACAACAATCCCAATCCTGCAAGAAACATGGGTAAAAGAATAGGTGCCATACCTCCTACATTGTCGTTAGAGACAATTTCTCTGCCCAATACCATGGTAGCAAGGATGGTGGCCACAAATGAACCGAATAAGTCGGCTCCCATACCAGCAACATCACCTACGTTGTCACCTACGTTGTCGGCAATGGTAGCAGGGTTGCGCGGATCATCTTCCGGGATACCTGCTTCTACTTTACCCACAAGGTCAGCTCCCACGTCAGCAGCTTTGGTATAAATACCACCGCCAACACGGGCAAACAAGGCAATGGATTCTGCTCCCAATGAGAAGCCCGCCAATACTTCCAATGCTTTTTCCATGGGCAAGCCATTGACATCACCTGAGTCACCCACAAACATGTTGTAAAAAATAATGAACAGGATGCTGAGCCCCATTACGGCCAAACCTGCTACACCAAGTCCCATAACGGTACCCCCTGTGAAGGCTACCTTCAGCGCTTGTTTCAAACTTGTTCTGGCTGCCTGGGCAGTTCGTACGTTAGCTTTGGTAGCGATGTTCATCCCCACATAACCCGCAAAGGCTGATGTGACCGCACCTATGATAAAGGCAACACCGATCAACCAGTGTGAACTTTCTACCAGGGTTCCCGACCATGCCAATAAAACAGATACGATAGAACCAAAAATAAATAATACCCTCCACTCAGCTTTGAGGAAGGCCAGGGCACCATCTGCAATGGCAGTGGCTATTTCTTTCATTTTTCCTGTACCGGCATCCTGGGCTACTACCCATCGCGCTTTCCACATCATAAAAATCAGTCCAATGAGCCCCATTAAAGGCACAAAGTAAATTTCATTGTTTTGCATAATGTTTTGCTTAATTTGGTCAATTGCAATTCCCGACCCGGGTCACCCGGGTCAAATAGGCCACAAAAGTAAAGAATAACAAGGAAAAAGCCTACCATATCAATCAATTATCATGGTCTTTTTCTATTTTTTTTGTTCCTTTTTCACATCTTTTGCCCAGCTCTTAAGGGCAATTTTGGAGTAAAAAAACGAACACCAAATTTAATTTTGTACAATTTGGCTAAATTAGTGAAATATTATTTTGATTTGACGTTAAAAACGACCTTGTCCCCAAATATTTGTTGGTAAATACTTTGCCTTCACCATTTTTTCGGCGTAGGGACAGGTGCCGGATACCTACAACCGCTTCGCAGTTATAGGGACAGGTGCTCGGTTACAAAAATCATTTAACTGGCTTCACCTTGTATCCCTCCTTTCTCAACAGATGGATCACTCCTTTGCTGCCTGCCAGGTGACCGGCACCCACCGCAAAAAAAGTGGATTGCTGTTTGGCTTGCTGGATGATCTGTGGAATCCAGTTTTTGTTGCGACCATTGAGGAGGATGTCTTCGTAGGGGGCTAATTCAGAACTTTCGGATGACATGGTATTGACCATGGCATCGATGTCCTGGGCTTTATAAAGCGCTACCAGTTGATCCAACTCGCCATTGTCATCATCCAGGGTTTTTAAACTTTCTACCAGCATTTTGGCTTGCTCCTTATAGGGAATGGAATCAAAAACACTGACCTGAAAGTCGATGGTTTCCAATCCTCCGGTGGTCATGTTGCGATCCTGGCTGATCTCGTAAAACTCCATCTCATAGGATTTAATGGAACCGTCTTTGAGCGAATTGGGATTCATATCACTGGTGGCAAAAGCGCTCAAAAACATGGGTTTAATGCGTTCTAAAAAAAAGATGGGCAGGCCCATATCTTTAAAATGATTTTCCACCAGCTGGTATTCTTCTGTGGTAAGCAGCGTTTTGAGGGTAACACCATCTTTCATGAAGATTTTTCCCATCATACCAAAGAGGGCAGACACATCGCTCATGTCTTTCATGTCGATTTCAAAAACCATGTTTTGACTTGCTTCGATGGCACTTAGGGTTCCTTTGGGAAGGAAGTAATCATCTGAGGGTATCATGTGGATGGTACCATAAAGATAGGAAGGCTGTTTGATGCCCGGCCCACTTATCTCCCAAAGCAGCGACTTTTCAAGTGGGGTATAGGTTTTCTGACTGGTCTTGCAAGAACCAAAACCAAGCAGCAGCAGGCCTAAAAAAGCCCAAATCAGGGATGATCTCATGTGGTAATGTAGTCTATGTATTCAGTTAAACACCCAAAGGGCAGTGCTTGTTTTACCGGCCCCCTTCCCCGTTTTTTTTGGGAACGGTTTTTTTAGGGTCTGTCTTTTTTTTATCCGCAGGTAAAATGGCGTCTGTCGTTTTTTTATCTTCTTTTTTCTTGTCGTTGTTCTTATCAGTTGGTTGCTCGTCGGGCACTCCTTCCAGGAACTCTTCATTTAACCCTTCGCCTCCAAGGCTGTCGGTACCAAACCTTTGATTGAGGATGTCTTTTAAATTTCGATAGCCATTTTTAACTATGGAATCTCTCAGGGTGCTGTCTTGCATGATAACGGACAAGGAGTCAGGACTAATGGGTATTCGCAGCGGACAATTAAAAAACGTGCGTATGGTATCTTCCATTTCAAATCGGGTATCGGTGAGTTTTTTCAACTTTTTATCATTGCGGATTTGGTACCAGAATTCGCCTACTACCGGTAAGGCCATTGCGGAACCCTGACCCTGGTTCATGTCTCTGAAACGCACAGCGGGACTAGGGCCACCCACCCACGCTCCTGTCACCAGGGTAGGATTAAAAGTGATAAACCACCCGTCGGAATGGTTTTGGGTAGTTCCTGTTTTGCCGGCAAATTCTCCTACTACTCCATAGGCGTTTCTAAACTTACTGCCTGTACCCCGGTCGATCACGTTTTGCATCATCTTGGTCATGATGGATGCGTTTCTTTCACTAAGTACGTGAGTGGTATCTCTACCAGGATGTTTAATTTTGTATTCTTCGGCACTTTCATAAATTACTTTACCATTTCTATCGGTAACTTTGATGACGGCTGTAGGTTCCGGTCTGATACCTTTATTGGCAATGGTGCCATACACTTTCATCATGTCGTACAACATAATATCGGCGGCACCAAGAGAAATGCCGAATTCGCGGGGCAAGGGAGTAGTTATGCCCATATTTTTGGCCATGTCAATGGTAGCCTGGATGCCCACTTTTTCAATGAGTTTGGCAGCAATGGTATTGATCGAATACGCTAAACCTCCCGCCATGGTTACCCAGTCGCCGTAAACACCATCAGAATTACCAGGGCTCCAGTCTTCAATGGTCACTTTTTCATTGTACATAAAATCACATGGCATCATGCTATCGCGAAGGGCAGCTGCATAGACGATGGGTTTAAAGGTTGATCCAACCTGTCTTTTGGAAAGTATGTGATCGTATTTAAAATATTTGAAATCGGTGCCACCTACCCAAGCTTTGATGTGACCATTGCTGTGGTCCATGGCCATAAAACCAGTATTGAGCAGGAGAAAGTAATGTTTGATACTGTCCATCGGTGTCATGATGGTATCGGTATCTCCTCCTCCTTTATTCCAGGTAAAGACGGTCATTTTCACAGCTTCGTTGAAACTTTGTTCGATGGTACTATCAGGAGCTTCTGCCTCTTTGAGTTTTAGGTATCTATCACTTCTCAACTTTTGTTCTTCCAGCCATTTATCATCACCCCAGGGCTTTTCATCGGTGTATCCTTTCCAGTGTTTGTTAAACTGGTTTTGCAAAAAACTCATGTGTTTTTGAACCGCCTTTTCAGCAAACTCCTGCATGCGACTGTCGAGGGTGGTGTAAATTTTAAGACCGTCTCTATACAGATTGTATTTGGTGCCATCTTCTTTTTGCAGTCCTGCCAAAATGCGCGGCATTTCGGTGATGCGAAGGTATTCTCTGAAGTAAGCACCAACTCCTTCAGTGCCATCGGCACCAGTATATTTGCGTGCATTAACGGGCTTATCTTTGATTTTGTCGTATTCCTCCTGACTTAGCTTGCCGTTGGCAATAAGGGAAGACACGGTTTTGAGTTCATCAGACTGGAAGGTAAAATTGCTGTTGGCTACCATTCTGTTGAGCACCAGGTTCCTCCTTTTTTGTGAATTTTTAGGATTCCTTGTTGGATCCAATGCCGTAGTCGCTTTCAGCATTCCAATCAGTGTGGCCGCTTCTGCCGCATTGAGTTCTTTGGCTTTTTTATTGTAAAAATACCTGCTCGCCACATTGATGCCATAGCGGTCACCTCCAAAAGGTACGGTATTGAGGTAGAGGGCCAGCAATTCTTCTTTGTTGTAGATACTCTCCAGCTTACTCGATATTATATTTTCTCTGATCTTGTTGATAAGCAGGCTAAGCCCTGGGATGTAATATTTTTTTCGGGGATATAAGTTTTTGGCCAGCTGTTGGGGCAGGGTAGAGCCTCCTCCCAATCCGGATTGATTGGTAGCCAGGCCTTTGAACACCCTCAACATGGAGCGCAAGTCGATGCCGCTGTGTTCAAAAAATCGTTTGTCTTCAACAGCCAACAAGGCAGTAATAACATAGGGTGAAATAGAAGACAACCCTATCTCTGTGCGATTTTCAATGTAAAACTTACCTATAAGAACAGAATCAGCGCTGTAAATTTCAGTTGAATTGGAGTTTTCAATATTGCGCAATTCGTCGCTATCCGGCATGTGTCCAAAAAGACCAATCCACGCAAAAAATACCAAACCAAAGAAAAAGTACAGGCCATACCTGAAAATATCATAAGTCCATTGAATGCCATTGGCCACCATAGGACTGCGGGCTTTTAAATTTCGGTGCCATACTCTGATGGGTTCTGTCCATTGGGCATATTTTTCTCTTACCGGCTGCCAATAGGGTCCCACCTTGTCTGCTATGGGTTTCATGAAAGGGATTAGCCGCTGTGTTATGTTGCTTTTAATTGCTGTATATCTGTTAATCAGCAAGTTCCAACCCTCTACGATACCTTTTTTATCCATTTCTCAGTTTAAAGTGGATAGCAAAGTTACGAAAAATCCTGCATCGGAGGTATCGGAGCATCGGAGCATCGGAGGTATCGGAGCAACGGAGCATCGGAG
>JAGNSQ010000090.1 GCA_017987975.1 Saprospiraceae bacterium
CCAGAGGTAATGCTGTTAAGCGCATATATCCCAAAGGAAGTATTGCTTAAATTAAAATTTAATGCTCCGGCCTTTATATTATTTCTTTTAAAAACCAGATCCTGATCATCAGTTGTGCCAATAAAATGGGTGCCTGGATTGGTGCCGCTATTACCTGACAGACCCCAGCCTGCAGCTCCTACTTTCTCCCACTTGGTACCACTGCAGAGGTAAAAGCCGGGTGTTACATTGTTGGGGGAAGTCCCTGCTGTGGCAGTATTGTACACCATCATACCCGCTACAAAACCGCCAAGAGGTGATGTAGAGGTTGTGGAGCTAAGGGCCACACGGGGTATGAGCAGCCCTTTGTTGCTGCTGCTTACATCTAAGATAGCATTGGAATTAGGTGTATTGGTGCCAACCCCCACGCTCTGGGCTTTTAACAGGGGGGTAAAAAATGTTGCAAAAATAATAGCCGCATAAAATAGGGCGTAAGCAGAGGAGGATCTGGGTGATTTCATTTTCAAAATATTATGCCACAAAATTGAAAAGAAAGAAAGGGCAAGTCAATCACCCTGCAAGGTGATTGTATTTACAAAGAGGAACTACTATGTTTGTATTAAAATAAAGAGGTGGAAAAAGTAATCATTCATATCGTAGAAGACAACAAGGTGATCCGCGACAGTGTCAGTAAGTTCATCTCTTTTCACGAGGAGTTTGCCATTGATGTGGTAGAAAATTCAGCCGATTCCTTTTTGTTAAAAAACATCCAACATCCCACAGAAATCACCCAGATTTTACTGCTGGATATTGGTCTGCCGGGCACCTCGGGCATTGAGGCCATACCCCTGATTCTCAACAAATATCCGGACCTCAACATCGTGATGTTGACCACCTACGAGGAAGAAGAAATCATTTTAAAAGCCCTATGCAGCGGGGCGTGCAGCTATATTTCCAAAAAATCCAGCCTTGAAGAGATCGTGGAAGCACTGCGCATAGTAGCCAAAGGAGGTTCTTATATGTCGCCGTCCATAGCCCGGGAGATCGTCAACCACCTTATGGGGGGCAGGGTGAGCAAGGCCACGATTCTGAGCGATCGACAAAAAGAAATATTGGAGAGGCTGGTGGATGGTAAGAGTTACCAAAGCATCGCAGCCGAGCTTTTTATATCCATAGAAACGGTGCGCACCCACGTAAAAAAAATGTACAAGGTGCTCCATGTAAATAACAAGACCGAGGCCATCACGCAATACATGATGGGTTATATTAAATGAATGTATAGACCAGATACAGGAGTAGATTCGACTACAGAAGACAAGGGTCGTCAATTGTTTTTAATGAATGCCGGATGCTTTAAATAAGCTATTTTTGTATAAACAGCTTTGATTTGACCATCAAACAATATATTGTTGTGTGTTTTGGATTGCTTTTTACAGGCACAGCCAGTGGGCAAAACACAAGATTTAAAATCATAGACCCGGAGTACGAGTTGAAAATGGTAAGGCTCAATTCTACAGAAGATCTCGGTCAGTTTAATGACATCATGGAAGATGATGAGGGTTATGTATGGTTCAGTAGTGCCACCGGTTTACATGTTTTTGATGGCAACAGGACCGTTACTTACACCGGCAACAAAGGCCAATTTGGTTTTGATACGGACAGCATCTCTCGGCCCTTTATTTATTTTAATAAAGCCGGAAAACACAGGATGTGGGTTCAGCAGTCGGGCAATCGGATGCAACAAATCAACACACAACAAAGAACCATAGAACGTGTGGAGGATTTATTCCAGGGAGAGGACAACCTTGTTTTGTCTAGCCACAAAAGTCAGGGAGACGGGTTGTATTTATTTTGTCACCACAGCAAAGAAAAATCCATAACCCTGAGCAGGAAAGTAGATGGAAAAAACATTCAAACTTTGTTTACAGCGCCTATAGAGAATCTTAGTGGCTTGTTTGCAAAATTGATGGGCAAAGAAATCTGGATATTCAAAAACGGATACTTTTTGAGATTGGACCCGGAAGGAAAAAAAATAAAAAGCTATAACACCCGTTTTCAAATCAGCAGCCCTGTAAGTGTGTGGGCCAGCGACACCTCTTTTTATTTTATAGACAAACTTACCTATACCATTTTTAAGTGGGACCGGTCGTCGGATGAATTTTTGCCATTCTTAAAAATTCCACCAACTGTCAAAGCCGGCTTAACGGGCCTATGGGTGGAGGGTGACAAAGTGTACATTGCCGATAATTTGTATTTGTATATATTAAATACAAATACAAGAACCCAGCAAGATTTGTCAAATGATTTTTTAACCTTAATCAAAAACGAAGCGCATGGTGGCCTGGGGGTAAATTTTCTAAAATTCACAAAAAGAAAAGACGGCACACTTTGGGTCAGTAATTTGAGGAGTGTGCTACAGATCAAAGAAAAGCTCCCTAAATCAACGCAGTTTAAGCAGCCCATAACCGACAAAGCACTGGTGTCCAGCACAACCAGCTTTAGGGCTCTGGCAGAAGACAAAAACAAAAACATCTATGCAAGCTATTATGGAGGCATAGCGATGAAGAGACCCGGGGACAGGAAGTTTGAAGCCGTTGGAAAATGGCATCATTTGATCAATGAGGCCAAGGGCACCTATTCAATGAATGTGTGGAACAACTACCTTATATGGAACAATGTCATCATAGACTTAAAAGACAACAGCAAACAATATGTGGGGCTTCCTCACAATGCCGGGCACTGTAATCAATGGATACAAAACGACACCCTGTGGCTGTATATCTGGCACACCCCAAAGCTGTATTGCTATGATTTAAAAAGAAAACGGCAAACCGAAACAGGGCTTAAGACACAAATCAACGGAGAGGGCACCTACTACTCTGCCATCAATGACATTCAAATGGATCAGGGGGGTCTAAATTTTTGGATCAGTAGCACCTTTAAAGGCATACAGCTACTTTCAAAGAACGGACAACTCCTCAAACAGTTTGACAAAACAGCGCTGCATACAGCAGACAACGACATTCAGGAAATAGAAGTAGATGGCGATCAATTGTGGTTTGGATGTACACTTGGTCTGGGAAGGCTAAACACCAGGACAGGAGCAGTCTCCATTTTTAAAAACCCGCTGATTACCGGAAAAAACGTAATCCAAAACCGCACTATATTCTCCATCTTACCCGATCAGCGGGGTAATTTGTATTTGGGCAGTAGTTATGGGCTCTTGTATTTTGACACCAAGGCCCTTCAATTTTACAATCTGGCAAAGGGCCACCCATTGTCAGAGATAGAGTTTAATAAAATGGCCACATTAAAAACCAGTGACGGCAGGTATTATTTTGGCAGCACCGATGGTCTGTTTTCATTTATGCCGGATGAGCTGCAATTTCTACAGGCGTCAAATAAAATAAAGCCATTAAAACTGATCAGCACGGCCATCTTTGATCTGGAAAAAGAAAAATTTAAGTACGAATATCGCCACCTCAACACCCACAAAGATTTGGTACTAGAGCCAACAGAAAGCAGTTTAGAACTACAGTTTTCGGTACCCGAATATGCCAACGATGTTTACTATAGTTACCGTATAAACGAACAAAGCAACCATTGGACCGCTCCTAAACTTGACAATAAGATTTTTTTATATGGACTAGAGCCAGGCACCCACAGACTAGAAGTCAGAGCGTCGACCGGTATTTCAGAAAGAGAGGCAAGCCTATACTCAATCACCATCATAAAAAAACAAGTGTGGTACAAAAGGGCATGGGTAATTGTTATTTTCACCCTGCTGATGACCTCACTGGTGTTTGTATTCCTTAGATACCGATTTAATCAAAAGCTAAGAAGACAAAAAGAATTGGCCGCATTGCGAACTAAGATCAGTGCCGACCTACACGATGAGGTAGGAACATTGCTTTCGGGACTGGCCATGCAAAGTCAGATCCTGGCCATTGAGGCTCCTGCAGAAAACAAGGAAGTGCTCAATGAAATAAGCAGCCTGGGCAGAGAAGCCATGGAACGAATGAGAGACACCGTATGGGCCATAGACAGCAGAAAAGACAAGGTGGAAAACCTGATTGACAGAATGAGAGACTATGCCGAAAAAAATTTGTATATAAAAAGGATGACCCACGAGTTTATTACTCAGGTTGTGGATACCAAAAAGTTTATTGACCCGGAAAAACGCCAAAACATATACCTCATTTTTAAAGAGGCTATCACCAATGTCATGAAACACAGCGATGGCAGTCATGTAGTAATCAAAATTGCAGAAGAAAAAGGAAAATTAAAACTAACGGTAAAAGACAATGGAAAAGAACGACCAACATCACGTTCGGATGGCCAGGGTATTGACAACATGACAATGCGTGCTAAAAAGATTGGTGGCAGCGTAGTGATTGGCTATCAGGATGGATTTTGTGTGGAGGTAGAAGTTTAAGACAAGGCAACCAAGCATCCATCAGAACGGGGAAAAAATAAAGGGCTAAGCCGGGGGCCTAAAAAACATTCATATAAAGTGTTTTCAAAATTAGAAATGGACAATTGGGGGGCGTTACAAAAAGGGTAGACATTAAAACTTAAAACTAATGCCCCCCGACAATCGTTTGTCAGCCGTAGTTTTGGCATTAGGAAAGATGTTGTGCGTTAGTTCAAGACCTATGTTGAGTTTTACATTTGGCCACCCTGCGCGCAAAACAAGGGAAGGCTCAACCCTATATTTTATTGGGGAATCCATCAGGGAAGAGGCCAGGGTTTCTGGCTTATACCGGGAAAAGCGGGTGTCAGAATAGGATATTTGGGACATCTTAAAAGAAAAAGCCGCTTCCAGGTGCTTGGCCAAAAAGGTTAAGCCAGATAAAAGGCTTTTTTTACTAAACTTCGATTCAACATAGAAATTTTGAAGAGCCGACTGTTCTCCTGAACCCCGAAATGCCACATTGCCAAAAGAAGAAAAATAACAGACATCCAAAATGAGGTTTTGGCCAGACCCCAGTCGGGTATAGAATCCGATGCCCATTTCGTTGAGGTAGCCATGGCTGAAATGGGAGGTTTGGTTTGAGGTGAATTCACCGGAGTAGGTAAGGTGATTGCCCATAATACTAAAATGAGGCAAGGGAGTGTGAGCAAAACAGGCCTCATATCCTGAGGTAGAGTGCGTTTGAGTATACGCGAGGGAAAGTCGGCTTTCCCCTTTTTTAATAAAGCCAGGTGGACATTGAGGGCCCGGGTCATAATAAGAAGGACTGCAGCCGATGAAGGGTAGGACGAGCATTAAAAAAAACAGGGGAACAGCGTTCGGCCCCCCTGAAAAAACGAACTTGTATAAAAACAGAAAATGAGTATAGAGTACCTGGTCAAACGACCATTTCAATAGCGACGATTTCATGAGCGTAGAGTGTAGGACAAAGATAGGATCACAAGAAGGTGTCTGTGGTGCACAAATTGTACAATGGCAAAAAATCATTTTACCAATTTTCTAAAAATCAAGACAAGCTGAGAAAAGAACAAAAAAACGCAGTCATTTTTATACAAATTTTACAATCGGGTCGATTTTATAAAAACAATAAGTTGATTTTGCACAAATTGTATAAATATATTAAAAATTAAGAAATAATAAGGAGAACAATAAGAGAGAGAAATGGAAGAAACAACCAATAAAAATTGGTCAAAAGGGGGTGATTTTACAAGAAAAGAACAAAAAACACAAAATATCAGGGCAAAAATGTTGTCATTTTTGAAGAGTTTGGTATATTTGTTTTACTATCATCCTGTTTACGTTTTATCTAAAAGTTATGGATTCAACACAAAAAGCACTATTTCAGAGTATCAAAAACCTATTTAAGAAAGAAACATTTTCGTTAGTAGATGAGATCAGCGAAGTTCTTCACTTAGAAAAAGGAGCTTCCTACAAGCGCATTAGTGGCAGTACAGCACTAAAAATTGACGAAATAGTAACCCTGTGTCTGCATTACAACATTTCTTTTGACACCTTGCTGGAAACGCACTCTGGCCTCAATCAAATCAGTTTTGTGACCGAACACGTGAGTGCTACCAACAGTACTATGCGCGACTTCCTTTTGGCATTTGGCAGGACCTTTGATTCGCTTCGCAAGGGGAGAGAGAATGAGTTGATTTTTTTAGGAAATGAGCTTTCTTTGCCATTTTACTTTGATTTCCCCAAGTTGCTCAAGTTTTTGCATCACATGTGGCATCACGAAAAAGGAGGGTATCAACATCACCAAAAAAGACTAGAAAGCCTGGAAATTTCAGCTGAAAACAGACAGCTTGCCAGTTACCTTAGTCACGAATTCAACAATCACCCAACAACCGAAATTTGGGGTCCCAGCATTATGAATGCAGCCTTTCACAAATTAAAACTGGGAATAAGAATAGGCATCATAGACCAACAACAAGCGGAAGAATTGTACAAAGAGTTTAATCACCTTCTGGAGCATTTAAAAAAGGTGGCAGAGGTAGGCTACAAATTTAACCTTGACAGTGGCCGACCCTATGGTGATGCTTATTTGTTGATCAACAAGTATTATTTTGGTGGCACGCTGGTGTACTACAATACAGATGGATATGAAAAAGCCTTTCTTAGCACCGAATACCCGGATTTTATTCACACCAATGATCCGAGATATACCAGCAGGATCAGAGAAAAAATATACAACCAAAAAGCCTTTAGTGTTAGCATCAGCAGGGACAACGCCCTGGAAAGGAGCCAGTATTTTCGCAGTCTGACCCAGGAATGGGAGAGGCTGGGGAAAGAAATTGAAAGCCTGCTGTGATTTTGTATCGGTTAAGTGGCTGTTTTTTTTCATTTTTGTGCCACAAATTCAAATAATGAATCGCATTTTTCTACTTTGTTTAGCGCTGATTTCACTACAACTGGTTTCCTGTAGCAAGGATCCGGAAGATGAGATTCAAGACTACCTGGACAAAAACAAGCTGGTTGCTCAAAAAACAGACGAAGGCTTATACTATATCATCGAGATACCGGGAAATGACACCAAACCAAAGGTCAACAGCGACATAAGGGTCAAGTACAAGGGCACCCTGGTGGATGGAACCGTGTTTGACGAAAACGAGGATTTTGAGGTCAATTTGTCCAATGTTATTGCGGGTTGGCGCAGGGGAATGGTCTTGTTTGGAGAAGGAGGAAAGGGCAAGCTGCTCATACCCCCCAGCCTTGGATATGGAGACCAGGAAGTAGGTTCCATACCGGCCAACTCAGTATTGATCTTTGACGTGGAACTGCTTGAGGTCTTGTAAAAGACGTATCTTAGCCAAAATAAAAACAAGAATACATTGAAGATAGGAATAACGATAGGTGATGTCAATGGCATTGGGCCGGAAGTAATCATAAAAGCACTTAGCGACGAGCGGGTACTAGATCACTTTACCCCCATTATTTATGGTTCTTCAAAGGTGATGTCGTACCACAAAAACATTGTAAAAGACAGTGCTGTCCAATTTCACCACATAAGTGAGGCCAACAGGGCTTCCCAGAAAAAGATCAATGTGTTGAACTGTTGGGAAGACACCGTCAATATAACCCTTGGCAAGGTGACCGAAGAAGGTGGCCGATACGCCAAGCTGGCCATTGAAAAAGCGGCACAGGATCTAAAGGCAGGGCTGATCGATGGTTTGGTTACGGCGCCTATCCACAAGGCTGCCATGAAGATGGCGGGATTTGGATTTCCTGGTCACACAGAGTATTTTGAATCGATTTTTGGCAACCAGGGACTGATGCTGATGGTAAGCGACAGTCTGAGGGTGGGTCTTGTTACCAATCACCTCCCATTGTCAGAAGTTACAGCCCAGATCACCAAAGAAAGAATCCAGAAAAAGATAAAGGTATTTGAAGAAAGCCTGAGGGTGGAATTTGGTATCGACAAGCCTACTATTGCTGTTTTGGGTCTAAACCCACATGCCGGTGATGAAGGAGCGCTTGGAGACCAGGAAGAAAAAATAATTAGACCGGCCATCATAGAGCTCAAAAAGGCAGGATTACTGGTGTACGGACCCTATCCGGCCGATGGCTTTTTTGGTTCGGGGCAGTATAAAAAATTTGATGGTATATTGGCTATGTACCACGACCAGGGTCTGGTGGCATTAAAATCTCTTTCTTTTGGAGGAGGTACCAATTTTACAGCAGGTATTAAAGGCATCCGCACCTCGCCTGACCATGGTACGGCATATGATATAGCGGGACAAAATGAAGCAGACGCATCTTCGATGTTAAAGGCGTTGTTTGTAACCAAAGATTTGATTAAAAACAGAGCTGATTATCAGAATTTTAGGGCAAACGCGTTGGATAAAAAAATAAGGCCATCAGACAACGAAGAAGAAGACGAAATTATCGAAGACTCCTGATTGTTCATTTGTCTTATCATTCCCTCTTTCAGGTTTGGTCAAAAAAATACTTGTGTCTGACAGCCTCTCAGGTTAGTTCTATGGCGCAAATATATGTAAAAAAACTATATACATCACAAAATCTTGAGATATGTCTGAAAGCCTGAGCTGGGAAAGCTGTATATCAGAATCCCGTCCCGGCAAATCTGCATCGGGCGAAGTACACCGCACCCACTTTCAACGAGACTACGACCGACTGATCTTTTCTTCTGCGTTCAGAAGACTTCAAAACAAGACCCAGGTGTTTCCATTACCGGGCAACACCTTTGTTCACAACAGACTGACCCACTCACTGGAGGTGGCAAGTGTGGGCCGGAGCCTGGGTGCCATCACGGGAGAGATGCTGGCCGGAAAAGTGGAGTCGGACAGGGCCGAAAATTTTTATCGATACGACCTTTCTGCTGTTGTTGCTGCCGCATGTCTGGCCCATGATGTGGGCAATCCTCCTTTTGGTCACAGCGGAGAGAAAGCCATCTCCAACTATTTTTTACAAAACAGCCAGAAATCGATTGGTGATCGCCATTTGATGGATTGGTTTGACGAGACACAGTGGG
This sequence comes from Saprospiraceae bacterium, assembly GCA_017987975.1. Taxonomy (GTDB): domain Bacteria; phylum Bacteroidota; class Bacteroidia; order Chitinophagales; family Saprospiraceae; genus JADKBO01. Next base: position 8,949 of record JAGNSQ010000090.1, read on the forward strand.
CCGATCTAATCAATTTTGAAGGAAACGCCAATGCCTTCCACCTGCTGACCCACGGATACAAAGGCAAGGCAGAAATGGGCATGCAACTCACTTACACCACGCTGGCATCCATCTTAAAATACCCATGTGAGGCGGGTGCCGTAGATAAAAAGCATACGCACCGCAAAAAGTACGGCTTCTTTGACATAGACCGAAAACGTTTTGAAGAAGTGGTGCATCACACCCAAATGCAGCGCGACACAAGCACAACAAAACTGGCCTATTTACGCCACCCATTTGTGTACCTGGTTGAAGCAGCAGACGACATTTGTTATCGGGTTATCGATATGGAAGATGCCCATCGCATTGGTATCATGAACACTGCAGAAGTTTCAGATGCTTTTTTGGGAATCATAGCAGACCTTGACGGGGACGCATCGAAAGTGAAGAAGACCTTAAAAGGACTGGAAGATGCCAATGAAAAGATCGCCTATTTAAGGGCCAAAACCATAAGCACCATGGTCAATTCAGCCAGCAGGTCATTTTTGGAAAATGCAGATGACATTTTGCATGGTAGGTTTGCCAAAACACTTATAGACGATGCCGTAAATCAAAGCCATAGCCTGAGAGAAGTCAACCGCATTTCAGTAGAAAAAATATACAATCACCACTCCGTAATCCAGGTGGAAATAGCGGGTTACAAGGTATTATCAGAGATCCTGGATATTTACATCTCGGCGGCCTTAAGCCCTGATAAATCAGCACTTGACCGAAAAACACTGCACTTATTACCGGCACAATTTGGCGAGGGCAAGACGCCCTATGAGACGGCTTTAAATATTGTTGACTACGTTGCCGGGATGACAGATGGTTACGCCATAGAAATGTACCGCAATTTTATGGGTATAGAAATCAAAAGACACGGGGCTTGATCAAAGCCCAAAGATTAAATATTTTTAAAAGATTGCTTGCATTGACATTTTGTGATGAAAAACAACGTGTATTTGGTGTTTAATTTTGCTTTTTAAGACAAGAATAGTCCATTGTTTGTATATTGTGTAATTAATCAAAACAAAAGCAACGAAATGGGAACACCAAATGCAGAATTAATGAAAATGGCGCGGGTCTCACTATCTGGAAAGTGGGGACTTGCCGTTGGCGCTTCAGCCGTTTATATTTTGGTATGTGCTACAATGGCAATACCGTTTGTGGGTCAGATAGCAGCCCTTTTTATGGTAGGTCCGCTGCTTCTGGGTTATGCCACCTTTGCCCTTTCATTGGCCAGAGATGAGGAAGACGCCAGGCTGGAGCAAATATTTAATGGCTTTAAAAACTTTGGCACGGCCCTGGGACTTTATTATTTACAAGCCATTATTGTTATTTTGTTTACGCTTCTTTTAATTGTACCGGGTATCATCAGAGCCATTGCTTATGCCATGAGCTATTATATTTTGGCAGATCAACCCCACCTGGGGCCGATGGAGGTGTTAAACGAAAGCAAACGCATGATGGATGGTTATAAAATGAAGTACTTCCGCATGATGCTTCGTTTCTTTGGCTTATCATTGCTGTGTATCCTTACTCTGGGCATAGGCTATTTGTGGTTGTTTCCCTACATGCAGGTAACCATGGCAAAGTTTTATGATGACCTGAAAAAAGAAAGAGGAGAAGAAGAGTTTATCTAAACTCAAAGCAACAAAAACAAGACCTGGGCATAGAGGATTTTCATGATCATTGAGATGGGAAACATAATTGCGTATCCTATCTGTGGCAGTCTGTTTTTACTCATGCCGGTTGCAAACTCAAGAATGGCGGGTTGATTACTCATAAAACCGAGTAATACAGAAAAGGGTATTTTGAACAACTTGAAGCCCACTACGATGCTGACAAAAGCGGTAACCATGCTTAGTAAAACGCCTCCGGCAAAAATGGTCAGTCCATCGATGCGCGAAAGGCTTTCCATAAAGCTGTGACCACTCTCAAGCCCGATAACGGCCAACAACAGAGTGAGTCCGATCTGACGAAGGGTAATATTGGAGGAATAAGGCAGGGTCCACACAATGGGCCCTGTTCTTCTTAAGGCACTCATCACAAGGCCAACCAACAAGGGACCTCCGGCAAAACCCAGTTTAAATTGGAGGCCTCCGGGCAGGTTAAACTCCAACGTACCAATGAGCAAGCCAAGGGCGATACCGAGGCCAAATGAAAAAAGATTGACCTTGCTGCTTTCATAGTAAGAATCGCCAAAAAATTTTGACAAGGCTTTGAGGTCTTGTTTTCTGGCTACGAAGCGGATGCGGTCACCAATTTCTAATACCGTATCAGATTGGGCGAGCATGTCTACATCTCCTCTGCGGATGCGGGTGATGACGGCATCAAACTTTTCAGAAAGATTGAGCGATGAAAGGGTTCGACCCACTACTTCGGGCCTCGAAACAAAAATTCTTTTTACCTCATAATTTCGATAATTGTCGAGGATGTTTTCATCCGACTCAACACCCAGAAACGAGACGGCAGCCTTTATGTCGTTGACCCCACCAATCACCATAAGAATATCTCCTTTGTGAAGGCGGGTATCCCAGTTGGCAATGCTTACCTTTCCATTTTGATACACCCGACCAAAACCCAGGACAAGCCCCATTTCTTTTACCAGATCGCGCAAAGTTTTGTCTTCAGCAGCTTCATGGGTAATTTCTACGGCCTTGCCGGCAATTTCTTCATCTACAGGATATTGTTTTCGAAGGCTGTTTTTTTCAGCCACATAATCTACCTTCAGCCACTTTTCTGTGTATTTCATTACCAGAATAACACCCAAGACCCCCATTGGATAAGAATAAGTATAGCCCACCACCAGGTCTTTGACCCATTGCCCCTTATCTGCATCGCCCAATCGGTTGATGAGGTCTGTTACCCCCGCCAACGCGGGTGTGTTGGTGGTGCTGCCGCAGTAAACTCCCACAATGGTAGCCTTGTCGAGGTGAAGGCCAAAATAAATCAAAACCGCAAAGAGGGCAGAAAGGAATAGGCTAAACAAAACAAAGCCGATGTCGCGAAAGCCATTCTTTTTAAAGGTTTCAAAAAAGGCAGGGCCAGAGCTGATGCCCACACTGTAAACGAAGAGGATGAGGCCCAGTTGAAAAACGACAGAAGGCACTTCAAAATCAGGGTTAAACATGCCAAAGCCGAGGCCCACAAACAAAACAGCAGCAGTACCCAGGCTGGCGCCCAAGACCTTGACGCGACCCACCAAAAAGCCAATGGCGGCTACCAGGAAGAGGAGCAACAAGGGGTTTTTGGCCAGCAGCATATCCATGGGTAAAAGGCATTTGATTACAGTAACACGAAGATAAGGTCATTTTTTCAGCCTTTTGCCAATTTGTTGCAATGGATGACAGGAAGATAAAAGCTAGTTTTGGATGCCCCTCACCAGTTTTTTGATCAGACCGGGGCCCTCATACACAAAGCCAGTGTAAACCTGGATGAGATTTGCGCCCAACCGCATTTTTTCTCGGGCATCAGCTACGGAGGCAATACCTCCCACACCTATTATTGTTTTTTCTGTTTTGAGACGAAGGTAAGCCAGCACTTCGTTTGATTTTTCGTATACAGGTTGACCACTGAGGCCACCAATTTCTGTAGACAAAGGATTTTGAGCTACCTTTTCCCGATCAAGGGTAGTATTGGTACATACCAGGCCATCCAGACCGGTATGATTGGTTATGTAAGCAATGTCGTCTAGTTGGCCAACGGTCAGATCGGGGGCAATTTTTAATAGGATGGGTTTGTAAACCTCCTGGTGGGTACGCAGACTTACCAGTTTTTCGATGATGGCCATCAAAGGCTCTTTGTCCTGCAACGCCCGCAAGCCCGGAGTATTGGGAGAACTTACATTGACCACAAAGTAATGCACGTAGGGATACAATTTTTCAAAGCCAATTACATAATCGTGAATAGCATCCTCGTTAGAAGTGTCTTTGTTTTTTCCAATGTTGCCACCAATGATGATGTTTTTATTTTTTACCTTCTTCAGATTTTCGATCATAACATCCACTCCCTTGTTGTTAAAGCCCATTCGATTGATAAGAGCCCTTTGAGGGATGAGACGGAAAAGACGGGGCAAAGGATTGCCGGGCTGTGGCCAGGGTGTGATAGTGCCTACTTCGATAAACCCAAAGCCCAGGTTGGCGAGCACATCAACCCATTCACCATTTTTGTCGAAACCGGCTGCGAGGCCTACGGGGTTGGTAAAGGTCAGGCCTAAACATTCCTTTTTATATTCATTTTTTTTAATAGAAAAACAAGTGCGCAGCAGCCACCCACCGAAAGGAAGTTTGCCAATAAAGACCAATAAAGCCATGATCCTGTAATGGGCTTTTTCAGGATCCATTTGGAATAAAAACAATTTTAACAGAGAATACACAGCACTGAAATTGGTTGGATGCAAGATAGGTAAAA
>JAGNSQ010000091.1:0-6283 GCA_017987975.1 Saprospiraceae bacterium
TCTACCTTGTCCATTTGATTGAGAATGTCCTGTAAGCCACTATCACCTTTGCCTTGTTCCTGCTTTTCTTTTTGCAGGTCTTGCAATGCCTTTCTCAGGGCGGCCTGACGTGCTGCTGCCTCTGCAAAATCTTTGGCGCTCCCCTTTTTGCCCTGTTTCATATTATCAGACATCTTTTGAAGGTCTTCATTCAATCCCTGCTGTCCTTCAGTAATTTTATCTGATGGCACCTTACCACCTGATTTGCCCTGACCCTTGCCGCCGGGCTTATTACACATTTGACTGCCGGGCATTGAACCACTCATTTGTTGCTGCATATCTTTCATAGATTCACTCAGCATGAGGGCCAGGTCATTGAGGTTGGTCATGGTTCGCCTCTGGTTGTCTATTGCCCGGTTGCTTTGTCTTTCTTCCAGCTGTTCGATGCTGTGATTGAGGTTGTATTTAATTTCGGTTACTTTTTCTGTTACAAAACTCTCAATTTTGTCGACCCTCATAGCCAGTGCAGTGAGACTATCTTCGATGACAGCAAAATCACCCTTAATTTTAAATTGTTGTTTCACCAGATCCACGTACCTGGGTGTTGTAGTAGGGGTAGTACCAATGTCTTTTGACAAGCGCTCCTGATCATAAGAAACGGTTACCAGGTTTTCCAGAAGCTGCCTGATGGTTTTGATGTCTTCGGCCTGTTGATCCATCTCTCCACCCTGCATATTCATCTCCAGGTCCTGACCCATTTTTTTCATCTTTTTAGCCGCATCCTTTTGCTTTTTAGCTGCTTTTTTATTGTCACCAGACTTACTATTTAGCTCCTTTTTGCTGTCATTCATATCGTTTTTGATATCTTCCATTTTTTCTTTATTGTCATCACCAAGCTCTTTTGGGGGAGACAATTCTTTGTTCTTTTTTTCGAGCTCGTCCATCTTTTTTTCGAGCTCGTCCATCTTTTTATTGAGTTCTTCCTGTTCTTTTTTCAGTTCTTCTTTTGGGGCACCTTCTTTTTCTGTTTTGTTGGCCAGCTCATCTTGTTTATCTGCCAGCTTATCCAATTCCTTGATTTGTTCTTTTACTTCTTTCTCCATCTCCAATTGTTTGTACAACTCAAGCAATCGTTTCATGTCTTTGTTGGAGTTTTCGTTGTTCATTTCAAACTGGTCCATCATTTGCATGGCATCCTCTTTTTCGAGATCCTGCATCAGTTCCTGGATCTTGTCCATTAGTTCTTTTTGTTCGGGGCTGATGGCTTCTTTCATCAACTCCTGCATGCGTTCCTGTTTTTCTTTTATTTCTGGATCGGGCTGCTGAAATTCTTCCTGATTTTTCAGGTTTTCGTCCATTTTTTTCTTGCTTTCTTCCAGCTTGTTTTGCAACTCTTTTTGTTGCTCCAGCAGCTTTTCGAGTTCTTTTTTACTCTGCCAATCCAATTGTTTTTCCTGTAGCAGTTTTTCCTTCATTTTGCGGAAATTCTCCTGCATTTTTTCCAGGTCTTTTATGGATTTTTCAAGATTGTCTTTGATCTGTTCTTCGTTTTCGTTTTCCAGCTTTTTAAATTCTTCAAAAGTGGGTTTATTATAAGTCAGTATACCCGTCTTACTTTTTTTGCTTCCATTGATCAGATCGTTGTCGGCAACTTCAAAAAAATAGGTCAAATTATCACCGGGCTCAACCCCCAATTTATTTAAATCTATGTTGTACTCATAGGCAATTTCTTTACCTTCAGCCCTTGGCACTCTTACCATCATCTCTGGCATTGTTTTACCATTTTGTTTTACCAGGGTATAGTGGAAGGTAAGATTTTGAATGCCGTAATCATCAGAAGCAGTTCCGGCAAAATAAACGAAGTTTCTATCACTGCTATCAATAAATTCTTCTACCGAAATGGTAGGGTACTGATCTTTGATAACACTGATGGTATAGTTTACAGAATCAGGTATAGGCAGGCGATCATTGGCATAAAGCACCTGATAATTGTGATCTTTGTTAATGCTTTTTCTAAATTGAAATTTGGATGTTTCTTTTTGCTCGGCCTTTATGGCTTTATCCGCATCAAATTTTAAAAACAGATGATCGGTGTTTTGGGTGTTGAAGCTCCAGGTCACCACAGTACCCTCTGGTATCATCAGATCACCCAAATTGGTAAGCTGCTCTTTTTTTCTTCCGGTATGCGACGGATAGTTGAGTGTTACGGCAAAGTCGGAAAGATTGGGTTTGGGAATCACTTTCAGGACTTTGGTTTCACTGGTCACAGACCCTGAGATGATTCGAAACGCAACATCTTTTTGGACATTTCTGAACAGAAAGGCAAAGTGGTCTTTATCTAATTTTTCTGTTTTGTATTGAAAGCCATCAATTTCAACAGAAACATCGTTGGGTAATACTTTTCCGCTTATGGTAAGTTCCAGGTTAAAATCTTCGTATTGAGGTACTTCTAATACCAGTTTGCCCAATTCGAATGAAAAAGGAGCTGCTTTGGCAAATTCTTTTCCGTTGTTGACAATTCTGTAAGTGGAGTCTGTGATGACAGAGGGTGCAGCGAACAAAAGAAAAATCAATAACAGAAAGGGAGGCAGCGCATAGCGAAGGTACTTTTTGTTTTTACTGAGGTCGATGGCTGACTTAAAGGGAACCAACTTGATAGAATCTGTTTTTTGCTCAATTCCGGCAAACAAAAGTTCCTTGTTTTCCATTGCCTCTGCCTGTTTTCTCAGGTTTAGCACGTTGAGCAACTTGTCTTCTACATTATTAAAGTGATCACCAATAATTTTTGCGGCATCTTCATGGCTAATGGTTTTACCCAGTTTGAAGTAGTGGAATAGGGGCAACAACACCCAGGAATAAGCGGCACCGAGTAAGACGGCAATAAAACCAAAAAACAGAATCTTTCTGCCCAGGGTGCCAAAATAAAGGTAGTATTCTAAAATGCTGAAGGCCAGAAACAAAAACAACACAGTACCAACTGTGTATAATGCTCCTCTGATCAGTTGATTGAGATAAAATTTGCGAATAAATTGATCTAATTTCTGAATCAGCAAGCTATAATTCTGATGTAAATCCATACGAAGTTTCTGTTCCGACCTGTTACAACAAATATCAGGCCTAAATAATTCCAAAAATTGTTAACAAATATTGTCTGATTTTCAGGCAATAAAACCAAAATGGCAACGTATTGCCGCCAATCAACTCAATTCAATGTGTAAAGGTATTGGATTTTATAACACCTGTCAATAGCTAAGGTTTTGGGTAATTTGGTTTTGAAAACCAGGTAATTACATATTTGTAGATATTTTTCGACCGGAATTGTACCTTTGCGCCTTTGAAAGGCACAAAAAATGAATTATTGGTGGTTGATGTTGTTTCTCGCTGTTGAGTTAAGAGCTCAGCACAGTTTGAGAAAATTACCCCATCCGGTGAATACAGACTATTACAATGAAATCTGTCCGGTATTTGCGCTTGATGAAAAGACCCTTTTTTACACTCGGGTAGGAAGTCCGGCCTTCAACAAGACCCTTATCTATGACAATCAGGACCTGCACACCACACTTTCTTCAGATGCCTATTTTGATCGACTTGCCGCCATTTTTTCTCAAATAGCAGGGAGACAAATACCTGACCCCGTCAACACCAGTTACAACCAGGACATCCACCTTGCCGTGGTAGAAAAGGATACGCTTCGATTTGCCTACCATCCCGGCTATCCGCTCAACAATGCCCTGCCCAACAGCATTTGTTCTGTGACTTCAGACTCCTCTTCTTATGTGGTCATCAATCGGTTTGAGTCCAAAGGTGGGATGAAAGAAGGATTTAGTCTGGTTCGCATTTCGGATTCATATGAAAGCAGTTTTCCCGAAGCCATCATCATTGATGAATTTAATAAGAGTGCTCATGAGGTCAATCTAACCCTTTCGCCCGATCAGCAGTTTTTGATTTTGGCAGTAGCTGAAAAGATAGGTGAACAAAAAGATTTGTATGTGTGTGAGCGCAAAGACAGCATGCATTACAGCAAGCCCCTGCCACTGTGGAGGATCAATACCCCATGGGACGAATCCACACCCTTTATAAGCAGGGATGGACAAAAGTTGTTTTTTGCATCAGACAGGCCCGGGGGTAAAGGAGGCAAAGATATTTATGTATGTGAAAGACAAAACAGCTCGCCCTACCAATGGTTGGAACCCAAAGGTCTGGGAGCTCCGGTCAACAGTGCGTTGAATGAGTCGCACCCCTATGTTTTTAAAGACAATGACAGGATTTATTTCACTTCAGACAGAGATGGAAACAGCGACATCTTTACTGCCAGGCTCAATAGAAGTGTCAGTGTCGGTAAAATTAAGGTGCACATCGAAGCTTATAAAGAAGATGGCAGCAGGTTTCCAGCGGAGATTTCATGGGGTAGTGCCCTGGATGGAGATACCATTGATTGGAGGGGCTACTTCCGGTCGAGAGATGGCCGACACACGATAGAAATTGAAGAAAACAAGCCATTTTACATTGTAGCGGAAAACAGAGGACTGCGCACCGCAGTAGAGATGATAGAGGTACAAGACCTGATTGACGCAGGCAGCAATGAGACAATTGTAAAGCTGACCCTTAAGCCTAAAGAAAAACAGCAGACGGCGCAAATGCAAACCACAACAGAGGAAGAGTCTATTCTGTCTATGGATTTAAAACCGGGATCTACTACGGTTTTGCACCATATTTATTTTGAAAAAGCAACGGCCTTTGTGCGACCTGAGTCTATGGAAAATATTCGAAAACTGGCTAGGGCATTGATGCGCCAGCCCAACATCAGAATAGTGATTGAAGGGCATACCGACAACGTGGGGAATAAAAATGATTTGATGCAACTTTCAAAAAACAGGGCAGATACCATCCGATCATTGCTGATTCAGGAAGGAGTGGTGCCGGATAGAGTTGATACAAAGGGATTTGGTGCCAGCAGGCCGGTTACTGACAACGCTACAGAAGAAAAAAAGCAACAAAACAGAAGGGTAGAAATCAGGGTACTCTGATTTAGAGGTAAATAAAATACGCAAGGGTCATTGCGATGGCACCCATCAAAAACCCTGAGTAAATTTGTTTTAGAGTGTGGGCCTTTAACCACAGTCTGCAGGTGGCTACCCAACCGGAAATCAGGACCAGCAGCATCAATACTACATTGGTGTCAATGATTAAGCTATGAGCACTGCCCCAGGGTAAAACCACATCATCAAAAGCGTATCGGTTTTTCATCAGAAAAAAAGCGGTAGTAAGGGCACCCATGCCGATGGTATGCAAGCTTACTTTTAAAAACAAGGTAAAAAAGAATCCAAAGAACAAAGCAATGCTGGCACCGAGCACAAAAAAACTCAGGTATTCAGGAACCAGGCTGTTGTTTTTGAGATTGAGAAAAACCCATATATAAAACAACCCGGTAACGATGAGAGGGCCCACCCTTTCTTTTTTATCCCGCATTTGGATGGAGTCAATCAACTTGAGGCCCTTCATTAAAAAAATGGCAATGCCCGGGAATAAGATGGTAGAGGTGAGCAAAGAAAAAATAATGAGAAAGGAGGAATGGCGGTCTGAGAAATCCAAAAAAACAGGATTGACCCAATAGACCAACAGCAAAAAGTAAGCTGCCAGAAACAGAGGATGAAAAAGATAGGAAAAAAAACTTGCTGCCAGTTTCATGTTGAATGGATTAACCCATTAATGATTTGGCGGCTTCTTCTAATAGGGTTCTGCTTTGAGCCGTGCTTGGGGTTTGGGCATAAATTCTCAATACCGGCTCTGTACCACTCGCTCTCACCATGATCCATTCATCATCATTGAGGTAAAATTTATAACCATCAATGGTTTCAGTACGAACAACAGGGCGGCTGCCCAGCATTTTTACTTCTCCGTCTTTGCACTTGCGCATGACTTCATCTTTGATGGCATTGGTGATGTGGTGATCGTCTCTTTCAAAAGAAAAGCTACCCACTTTTTCATATACTTCTGCAATAAGTTGTTTGATTGACTTGCCGGTAACTGCCATAAACTCCATGATGAGGATGCCCATCCAAACTCCGTCTCTTTCCGGTATGTGGCCTTTTACCGCAAGCCCTCCAGACTCCTCACCGCCGACCAAAACATCTTCATTGGTCATAATTTCTGCAATGTATTTAAATCCGATTTTGGTCACTTCACATTGCAGGCCATAAAGCTCGGCCAGTTTTTTCATTTTGTCAGTAACAGAAAAAGTAATGACCACCTTGCCCGTCATTTTTTTATACTCAAACATGTAGTAGAGCAGTAAAAGTAGAAT
>JAGNSQ010000091.1:6383-13360 GCA_017987975.1 Saprospiraceae bacterium
ACAAAATCCGGGGAAAGAAAGACTTTAATGCCATAATTGCCAAAAACAGTGGCGGATACTTCTGAAAACATACGACCCCCAAAGCGGCAATCATAACCGATTACCACCTTTGTCATTTTCTTTTTGAGCATCCATTGTGCAGTAGCTTCCGAAATGCGCTCCACATTGGCAACGGTGTATTCTTGTGCAATGATGGCTCTCCATCCATCTGTTCCAAACTTAATTACTGACATAAGTCCAAATTTTATTTACAAATGTAACGAAAAAAAAGATCTATTTTGAACAGATATTAAACATTTGACTTAGTAGAATTGAATGTTTCAAATCACATATTTATAATTCTGGCAATCCGTTTAAAATGGCGAAATTTACCCCTATAAACGCACAAAATCATGAGTTTATTTGAAAAGGTTGTTTCATCCCTCCATTTGACAAAGGAAGAGGATCTGGTCTTTACTGGTCAACAGGTTGATATTGGTAGCCCCAACATCTATGGAGGTCATGTTTTAGCTCAGGCATTAAGAGCAGCCAGACTATGTGTTGAGCCTGAAAAGAGCATTCATTCTTTGCATGGATATTTTCTACATCCTGGTAGCCACAGTGAACCGGTGGTGTACAAGGTGGAACCAATCAAACAAGGCCGAAGCTTTGATGTTATGCGTGTGGTAGCAAGTCAGCGGGATCGCACTATTTTTATAATGTCGGCATCATTTCATGTCTTAGAAAAAGGCATAGAACACCAAAGCCCCATGCCCAATGTTGTTTCGCCCGATCAACTCAAACCATTTTCTAAAATATTTTCTGAATTTGCCGAAAAGTTTGGCATTCAGGCAAGGGGTATTTTATCATCTGACGGCCCCTTTATTTTTCATCCGCTTGAATATTATGACCCCTTTCATCCCGGCATCAGGGCACCACGGCAACACCTCTGGTTTAAGCCCAATGGCCAGCTACCTGAAGGCAGTCTTTTGCACCACGAATTGCTGGCCTATATTTCTGATTTTAACCTATTAATCACTTCCTTACTGCCCCACAATCTATCTTTTTTTACAACGCCGTTAAAGATTGCCAGTCTGGATCATGCCATGTGGTTTCATGACGATGTGCAGATCAATGACTGGATGTTGTACGAAGTAGAAAGCCCAAGAGCATCCGGGGGCAGGGCTTTTTGTACCGGCAGGATTTTTTCTTCCAATGGCAAGCTGATAGCATCCGTAACACAAGAAGGCCTGGTGCGAAAAATGTGATGTGTTATTGCTTGTAAGCTACCCTGTAAATACAATTGGCATAATCATCGCTAATTAGGATGGAGCCATCAGCCAGCAGTTGAACATCTACAGGCCGACCCCACACCTCTTTTTTATCCTTGCTTAGCCAGCCGGTGATAAAGGGTTGCATGGAAATGAATTCACCACTTTCACTTGTCTTTACCAATTGAACATCATAGCCCGACTTCTCAGATCTGTTCCATGATCCGTGTCTTGCGATCAGGAAGGCATCATTGTAAGCATCAGGAAGCTGAGATGAGCGGAGGTACCTGATACCCAAAGGGGCAGTATGGGGGCCCATTTTAGCGACAGGAGGGGTGTATTTGTTACAATCTTGTCCCTTACCAAACTCAGGGTCGGGCAGGTTCCCCTCATGGCAGAAGGGATAGCCGAAGTGCATAAAATCTTTTGGGGCATGATTTAGCTCACAGTTGGGCATATCATCTCCCATCAGATCTCTGCCATTATCGGTAAACCAAAGCTCTTTGGTATCCGGGTGCCAGGTGAAGCCAACGGTATTTCTGATGCCTCGCTGTACTACTTCCAGATTTTGGCCATTGGTATCAATTCTGGTTAATGCGGCATAGGGGTCGGCAGGCTTACAAATATTGCAGGGAGCGCCAACAGGCACATATAACTTTCCATCGGGACCAAAGGCAATAAACTTCCATCCATGGTGTTTTTCGGTTGGAAACTTATCATAAACCACTTCCGGCTCACCCGGATTTTCAAGGCGACTTTCAATGTTTTTGAATCGGAGAATTCTATTGATTTCTGCAACATACAGGTGACCATCTTTAAAGGCAACCCCATTGGGTGAATTGCCGCCACGGTAGATGATGTATTTTTTTTCTGCCACATTATCGCCATTTTCATCTCTTAATGCATAAACCTTGTCTTCGTCTTTTGTGCCTACAAACAACGTATTGTCAGGGCTCATACACATAGACCGGGCGCCGGTTATGCTATCTGCAAAAACGGAGATGGTAAAACCTTCTGGCAACTCAAGTTTTTCTAACGGTAGAGTGCTGTATTGGGCAGACAGTGGTGTTTTAAGCGGAGGGTTTATGCTCAGCTTAGATTTCAAAAAGTAGGCCAGGCCACCTATGACCAGGGCTGCTGCTACAAAATAAAGAAATTTTTTCATGTTGAAAATGGAACATTTTATGAGCCAAAGTACTAAAGTTTTGAGCAAAAAAAAAGAGGGTGATATAAAACCACCCTCCGTCTATTAAAATTGAGTAATGCTTTGCTTGGTAATTAACAATCTCCAAATTCTCTTTGGTAGTATCGAATAATAGAATTGATGTCTTTATCTACTTCCAATTCAGGGGCTAGTTCGAAGATAAGGCGGTGCATAGCAAAATCTTCTTCAAAAGCTTCTGTAAGAATTTCCAGACCTTCTTTTTTTCTTTTCATAAAAAACAAGGTAATGGCCCTACAGTAAAGCAGATCTGCACCAAAGGTATGCTCATCGGCTTCATCTAAAATTTGAAGGGCTTCGTCGTATAGGCCAAGTCGAATGACAAAGCAGGCATATTCTCTCCAGTAAAGAGAATCTTCCATACATACTTTAGTAGCTTTGTGGAAGTTGATGGTTGCTTTATTGTAATCTTCTACCTGAACATAGGCTTTGGCCAGAGAGAGGAAAAATTCTTCGCGACTGTCATCGATGTCGATGGCTTTAAGGTAAGCATTGATGGCACTATACCAGCTACCTGATTTGGCATAACTTTCACCGAGTAAAAAGTAAATCTCTTCGTTGTGGGCTTCGATGCGCAGAGCCTTGAGGAGTGTCATTTTGGCCTCGGCTATTTTTTCCAATTGCAGGTAACAAGAAGCGATGTTTACCATAAAATCACATTCTGGTCCGAAACGGTTGTTGGCGTCGATGTATATTTCAAGCGCCTTTTTTACTTTTCCTTCCTGCAAACAAATTTCTGCGCATTCCAGGTAACCCAATTCAAAGGACGGATTGATGATAAACGAATATTCCAACGCTTCGATGGCTTTGTCGTATTCCCAGTTAAAAGAATAAGACAGACCAAGGTTGTACCATGCGAGATGGTTGTATGGATTTTCGTCAATGATGGCTTTGTGAAAAGCAATACTGTTTTCATATTCTCTTGACAAGTCAACAGCAACCCAAAATCTTTCCAATGCTTCTGCATTACCGGAATCGATTTTAAGTGCATTTTTTAAGCTGTTGTACATAGCTTTATATTCCTTTGATGCTTCAAAGAAGTAACTTTCAGCGATGTAATAATCAATGAGGTCACCATCTAAGCAGGAAGCCTTAAGTTCATCCAGTATAACTTTGGCGTCTTTCGTATTTTTTCTAACACAATGCGCCTTAATTCTAAGCAATGAAATTTCTTTTTCATAAGGGGCTACATTTTCAGCATCTTTCAATTGAGAAAGACATTGATCAATTTTGTTGTCGGCTAAAAATAAACGTGCTTTGATCAGGTAAAAATCGGAACGGTATGGGAATTGTTCGAGGGCTACATCTACGACTTCCATGGCTTTTTCAATCTGGAATTCGCTTTCATAATATTCAATTAGCTGGTAGATAGTTTTCTCCTCGACATAATCTATGTTGCCCTGCTCAAATTTGGATTCGAAATCCGAAACCAGATTAATGAGCTGAAGGTCTCGTTTTATTTTGTGTTCCATAAAGTCTGTTCTACTATCTAAGGATTATAAGTTCTGCACGAAGATAGATAAATATTTATCACAGCCTAAAACTTGTAAACCCTTTTTTTTCCACATTGTGGAAGCATTACGATAAAATATAATTTTTTCCAACGACCTGAAAATCAGCTTTATATTTCATATTAATATATATAAACAAGTTTTTAAAAATTTATAAATCATATTTTAATGTATGGTATAAATTTGATAGATGTGATGTAAAAAAAGAACAAAAAAGCATGAAAATTCCTTGAAATCAGGTAAAAACGATGCCGGAAGCGGATAAAAATATTATTCGTGAAGTTGTATAAAGTTGATAACTTGCTTGCCAATAGCAGATATAAGGGACATAAATGGACACATGGGAACTTGACTTTGAGTGGCTTCAGCTGCGGCACAAAATAGGCCAAAGCATGGGGAGAACAGAATTACCGGACCTTCAGGCGATCTTATTTTTGATTGGAATTCAAGAGCTTGGTTGGTGGGAGGGTAAAACATTTTCGAAAGAAGAAAAGCAGGATCTCATGCATGTGGCAGTTTGTACCTTACTCGAACCGGATGGATACTTTGAGTTTGTGGGAAGGGACCAGGACGGATGGCCGCATTGGAACCGGATTAGGGCTTTTGAATACCAGGGCGTTGAAACCCAGGAAAGGATATTGATGGGCAAAATTTTGAGGTATTTTGAGACGGTTTTCGAAAAGGAAAACTAAAAGATGTTCGATCTTGTACAATAACCAATAAAAAAAGGCATTTATACTTATAAATCATAGGAATTTGCTATTTTTGCCATCCCCCCGGTGAGACATATCCGCTAACAGGATAACATATTAACAGCTTATAATGAAGTTTTTTAATTTTTTCACTCAGGAACTGGCCGTTGATCTAGGAACCGCCAACACCCTGATCATACAAAACGATAAGGTAGTGATAGACGAACCTTCTATCGTTGCTATCAACAGAATTACCAATGAAACAATAGCTGTTGGTAACCGGGCCATGCAAATGCATGAAAAAACCCACGAGAATATCAAAACAATAAGACCCCTTAAAGACGGCGTGATTGCTGACTTTCAAGCAGCAGAAGCGCTGATTCAGGGTTTGATCAATATGATTGGGGAAAAACGAAAATTTTTCACCCATCTTAAAATGGTGATTTGTATTCCATCTGGTATTACCGAGGTAGAAAAAAGAGCCGTTTTTGATTCAGCAGACCATGTTGATTCAAAAGAAACTTACCTCATCCATGAACCGATGGCAGCAGCACTGGGCATTGGCCTTGATGTGGAAGAGCCCATCGGAAACATGATCATTGATATTGGTGGTGGTACAACAGAAATTGCTGTAATTGCCCTTTCCGGAATTGTAACTGATCAATCCATCAGAGTTGCCGGCGATGAGTTTACCAATGACATCATCGATTACATGAAAAGAAAACACAATCTTTTGATCGGTGAACGCACGGCGGAACAAATAAAAATCAATGTAGGCTCCGCTATTCAGGACCTTACAGATGCGCCACCTAAATATCCTGTCAACGGCAGAGATATGTTGACGGGTATTCCTAAACAAGTGTTCACTACACACACAGAGGTAGCAGAAGCTCTTGACAAATCCATTACCAAAATAGAAGAGGCAGTACTTAAAGCATTAGAAGACACCCCACCGGAATTGGCTTCTGATATATATAAAACGGGTATTTACCTGACAGGGGGAGGTGCATTGTTGCGCGGCCTGGCAAAACGAATTTCGGGCAAAACCAAGCTTGCAGTTCATGTTGCTGAAGATCCGTTGAGAGCTGTTGTAAGGGGCACTGGCATGGCCTTAAAAAACTCACATCGCTATTCCTTTTTAATTGACAGGCGAAGCATTTAAGATGAGGCAGTTTTGCCTTTTGTTGCTTCTTTTTTTACTGATTACATCCTGTGAACAGCAGAAAGACAATTTAAATCGGGGTACAGAAAACGAGCCTCCAAAAAAATCAACAAATAAAAAGCCAGACCCAAAAGCAGACTATGATGTGGAAACCAAAGAAAAAAAGTCTGATGTTCCGGTAGCCGAAGCAAAGAAGGAAGCTGCTGGCAACATGGAAGATTTTAGAGAAATCACAACTGAACAAGGTATTTTACTCGACATCAAATATGCCACCAAAGATAATTTTACCAAAAAGGTGATTTATCCTTGTGGCAGGTGTTATTTAAGGCCGGATGTAGCGCAAAAAATAGAAGCGGCTCACCAATGGTTACAAAATGAACATAAGAAGGGATTAAAAATGTTTGACTGCTATCGGCCCAGACCGGCTCAACAAAGATTGTGGGATGTAGTGCCCAATCCTGATTATGTCACACCTCCTGCCAAAGGCTCAATGCACAACAGAGGACTTGCAGTAGATCTTACACTTGTTGACCAAAATGGCAAGGAACTCAATATGGGAACGCCCTATGATTTTTTTGGCAAAGAGGCCCATACAGACAATACCAATTTGCCCGCTGCAGTGTTGGAAAACAGACGACTTTTAAAACAAGCAATGACGGCCCAGGGTTTTTCAGGAATAAGGACGGAGTGGTGGCATTTTTCCATCAACGATTCAGCCCCACTGTCAGACTGGGAGTGGCCTTGCAAATAATAAGCACTCATGAAATGTAGTATTATAACCATCGGAGATGAAATTCTGATAGGTCAGATTGTAGATACAAATTCTGCATGGATGGCAGCGCAACTCAATTTATTGGGCATCGATGTGATAGAAATGAGATCGATAGGAGATGAGTTGGATGAGATGGTTGATGCGCTAAATACGGCCTTACTTCGTTCAGATCTTGTGTTGGTTACCGGTGGACTTGGGCCTACCAAAGATGACATTACCAAGGCGGCCATTTGTAAACTCTACGATGCGGGCCTCGTCTTTTCAGAGACAACCCGTGAGCACATAACCACCATTTACGCAAATTTTGGCAAAGCCTTTACTCAGGCACACGAGCAGCAATGTTACATGCCGGATAATGTTACCCTGCT
>JAGNSQ010000220.1 GCA_017987975.1 Saprospiraceae bacterium
TTAAACCGTTAAAACCAAACAGTCTACCCCATCAAATTAATAGGTATCATACGAAAATCAATAAGCTTTCTTTGTGTTTGCCAAAACTAAATCTTATCAAAATTCCACCATTTTATAGTCCAACAAGTCCAGCAGTTTTAAATATAATGCGCTGTAAATGTGATTTATATATAAATTCAACAAGAAAGATATATAGAATGATGGTGATTTCGTATTTTTGTTAAATGTATTATAGACGCAAAATATTATTGGCTCTTTTAGAGGTTTTTGAAAACAGACTTGAAAAAATCAGTTTACAAAAGTTATTAATGCTGGTAACAAAGCAACAAGATAAACCTGCTTATTATTTTGTTCCATACAAGTTTGGCTGCTTTTCATTTCAAGCAAACGCTGATCTTGCTACAATGACAAAATATAATCAAGTTAAAACTGAAGGAAGTAGTTGGAAAAAAACAGACAAGATTCAGTACTTAAATGATCTAAAGGAAAAAGACAGACAAGCCATTCAAAAAATAAAAATCCAATACGGCAGTAAAAATACTGAAGAATTAATAAAGTTCACTTATACCTATTTCCCCTATTATGCCATAAACAGTACAATAGCTAAAGAAAAATTAAGTACGATTGAGTTTCAAAAAGTGGTGGCTGCACGACCAAAATACAATAAAACTACCTTGTTCACCATTGGTTACGAAGGTATAAGTCTTGAAGAATACCTGAATAAACTGATTAAACATGACATAAAAATCTTATGTGATGTTAGAAAAAACTCGGTGAGTATGAAATATGGTTTTAGCAAATCTCAATTGGAAAATGCTTGTGAAGGGGTTGGTATAAAATATATCCATATTCCTGAATTAGGAATAGAATCTGATAAACGCCAATCATTAAATACTCAACTCGATTATGACATTTTGTTTAAAGGTTACCAAAACAATATTTTGCCCAAGACAATAAAACAGCAAAAAGATCTACTTAACATGTTAAATGAACATAAACGCATAGCATTAACTTGTTTTGAAGCCAATATTTGTCAGTGTCATAGAAAACATTTAGCTGAAGCTATCGTAAATCTTCCTGGCTTTGATTATGAATTGAAACACATTTAGCATGGCAAAAACCAAAGTACTCATCACTGTAAAAACTTATCCAACAATCTCTAAAAAATATGAAGAATTGGTTTGTACTGCAGGATTCCTGGAAGATGGGAGCTGGGTAAGAATCTACCCTATTCAATTTCGAAAAAAATCTTACGAAGAACAATACTCCAAATATGAATGGATAGAAATTGATTTAGTGAAAAACTCAAGTGATGTTAGACCTGAGAGTTTTAGACCAATTTCTCACGATACACCCATTAATGTTATTGGCCAAATTCCTTCTGACAAAGATGCATGGCACGATAGACGTAAATATGTATTAAAAAAAGTTTATACAAATTTAACTCTACTAATAGCAGAAGCAAAAAATCGTGAAATTTGCACTTCATTGGCTGTCTTTAAACCCACAAAAATCATTGATTTTGTTTGGGAAGAAGTAGAAAGAGAATGGTCTGCAGATAAGTTGGCTCAATTTCAGCAATTAAACCTTTTTCAAAAAGTGGAGGGTGAAAAAATTGAAGTGGTGAAAAAATTGCCTTACAAATTTTCATTCAAATTTGAAGATGACCAAGGCAAACAAAGCACAATCATGATTGAAGATTGGGAAACAGGCGAATTGTATTGGAATTGTCTGAGACGTAGCGATGGCAATGAGCAAAAAGCTTGTAGTGATGTAAGAAAAAAATACTTTGATGATTTTTCTAAAACCAAAGACTTACATTTTTTTCTAGGCACTACGCAAGTGCATCATTTTACAGGAAAAAATCCATTTCTGATTATTGGCACCTTCCATCCAAAACCAATAACCCAAACGAGATTATTCCTATAGAAAAAACATTCGAGGGAACATCAATACCGTTCAAATACTTGAAAATCAGTAGCCTTAAACTTAGCAAATTTCCTCCGAAAAAAGCAGATTTCATTATCAAAATGTTCCCCTATCTTTGTCCCTCAAACCCACTACATGCTCAACATACGTTTCAGCCCGTTGATTTATCCCAATGCCATTGAAGAGGTGTTAGATAGAAGAAATTTGTCAGTGAAAAACCCAAAGCTGGCGGCCCAATTGGCAGAGGTGCCGCATTATCATCATGAAAAAGTGATGAGGCAGGATAGTCTTTCTAAGTTTAAAAAGGAATTGAAAAAGGCATCCTTGTTGTTTCCCAACTTTTTCTGGTTTAAAATATTAAATAGCCTGGAAAATGAGGATCGGGATGAGCCTGCTTTCTTTTACAAAATGTACGGCGAAGAAATGGCCTGCATAGAAGATGATTTTCATTTGCCGTATTTGATGAATGATGAAGATTTTGAAGGTTGGATAAAATTTGTTTCATCGTTTTATGCGGCAAATGGGATGCAAGAGAAGCTGGTATCTCTATATCTGAAATTGGAAGATAGCAGCATGAGTTTAGCTAAATTTGAAGTGGCTGCTGCATTGTTGGAGAATGATTATGAATATAACCCTTTTTCATTAGAAATAGAAGATGCTTCTTATCTCTGGTTGGCGGAGAGCCTGCAGCATCCCATGTTTGAAAATGTAGATAACAGGCCGCAACATGACATCCTATACAGCTTACTGAACATCAAGCTGAGTCACACGATTGTACCTACAGCCCGGGAGTTGGATTCAATATCCTTTGGAGAAAATGAAATAACATCAGATATAAAGTGGCTGCTAAAACAAGGTCTGCTAAGAGCCCTTCGCAATGATTGTTTACTTAATCTGGATTTCTTTCTCCATGCCTTCTACCTTACAGCTGCCTATAAAATTCGTGAACTGTATCCGTTTTTTATTGACCGGTTTATTTCGGCAAATGATGAAATAAATGAATATTTATACGGTGATTATGGACATGATATTTTAGGTCCTGCTTTTCAAATCTTATTTGACGATGAACTCTCTTCCAATACGTTTGATTCATTAAAGAAAGGTGGTGACGACTTTTGGTACAATAAAAGTATTTTACTTACAAGTCTAGGCAGTCTTTTAAAACACAAAGGACCGGACCATGAGGGACAAACTTTTCTTAAACGCCTCTTTAATAGCTACATCAATGACGGGGTAAAAGAAATGATTAATTGGTGTTTTTATCCCATTCACGATTACGGACTTACCGGCTTTGAAGAAGATTTTGAAAGGGCTTATGCAGGGGGTTTTATTCAAAAAGAAATTTTCGGTACCAAAGAAAATATCCTAAAAAATAGTGAATATGGTACTCCCTTACCATTGCTCACCACATTTTCATCTCTGGTAGAATATAGCCTTTCCCGTATAATGGAGGAAACACCGATGATTGATCCTGTCAAAAGGGCGGAGGCTTATATGGAGGCCTTTAGAGAGGGCATTGATGACTACGATGATTTTGACGCTGAATCTGAGTACGACGCCCCTGTAATTCCTATGTTCGGAAATGAGCCGATCGTAAACAGGGACCCTAAAATTGGTCGCAATGA
>JAGNSQ010000221.1 GCA_017987975.1 Saprospiraceae bacterium
ATCAATATTTCGCCTGCTCCCGGAACCGGATCAGCAGACTCCTCCATCGAAAAGCTGTTGTTGGCAGCACCAAATTTAGTCAAAACCCATTTTTTCATCTTACTGTGTTTACCCGCCTTTAGTTATTCAGGGACTTGTAAAGGTAAAAAATATGGGCAGACAATCAATGCTCTTCGAAACTTCCGTAAATTCTGGATACGAAAGGCCCATTCAAAAATTCAGAAGTGGGAACGTCGCTTTGTTGCATCAGACCCTTCCATTTTTTACTGAGCATCATATAGGCCATTTCGCACATCGGAGCCGCTGTAGTTGTCTGAATGGCCCTTAAAGGCCTTTTGCCAACCAAAGTTGGTAAAATCTTATAGGCTTTTTCTATTTTTCTCCTCCTACCGTGGCTATCAAAACCTTCGACAGAAGCGTAGATTACCACCATGTCATTTTCTACAGATGGTATGTTTTCCAACATCATTTTTTCAAGGGTAGATATTTTATCCAATCCCTCCGGAATGGTTTCCAACTGACGTTTCACCCATTGGTAGTGACCAGGTTGGCGAAGTGTTTTGTAGTGTAGTTTTCTGATCTTTCCTGAAAATGCTTCCGGTAAATTGGCTGCACCTCCCGAGGTATAGTTATCCTCAAAACGATCGCCACTGATGATCAGTGATTCAGTATCACTTAGGGCAGCAACTTCTGTTTGTTTATAATTATCCACAATTACCGCATTTTTTAAGTATTCGGTTGCTACACCGATGGGACTCCAGGTAAAAGCATAAAAATGGGGGTGACAGGCATTTTGAGGTAAGGCACCCACCTTCATGGTCATTTCCTCCAACATATCATTGCCGTACTTTTCTTTGAACTGCTCATAGAGCTTACACGCGAGGATATTGATAAAACCGGGAGCCAGTCCTGTTTGTAGTACAAAGGAAGTATCTGCTCCGTCTGCTATGGCTTTGATCTGATTGGTTTCTGAAACATATTCCGTTAAATTGGCGTAATGGCAACCACAGGTTCTTGCCAACTCAGCCATTTTGGGAGCAAGGCTGCCTGGCAGGCAATCCAATAAAACATCACAGTCATTTAAAACAGGAACCAGGTTTTCGTAATTACCCCCTTTATCCATTAATATGCCTTCCAATTTTACCGGATGTGACGAGCCTTCTTTCACAAAATAAAGGGCATCATCCAGTGCTTGTTGCGACACATCACCAAAGGCAATGTCGGCTTGAAAAATGTTGAATTCAGAAATAATGAGGGCTACTGCCTGGCCAATTCCGCCAGCGCCTGCAATAAATATCTTTGCTTTCATTTGATGGTTTTCGATTAAGGTGTGCAAAAGTAATCAAATTGCCCCACTTTTTTGAACGTAGCACCGTGATTATTAACAAAGTAAGGGCTGTTTTGTGTCATTCTCCGGAAAACAAAGACAATCTATGATATACCATTCAGAATGTTCCCAATAAAGAGCACTCTTTATTATCTTTCGGAAAAATTAGCAGAGATGCGTACATTCCTCACATTATTTATTTTTACAATATGTATAACCTTACATATCAACGGACAAGTCACGGATGCCCCCAATCGATCAGAGGGCAAAGGGCCATTTAAACGATTGATTATAAGGGGTGTAACCTTAATCAACAGCACCGGCGCTCCACCCTATGGTCCGGTAGACATTGTGGTAGAGGGAAATAAAATTACAGAAATTAAAAGCGTTGGTTATCCGGGTGTTGCCATCTCAGAAAAATCGCGTCCTGTAGTTAATGCCGGTGATGAAATTTTGGAATGTGAAGGCATGTACGCCTTGCCCGGCTTTATTGACATGCATGGGCATATTGGCGGCAAGTCGCAAGGTACACCCTCCGAGTATGTTTTTAAACTTTGGCTGGGGCATGGCATTACTACAGTCAGAGATCCTGGCAGTGGTAATGGTCTGGACTGGAACCTGGCTCACAAAACGAAGAGTGCTAAAAACGAAATCACTGCCCCCAGAATATTTTGTTACACCACCTTTGGCCAAGGATGGGATAAGCCCATTTCAACAGCAGAAGAAGGCATAGCGTGGGTCAGAGAAAACGCTGCCAAGGGAGCTGATGGAATCAAATTTTTTGGTGCTCCCCCCTCCATTTTTGCACCCGCCTTGACAGAGAATAAAAAACTGGGGCTCAGGTCAGCCTGCCACCATGCTCAGCTCGAAGTAGCGCGAATGAATGTAGTAGCCTCAGCAAAAGCAGGGCTAACCAGTATGGAACATTGGTATGGACTGCCTGAAGCACTGTTTGAAGATAAAACTATTCAGGATTATCCACCCGATTATAATTACAACAACGAGCAACATCGTTTTGAAGAGGCTGGTAAGCTGTGGAAACAAGCATGTCAGCCTGGATCTGATAAATGGAACCAGGTCATGGACCAGCTGCTGGCCCTTGACTTCACAATAGATCCCACCTTTAATATTTACGAAGCCAACAGAGACCTGATGCGAGCCAGAAATGCAGAATGGCACAAAGACTACACCCTCCCCTCGTTGTGGAAGTTTTATGCACCGAGCAGGGTCTCACATGGTTCCTATTGGTTTGAATGGGGCACCGAACAGGAGGTAGCATGGCGGCAAAATTACCAGCTGTGGATGCGTTTTGTCAACGAATACAAGAATCGCGGTGGGCGGGTTACCGCCGGTTCTGATTCAGGTTTTATTTACCAGCTTTATGGATTTGGATATGTAAGAGAATTGGAGCTGTTGAGAGAAGCCGGTTTTCATCCTTTGGAAGTAATCAGGGCCGCTACCATCAAAGGGGCTGAAGCACTGGGAGCAGACAAAGAAATCGGAAGTATAGAGGTTAATAAAAAAGCGGACATCATCATCATGAAAAAGAATCCTTTGTCGAATTTAAAGTACTTATACGGTACAGGTACCCTGGTATTGAACGAAAAAAATGAAGAAGAAATGGCAGGAGGAGTTGATTACACCATTAAAGATGGCATTGTCTATGATGCGAAAAAATTACTGGAAGACGTAAAAACCATAGTAAAAAAAGCGAGAGAAGAATGAAAGTTGGGGAAGACACCATCCTCCCCAACTTTCTAATTTTTTTATTTTAGTACGCTAAACTGGCAAATAAGACCTCCCATAATCAAGAGACTTATAGCCCAAAAGCCCCAATGGAGCATGATGTATTTCCAGCTTCTTCTTTCAAATAAAGCATTGATAGCAACAACAGGCAGCACAAAAAATACAGAGGAGATCACCCCGTGAAGAGCTCCGTGGCCAAAGGTTCTGAAATTATTGCCATACTTGTCCATAAAGTTTTTAACGTCCATCATCACCTGTGAACTTGCATCTCCAAAGCCCGGCTCATTCATCACAATAGAATTGATGTGAAATTGATGAATGACCATTGATTGGAGAAAAAAACAAAGCATCAACGAATAGAAATAAGTCAGACCAAAAATCATGGCCATGTTGCCTGATTTGAGTCGCTCTTCATCAACACCTGATTCTTTGATCCAAATATTGGCCAATGTTTTAGGATTGT